>DATMQV010000035.1:0-16903 GCA_035566615.1 Xanthobacteraceae bacterium
CAAAGACGATGGCGACAAGGTTGCCGACGGCGATATCATCGGGCTCATTGAGGTGATGAAGCAATTTACGGAGGTGCATGCCGATGCGGCCGGCAAGGTGGTGCGCTTTCTCGTCGACAACGAGGCGCCGGTCGAGCCCGGGCAGGCGATATTGCTGATCGAGACGGCGTGAACCTCACGCCGGGTCTCGCCGGCTACAGCCCGGCGTCTGCTTGCAGCTGGCGCAGGATATCGACAATCAGGCCGTCGCTCCGCTCCATCTCGTCGAGAATGGAAAAGTGATCGGCACTTGGAATTTCGCGCAACAGCGCGGGTAATCCCTGCCGGGAGCGCGCCCCCGCATAGTCGGCGGACTGTTGCCGCATCAGCGGAAGCTCGGCGCCGCCAACCACGATGGCCAGCGGAACCTTCGCGGACGGTTGCAAGCGGATTGGCGAATTCCGCAGCGCCATGGCTTCGTCAAGGCCGAGCTTGTCGTTGACATAGCAATGCCGCATCGGCTCGAGGTCGTAAATGCCGCTGATGGCGAGGCAGCCTCGAACCGAGGGATGATCCATATTCATGGCGGCTAGTTGGGCGCCCGCCGACCACCCAGACAACAGGAGCTTTTCCGGATCGCCGTCGAGCGCCGGCAATTCCGCTGTGAGCCAATCAAGTGCGCTGCCAATCTCGGCAACGATTTCGTCCATGGATGCCGCGGGCGCAAGCGTGTAGCCGACAAGCCCCACATTCAATCCGATCGTCAGCGGGCCGGTTGCGACGAAAGTAAAGGTTTCTTTCGCCCGCATCTGCCAATACCCGCCGTGCAAGAAAACGAGCGTCGGCGCGCGCGGCGCGCCACATCTAATGAAATCGATCCGGTTGCGCGGCCGCGGCCCGTAGGCAAGGTCGAGCATCGCGCCTTGCCGTTGGCGCACCGGCGTGCTGCGCGGTTCCCACGAGGCGGTGATGGCGCTGCAGTTGGCGACCGCGGCGGCGCTGTTATAGGCCTCGCCGAGCGCCGCCCGATCGAGACTGCGCCAATCGATGCGCGGAAGCAGCACTGTCATCCGCGTGTCCCGCGATATCCGACAGTGCTCGGCTGCGATTGGTGACGACGGGGATTTAGCCGGCCGCCTTCTTCGGCAAAGCCGATATCACGTCGCTGGATTTGGTCACGAAGCCGAAGCATTTTTTGACGTTCCACAAGGTCGCTTCGTGGCAGAAATCGGGGGAGGTCGTGCCGCAGCAATCCTGGACAAGCACGCAATTATAGCCGAGGAAATGCGCGTCGGTCAGCGAGTGCAGCACGCATTGATCGGTATTGACGCCGCTGAAAAAGACCGTCTTCACCTCGAGATTGCGCAGGATGCTGTCGAGCGGCGTGTCCCAAAAACCGCTGATGCGGAACTTGTCCACTTTGATGTCTTCCGGCAGCTGCTCGAGTTCATCGACCACAGCCGCCGACCAGCTGTCTTTCTCCAGAAGATGCGCGCCGTTGCCCGGCAGCTCGCCACCGATGCCGATGCCGTTGCCGTCCGGGTTGAACACATAAAGAATCGTCGGCGGCAGGTTCTTGCGATCGGGCCGGTTGCCCCAGTTGAGCCAGATGATCGGCACGCCGTTGGCGCGCAGCGCCGGCAGAATCGCTTGCAGCGGCTTGATTGGTGCGCGCTCAGGCGAGAGATCGGCGCCAAGCCAATCGACCCACCCGCCCGGAGCGCAGAAATCGTTCTGCATGTCGACGACGATCATGGCCGAGCGGGCGAGGTCGATGGTGATGTTTTGCGGCTCCGCGGAGATCGTCGCCGGCAGCGGCTCCTTCGCCGGCATCGAGAGGTCGACATGCGACGGACTGACTTTCCAGGCATAGGCGCCGGTCCCCAGGCGCACTGACTCCACGTCACGTCCGCCAACGACCGACGGCATCGCCTTCGTATTGGACATCGCCCCTGCTCCTCACAATTCTGAATCGTCACCCGCGCGTCCGCAACGCGGCGCGTTTTGCCGGCGATACACTTGCAAGCGATGTGCCAAGCGAGGGCGTCGCGGGACGTTCTATTCCCGCTCGATCGGCATGTTGCGGCGAACTTCAAGACGACCGCTGTCGTATTCGATGCGGCAAAAGTCGATGAAGGCGCGCACCTCGGCGCTCGGCTCGCGTGCGCGCGGCCACACAAGCCCGGTGTTCATCGTCGGAATATTCGCCGCCACCTCGCGCACTTCGATGCGGCTGCCCTCAAGCGACCATGGCCGATACATCATATCTGAGAGTATTGTGACGCCTTGGCGATGCGCGATCAGGCTTCGAACAGCCTCGACCGACTCGGTACGAATAATGATGTTGGGCTGCAGATTATGCGCGCGCCAATAGGCGCCGGCCGTGAATTCGGCATCGTCGATGACAAGCTGTATGTAGGGCATGGCGGCGACGTCGCCAAGGGTGACGATTTCCTGATTGAGCAGCGGATGCTTGGGCGGCAGCCACAACCGCCGCATGGAGTGAACGAGCGTGTGGCTTAACAGTTTCTGGCGATTGGATAGATTCGATACCAGCATCAGCGCCAGATCGTGTCTGCCGTCGATCAGGCCTTCTTCGAGGTTCAGTCGTTTTTCTTCGACGACCCGGACTTGGATATTCGGAAACGTTCTCTGAAAGCGCGATAGCAGCGGCGCGAGGAAGTAGCCGGCGACCGTAATGGTCGTCGCAAGTTTCAGCGTGCCCTCCATTTCGCTGTCGGGACGCGCCAACGCTTCGTTGGCGCCTTCGACCGCGGACAAGATATTGCGGCAATGCGCCAGGAAACGATGGCCTTCATAGGTCAGATCAAGTCCGCGCGGCTGCCGCTGGAACAGTTTCATCCGCGACAATGTTTCGAGTTCACTCACCGCCTCGGTAACCACCGAGGGAGAGATTCCGAGCATGGAGGCTGCAGCGCTGATCTTGCCGCTTTCGGCGACGGCGATGAAATAGCGAATCTGCCGGAACGTCACCAAAGCCATGAAGCGTTCTGGCCGGCGGTTTCCGTCTTGTTCCCCGTTCTTTGATTTGCTTTGCCTAGGCATGAAGCAATTTTTTGCACATATGCGCACCGATTAATCAGCACTCGTTTGGCTTTTCCGAAATCGCAATTCTGGAATTTGAAATTTACAATACCGAAGCTCGCTTGCAACTTGAAGCTCATTCACTACGCACCGGGATGCGACAGTGATCGCCTGCAAGCTTCGACGACTGGAACTTCGACGATGCAGGTATCGCAAGAGCATGTTGGGTTGCGAAGGCAGATGCGGTCTGCCGGCCGAGATTCGCAACCGCGCCTGAAAAAGTGATGGGTTCGGTGAACGGTACGATACTCGGCAGGGCCTGCTTCGTGAGTTTCGCTCAGGGCACAACGCGGGCCCGCACGGCTTGGTCGATTCGGTCGTTGCATCAGCCGTCCCCATCGCGCCGGTTCCAAAAAACGTGACTTTGACCGCGCAATCGTCGCATCCGGCGAACGCGTGCCGGTGAGGCGGTCTTAATTATTCCACCGAACAGAGGGGCTAATGATGATGGACTATGTTGCAGTATTGAGAAAGCGTGGCCGGTCGCTGACCACGCTTGTGGCGATCGCGATCGGGATCGCGTCCGCATCCACTGCCGCTCACAAAGCCGCGGCTGTAGAAATGTCGCCGGCTGCGAAGGCCGTCGTCGATTACGACAAGTCGGGCGATAAGCCGGGCAAGAAGTATCGCATCGCTTACCTGACCGAGTGCGTCGACAATCCGTATTGTCTTGCGCGGCTGGCTGGTCTTAAGGCCGCCGCCGCCAAATACGGCTTCGAGTTCAAGATCTTCGATGCGAATTTCAGTCCGGCGACGCAAGCGAAGGTGGTCGAGAACGCCGTCACCGAAGGCTTCGACGGCTATCTGTTCGGACCGGCGGCGGCGCAACCCGGTTGCGGTCTTTACAACCGCCTGCTCAAGCCGACCGGCAAGCCGGTCGTCTCGATCGACATCGCCATGTGCGGCGATCCGGACTACACGCCCGGCCTCGCCGCGACGTTGACCATGCAAGGTCCGGCGCACTTCAACGAGGCTATCAATACCGCCTTCGCGTCCTGCACCGGCACCTGCTCGGTGGCAGCGGTCGGCGGCTTCGTCGGCTCCGACCTGTTCACCTATTGGGAAAACGCCATCAAGGAGGGAGCCAAGAAATATCCCAACGTGAAAGTCGTGGTGGACGAGCCGGCTAATTTCGATCCGCGCATCGCGCTGACGAAAATTCAGAGTGCGCTGCTGGCGCATCCTGACATCAGCATCATTATTTCGTCATGGGATGACATGTCGCGCGGCGTCGAACAGGCGGTCATCGCCGCCGGCAAGACTCCGGGCAAGGACATCAAAATCTTCTCCGGCGGCGCTACCAAAGTCGGGGTCGCCAAGGTCAAGGCCGGCACCTGGGCGCAGACCACCGCTTATCTGCCCTATCAAGAAGCCTATTATGGCGCGGTTGCGTTGATGATGGCGCTCGAGGGCAAGCCGATCAATGCCTACATCGACGAAGCTCTGTTGCCGGAAATCGTCAGCACCACCGGCACGATCTTCATCACCAAGGCCAACGTCGACAAGTACGAGCCGGTCTACTGAGCGGTCGCGCAATGCCGTTCGGGTTCCGGGCCGTCCTGGCCCGGAACCCTGCGGCTTAGCAAAGGGAACGATGGTGCAGTCCCCGATCGGCAGCAAGCGGATCAGCGAGTCCACGCTCGCCATCCGCGTGCGCAACGTTTCGAAGTCGTTTCCCGGCGTTCAGGCGCTGCGCAAGGTGAGCTTTGTGCTGGAGACCGGCGAAGTGCACGGGCTGGTCGGCGCCAACGGCGCCGGCAAGTCGACATTCATCCGCATGCTCTCGGGAGCGAGCACGCCCGATGCCGGCGACATCGAAGTGCAGGGCCGGCCGATCTCGTTCGAGGATCCGCGGGCGCAGCGCAACAACGGCATTGCCGCGATCTATCAGGAGCTGACCATCATCCCGGAGATGTCGGCGCTGTCCAACGTCTTCCTGGGCGAGGTGCCGCACCGCTGGTTCATCGTCGACCGCGGCGGCATGGAGAAGCGCTTTGGCGAGCTCGCGCAATGGATGGGTGTGAAAATCGCGCCGCATGCCAAAGCCAATACGCTGTCGGTTGCTAATCAGCAGATGCTGGAGATCATGCGTGCCGTCCATGCCGAGCACGACGTGATCATCATGGATGAACCGACGGCGCCGCTCGGCCCGTTCGAGCGATCGCGGCTTTACGAACTGATCGGCCGGCTGAGGGAAAACAACGTCTCGGTCATTTTCATCTCCCATGATCTCGACGAGGTGCTGCGCCTGTGCGACCGCGTCTCGGTGATGCGCGACGGCCAGCTCATCGAAACGCGGCCTTCGGCGGCCTGGACCAAAGACACACTGGTAAAGGCGATGCTGGGCGATGTGCAGATCGTTCCCGGCCGCAAGCGCGAGCGCGGGGAAGTCAAAGAACTTCTGCGCGTGCGCAATCTCTCGCTGCCGGGTAAAGTCTCTGGAATCAACTTTGAGCTCGGCGAAGGCGATGTGCTCGGCATTGCCGGGCTTGTAGGCGCAGGCCGTACCGAAGTTCTCCGTTCGATCGCGGGCCTCGAGCCGTCGTCCGAAGGCATCATGGCGATTGACGGGCAAGAATGTTCGTGGCCGCCATCGGTCGGCGAGGCGATCGGACGTGGCATCGCGCTGGCGCCGGAAGATCGCAAGCGCGAAGGGCTCGTGCTCTCGCGTTCGGCGCTCTCGAATCTCTTGCTTGCGGATATCGGCTCCGTCGCGCGGGGGCCCGTGATCTCGCCCAGCGCACGGTGGGCGACCGCGGCGACGCTCGCTCGCCAGATCGGCTTTAATACCGATCGGCTCGATACCGACGCGCTTCATCTTTCCGGCGGCAATCAGCAGAAGCTCGTCATCGGCAAGTGGCTGCATCGGCGGCCGCGCGTGCTTTTGCTCGACGAGCCGACCCGAGGCATCGACCTCGGCGCCAAGCAAGAGATTTTCCAGACCATTCGCAGCCTCAGCGATCAGGGTATGGGCGTCATTCTGGTCTCGTCCGATCTGGAAGAAGTCGTCGAGCATGCGGATCGCATTCTGGTGATGGCGCGCGGCAAGCAGATCGCCACCCTCGACGGCCACGAGGCGAGTGTCGAACGCATCCTCAATCTCATCTTCGCCGTTGAAGATCGACCCGCCATGGCAGGAGCGAACTAGCTTTGCGAGTCCTCGAATGACGACAATCAACACCGCGCGTCCTGTGACCCGGCCTGTGGCGGCGTGGCGCGATCAATTGCCGACGCTGATCCGCGTCTACGGCATCATCCTGACCTTGGTGCTGCTGGTCGCGGTGGTCGGCATCGGCAATCCCGCCTTCCTGTCGGCACAGAACATCTTCAACATGCTGTCGCAGTGGGCGCCCGCCGGAATCATGGCGGTCGGTATGACATTCGTCATCCTGACCGGCGGCTTCGATCTGTCGGTGGCATCGGGTTATTCGCTGTGCGCCGTGGTCGCTGCCTATGTCGGGCAAAGCTATCCGCCATCGATCGCTTTCGCGGCCGCGATCGTCGTCGGGCTATTGTTCGGATTGGCCAACGGTCTGCTCGTCGCCGTGGTCCGCATCAATCCCTTCATCACCACAGTCGGCAGCGGCTTCGTCATCAACGGCGTCGCGCTGGTCATGACCAAGAACGCCGCCTTCCTGGTCGACAATCCCGATTTCGGCACGCTCGGCGCTGGGCGATGGCACGGCGTTCCTTACTCCGGCATGCTGCTGATCGTCTTCCTGCTGGTGTTCGGCTTCATCCTGGCGCGTACCGTTTACGGCGAGGCGATCTATTCGGTCGGCGGCAACTACGAAGCCAGCCGTCTCTCCGGCATCCGCGTCCGCACGGTGGTCGCCAGTACCTATGTCGTGCTCGGCGGCTGCATCGGCCTTGCCGGCAGCATCATCGCCTCGCAACTGTCATCCGCGCAGGCCAACCTCGACCCTGGCATTATTTTCGATGTGCTCACCATCGTGGTGGTCGGCGGGACCTCGCTGTCGGGCGGTGTCGGCGCGATGTGGCGCACGGTCGTCGGGCTCGGAATCATCGCGACAATCTCGAACGGCTTCGTGCTTCTCGATATCAGTCCGTACTATCAGTCGATCATCAAGGGGGCGATTATCGTTGCGGCGCTGGCGCTCGACGGTGGCCTGACCCGCCTGGTGCGCGCCAAATGAAGAACACTTGAGGCCGTAGCGCGTTCTTTCAACGTCGCCGGCCTTGCTCGTGCGGGATTGGAATCATCAAGGAGAGTTCTGTGGCCAAGAGTTTTGCCCTCGAAGAGACGACAATCGACCAGATTCACGGCGCCTACCGGGGAAAGACCCTGACATGCGTCGAGCTCGTGCAAGGCTATCTGGATAGGATCGCGGCCTACGATCAGAAAGGACCCGCGCTGAACGCTTTTGTGGCGCTCAACGCGGACGCGCTGACGGAAGCCGCAGCGCTCGATGCAGCCTTCCAGCGCTCCGGAAAGCTGAGCGGCCCGCTGCACGGAATCCCGATCGCGGTCAAAGATCAGGCCGAGACCAAGGGCATTCCGACGAGCTTCGGGTCAATCGCCATCAAGGGCTATGTTCCAAAGGAGGACTCGACGCTTGTTGCCAAGCTCAAAGCGGCCGGCGCGGTCATCCTCGGCAAGACGACTTTGCCCGATTTCGCCACCTCCTGGTTTGGCTATTCGTCCGCCAGCGGCGAAACCAAGAACCCCTACGATCTCGCCCGCGATCCGGGCGGTTCGAGCGCCGGCACCGGCGCGGCGATCGCCGCCAACCTCGCGGCTGTCGGTATTGGCGAAGACACCGGCGGTTCGATCCGCGTGCCGGCAAGCTTCGACAACCTCGTCGGCGTGCGCGTGACGCCCGGCCTCATCAGCCGCAAGGGTCTCTCGCCGCTTGTGGTCTTTCAGGACACGGCGGGCCCGATGGGGCGCAATGTCAAGGACACCGCAATCGTGCTGGACGCGATCGTCGGCTACGACCCGCTCGATCCTTACACGACGGCCTACGTCATTGCCGGCCACAAAGGCAGCTACACCGACCACCTCGATCCGAACGGTCTCAAGGGCGCGCGCATCGGCGTGCTGAAGGAGGCCTTCGGCAGCGACAGCGATCCCGACAGTGCCGAGGTGAATAAGGTCGTGCGCGCGGCGATCCAGTCAATCACAGCGGCCGGTGCCGAAATCGTCGATGTCAGTCTGCCGAACATGATGGACTTTATCATCGAGACATCGCTCTACATCACACACTCGCGCCACGACATCAACGCGTTCCTCGCCAGGAATCCGGCCTTCGCCTATTCGTCGCTCGATGCGATCTACAAAGACGGCAAATATCACAAGAATCTTGATCTCATCAAAGATATCATGTCGGGTCCGGCAAAGCCCGAGGACGATCCGGAATACTATCGCAAGCTCGCCGCGCGCGACGCCTTTCAGCGTGCCGTCGTCAACATCATCGCCGCCAACAAGCTCGACGGCATTTGTTTCGCGTCGTGCCAGGTGCTGCCGCCGACGCGCGAGGAACTGAATAACGGGCGCTGGACGGTCCTGACCTTCCCGACCAACACGTTGATTGCCGCTCAGACCTGGCTGCCGTCGATTTGCCTGCCGGCGGGTTTCTCGTCAGCCGGCATCCCGGTCGGCCTGGAAATGGTCGTGCTGCCCTATCACGAGCCCGATCTGTTCCGCCTCGGCTATGCTTTCGAGCAGGCGACGCACCACCGCCGCCCGCCCGCGGCGGCGCCACCGCTCTAGACGGAGCGCAGGCCCAAGCAAGTCATGCTCGCCCTTGCGTTGCAGCGCTTTGCTGCTAAAGCCGAAGCTGTTTTCTGCCAGGACACCTGTAAGCGATGAGACATTTTCAGCGGCCGAGCCGTCCGGCCGCCGTCAGCAACCAAGCGATGGCTGCGACTTCGCACCCGCTGGCTACGGCGACCGCCATCGACGTCTTGCGCGACGGCGGCAATGCCGTCGATGCGGCGGTCGCGGCGGCGGCAGTGCTCTGTCTCGCCGAGCCACACATGACCGGTATCGGCGGGGATTGTTTCGTTCTCTATTCGCCGAAGGGCGGGTTGCCGCTTGCGCTCAACGGTTCCGGCCGAGCGCCCGCCGCGGCGACGCTGGATTGGTATGTAGAGCGCGGCTTCAATGAAATTCCGGAGCGGTCGGCACATGCCGTCACGGTGCCGGGTGCTGTCGACGCCTGGTTCCGGCTCCTTGCCGATTTCGGCACGCGCGAGATGGAAGAACTGCTGCAGCCGGCCATCCGCTTGGCGGAGGAAGGTTGCCCGGTGGCGCCGCGGGTTGCGTTTGATTTCACCAAAGCCTGCGCGCGGGTCGCCGATGATCCGGTCGCGGCGCCGTTGTTTCTATGCGGCGGCGAGCCGCTCGTCCTGGGCGAAACGGTGCGTCAGCCGCTTTTGGCCGCCACGCTCCGCTGTATCGCCAAGGCGGGCCGCGCCGGATTTTACGAAGGCCCCGTCGCCGACGATATGGTGGCGCGGCTGCGCGCTCACGGCGGCTTGCACACGCTGGAGGATTTCGCTTCCCAGCAATCGGTCTATGAGACGCCGATATCGGTGGCCTATGCCGGACACGAGGTTTATGAATGCCCGCCCAACGGCCAGGGCATTGTCGCGTTGATGATGCTCAACGCGCTTGCGCGCTTCGATCTGTTCGACGCGCAATCGAGCGAGGCCGATCAGATTCATTTGCTGGCCGAAGTCACCAAAGCCGCCTACAGCGCGCGGGACGCGTATTTCTGCGATCCGGTGGCCAATCCGTTCGACGTGTCGCGTTATCTGTCGGATGAATATGCCGATCGAACGCAGGCGGCGATCAGCCTTCGCCATTCATCGGAGGCTCTGGTGCTCGATGAAGTGGAGCACAGGGACACGGTCTATCTCGCGGTGGTCGATCGCGACGGCAACGCTATCTCGTTCATCAACTCGCTGTTTGCGGAATTCGGTTGCGGCATCATGGCGCCAAAGAGCGGCGTGTTATTTCACAGTCGCGGATCGATCTTTCGTGTCGCGCCGAGTCACCCCAACGCCATCGGACCAAGAAAGCGGCCGCTGCACACCATTATTCCGGGCATGCTGATGAAGGACGGCCGCGCCGTTATGCCGTTTGGCATCATGGGGGGGCATTATCAGGCGACCGGCCACGCGCATTATCTGACCCGGCTCTTGCGCGGCGGTCTCGATCCGCAGGCCGCGGCCGAGGCACCGCGCAGTTTCGCCTATGGCGGCGCGCTGCAACTCGAACCGACGGTCGATACCGTCACCGCTGCGGAGCTCGAACGGCGGGGCCACGCGGTTGTCTTCACCGAGAAACCGCTGGGCGGTTGCCAAGCCATCCTGATCGATCGCGAGCGCGGTGTTCTGATCGGGGGATCGGACCCGCGCAAGGACGGCATCGCGATGGGATATTGATCCACGCGCTTGACGGGTCGCCGAGATAAAGAGAATGTCTGCGGCCCGGAAAGACGGCGGTTGCGGAATATGCGCGCGTGTTCGACAAGCTGTTAGTCGCCAATCGCGGCGAGATCGCCGTGCGGATCATCCGCGCCGCAAAGGAACTTGATCTGCGGACGGTCGCCGTGTTCAGCGACGCGGACAAGGACAGCGCTGCGGTGCATTTTGCCGACGAAGCGGTCCATATCGGACCATCGCCCGCCGGCAAGAGTTACCTCAACATCGATGCGGTCATCGCCGCCGCGCGCCAATCCGGCGCCGGCGCGATTCATCCGGGCTATGGCTTTTTGTCGGAGAATTCGCGCTTCGCCGAAGCTGTCGCCGCTGCGGGCCTCGTCTTCGTCGGGCCGACCGCCGAAACAATCCGGATGATGGGCGACAAGGCCGCGGCCCGGGCCGCGGCCCAGGCCGCCGGCGTGCCGGTGGTGCCGGGCAGTGAAGGCGAAGTCGCCGATCTCGATCATGCGCTCGCCGCTGCGCGCAAGATCGGCTTCCCGGTCATGCTCAAGGCAAGCGCCGGTGGTGGCGGCCGCGGCATTCGCGTCGCCCACGACGAGGCGGGTTTCGAACATCAGTTTCACACCGCGCAAGCCGAGGCCAAGGCCGCCTTCGGCAGCGGCGCGCTCTATCTGGAACGCTTTCTCCAGCGCGCGCGCCATCTGGAGGTGCAGGTGCTGGGCGACGGCGAGCACGTCATTCATTGCTTCGAGCGCGAATGCTCGCTCCAGCGCCGGCGCCAGAAAGTCTGGGAGGAAGCACCGTCGCCGGCCATCGACGACGATACCCGCGAGGCGCTCTGCACGTCGGCCGTTCGGCTTGCCGAACGCGCCGGTTATCGCGGGGCGGGGACGCTGGAATATCTCTACGACGAGGACGCCGGCGAGTTCTTCTTCATCGAGATGAACACGCGCATCCAAGTCGAGCATCCGATCACCGAAATGATCACCGGCATTGACCTCGTGCGCGAGATGATCCGCATCGCGCAGGGCGAGCCGCTGGGACTGTCACAGGCCGACGTACAGATGCGCGGCGCCAGTATCGAAGTGCGGATCAATGCCGAGGATCCGGACAGGAACTTCCGGCCGTCGCCGGGCAAAGTCGGCGCGCTGGCGCTGCCGGCCGGGCCGGGGGTGCGGGTCGATACCATGCTCTATCCTGGCTACGTGGTGCCGGCCTATTACGACTCTCTCCTTGCCAAGATCATTGTCCATGCGGAAACTCGGGCACTGGCACTGGCGCGGCTGCGCCGGGCGCTCGACGAGTTCGCAATCGAAGGTGTCGTCACAACCGCCGCGCTGCACAAACGGCTGGTCCGCCTGGGCGATGTGCAGGCGGCGCGTTTCGACACCGGATTTTTGGAGCGATTGCTGGCGGCCCCGCCGCCGGCGACTTGATTGAGTTGGACTACGGTCTAGGGCAACGAGGGGCAGAGATACGCATGAGCGGAATTCGTTACTCCTTCGGCGCCGACGAACATGTCTTCGCCGAAATCGACGAGGAAATGTCGCTGGAAGCCTTCTTCAAGGGTATGGCGATCTGCAAGGAACTCGAGAAGCGCCGGCTTCCCGGCGTCTCGGAAATCTGTCCGTCGAATGCGTCCTATCTGGTCCGCTTCGATCCGGATGTGATTCACCCGGACAAGATGATGGCGACCTTGAAGGAGATCGAGGCGCAGGTCGGAGACGCCGAGATCGAACTGCCGACGCGCATTGTCGAGATGCCGGTGCTTTACAACGATCCCTGGACCAAAGAAACGGGAGCGCGGTTCCGCGAGCGCCATCAGGATCCGAACAGCACGGACATCGAATATGCCGCCCGCATCAACGGCTACAAATCCATTGACGACTTTGTCGCCGCGCACTCTGGCGCGCCGTGGTTCGTGTCCATGGTCGGCTTTGTCGCCGGCCTTCCCTGGCTCTATCAGATCGTCGAACGATCGAAGCAGATCGAGGTGCCGAAATACTTGCGGCCACGCACCGACACGCCGAAGCTGACCATCGGTCACGGCGGCTGCTTCATGGCGATCTATTCGGTGCGCGGCGCCGGCGGCTATCAGATGCTCGGTATTACACCGGCGCCAATTTACGATCCCGCACAGAAGCTCGCCTACTTCAAGGACTTCTTGGCCGTGTTCAAGCCCGGCGACATGGTGAAATTCAAGCCCATTACCCGCGAGGAATACGACCGCGACGTGAAAGCGGTCGAGGCCGGCAAGTTCAACCTGACGTTCCGGCCGGTCACTTTCTCATTGAAAGATTTTCACAAAGATCCGGGCGGCTACAGCCGGCACCTGGTGGAGGCGCTCCATGGCCATTGAGGTGATCAAGCCGGGTCTTGCGACCACCGTCCAGGATGCCGGTCGGCCCGGCTACTATAATGTCGGCATTCCGCTCTCGGGCGCGCTCGATCAATACGCGTTGCGCGTCGGCAATCTATTGGTCGGCAATGACGAAGGCGCCGCCGTCCTGGAAGCAAGCTTGCTGGCGCCGGAGCTTGTCTTTCGCGCACCCGCCGTTATCGCCATCACCGGCGCCGAAGCGACGCCGAAGGTCAACGGCGAGGCGCGGCCACGTAGCGAGTCGTTCGCGGTCAAGGCGGACGACAAGCTCACCTTCGATTTCATGAAAACCGGTGCACGTTGTTACGTCGCTGTGGCCGGCGGCATCGAGGTGCCGGTCGTCCTCGGCAGCCGTTCGACCTATGGTCTCGGAGCGCTGGGCGGCTTTTCAGGCCGTAAGGTTGCGGCTGGCGATGTGCTGCCGGTCGGCCAGCCGCGCTCGGGTGCGCGCGCCGGCCGCAAGCTCGCGGGCGAACTGACGCCGAGCTATCCTAAATCGCTGGAGCTGCGCGTCGTGACGGGTCTCTACTTTCACCGTCTCACTGACGAGGCCGCCAAGAGCTTCTTCGAGGACACCTGGACGGTCGCGCCGGAAGCCGACCGCATCGGCTACCGCTACCGCAAGGGGCGTCCGCTTTCTTTCCGCGAGCGCAAGCAGCCCTTTGGCGCGGGGTCCGATCCGTCCAACATCGTGGATGCCGGTTATCCCTATGGCTCGATCCAAGTGCCGGGCGGTCTTGAGCCGATCATCCTGCACCGCGACGCGGTGTCGGGCGGCGGCTATGCCATGATCGGCACTGTGATCAGTGCCGACATGGATCGTGTCGCGCAGATGCAGCCGAACAATCTCGCCCGCTTTGTTGTGGTCGACATGGCGACCGCGCTCAAAGCACGCGCCGAGTATAAGGCGCGCGACGCCCGGCTGCGGTCGCTATTGTCTGCGTAGTTGCCACGGCGCGGTCCAAGGTGTGGCCGCGGTGACTGACGCATCGTACAGACGCACGCCCTGGAGGCGATGGAGGCAGGCATGACCGATTTCAAGTTCGATCCGCGCAGAACCGCGCTCCTCAACATCGACATGCAGAATTGCTTTGTCGAGAATTCGCCGGTCGCGGCGCCGCGCGGGCGCGAAATTGTGCCGCGCATCAACAAGCTTGCAGAAGTCTGCCGCAAGCGCGGCGCGCTGGTCATTCATACGCTGCATCTGGTGCGGCCGGACGGCAGCAATACCGGCGTGATGGGGGTGATCATTCCTGCCATCGCCGCCGGCCTGATCAATAAGGGAAACAAGCAGGCGGAGCTGCATCCCGACATCGTGGTCGGCAGGAACGACATTATTCTCGAGAAACCCCGCTACGGCGCCTTCCACGGCACTGATCTCGACCTCATCCTGCGCAATCGCGGCATCGACACGGTGATCGTCACCGGCATCTGCACCAATGTGTGCTGCGAAACGACGGCGCGCGAAGCCAATATGCGGGACTACAAGGTTTTCTTCATCAGCGACGCCACGGCGACCTTCAACACGCCGGAGGTTTCAGCGGACCAGATTCAACCGGTCGTGCTGGCAACACTGAAGGCGGCCTTTGCGCAGATCGAAAACACCGCCAGCATGATCCGCAAGCTGGAAGAGCACCGGAGCGCATTCGCGGCGTGAGACCTTTGGTGAGCATGATCTTTTCGGAAAACCCGGTGCCCACTTTTCCGGATCATGCTCTACGGCGCCGGGAAGTGCGCAAGAATCTTGAATTTCAGGCCGTCGGCCTGGGCGAGATAGATGTCGGACAGGAGGTGGCGCGCGTGCATGGTCACCCGGCCGCGGCCGCCCGTATAGCTGATCCCCTCCGATACGCGTGAAAGCTCGGCCACGCCGAGCGAGCCGGCGCGACGCGCAAGTTCGGCGTAGAGGCGAATGCCTTCGTAACAGGACTGTCCGATCGTGTTGGGCATCGGCGCTTCGCCGCCGAAGGCGGCATGATAGCGGTCGAGAAAAGCCTGGTTTGCCGGCGTATCGAGCACCGCCAGATAGCCGGCGGTGAAGTAGAAATTTTCGGCGTGCCGCGCGCCGATGCCGAACAATGTGTTCTCCTCGCTGGCAACCGACAGGCGCAGCATGTGCCGCGCGAGACCCGCTGACGCGAACGCGCGATTGAAGGTCACGCAGTCGGTCCCGACCATCGAGACCAGAACGACGTCGGGGCGCGCTTCGCGGATGCGCGCGAGATACATCTCATGGTCTTCGCTCCCGAACGGGACATAATCGACGCCGACCACTTCGCCGCCGGTCTCCTTGACGTAGCGGCGGGCCGCGCGATGCGAGACATGCGGCCAGACATAGTCGTTGCCGATCAGATACCAGCGTCGCGCCTGGCGGTGCTCGGCGAGCCAGTGGATTGCGGGTTTGAGCTGTCGCGCCGGCGTCTCGCCAACCATAAAGAGCCCGGGCGAGCGCTCTCCGCCCTCATAGACCGGCGTGTAAACGTATGGCAGCCGGCCGCGCAAAGCGCGCACCAGGGCGACACGCACAGCGCTGATATGCATGCCGATCACCGCCTCGGCGCGGTTCTCGGCGATCAGGGCAAGAGTGTCCTCGGCCACCAAGTCGGGATCGGCTCCCGCGTCGGTGAACACAAGCTCGATCTCACGGCCGAGAATGCCGCCGGCGGCATTCACCTCCTGCGACGCCAACATCGCGCTCGTCTGACACGAAGGGCCCCACAAGCCGGCCGGGCCGCTGAGCGGAATGAGAAAAGCAATGCGCAGGCGATCCGATCGGTTGCGCGCTCCCGTCAACGAAAGATCGAATTCGTCATAGCGCTCGCCGAGCACGCGCGGCGGGAGCGAGCGCGGGCGCAACGCGGTCATTCGCGACGTAACAATCATCGAGCCGCCCTGTCCCCGGCCGCTTCCAGATATACAACTGGCGAATGGTGATCTGCCGAGGAAAATGCTAGCAGCTAAGCGCAGTCCGTGGAAACGGATTCTCGAAAAAGGGCAATGGCCATGACCCGTAATCGCCCGATTAACGAGCACATTGCTTACCTTTTAGCGCAGGCGACCCGCCAGGTTCACCAACAGCTCGACGAAGAATTTCGCAGCGAAGGCGTGCCGGTCGAGCAATGGCGCATTTTGAAGCTTTTGGTCGAGAAGAATGGCCGCCCGATGAGCGACTTGACCCAGGCTGCGCTTCTGAACCACCCGACGTTGACCAAAATGATCGACCGCATGGTCTCCGACGCGCTGGTTTACCGCCGCCCCGATCCGAAAGATGGCCGGAAGGTGCTGATTTTCATCTCCGAACGGGGTAGGGCCCTCAATGACCGGCTCAGCCGCCTCGCCAATCTACGCCAGGCTGAAATCGTCGAGGGCTATGGGGATCGCGAGGCCGAAGAGCTCAAGCGGCTGTTGTCGGAACTGATCCACCGCACGGCGTCGTAAAGCGTACCGGGTTTCGGCAGTCCCGCCGCCCCATCGATCGCTCGGCCGGTCGTCCGCGTGGTTCTCATCTCCTTGCCGTCAAACAAGGAACCCGGCGCTCGCGCCGCGCTCGGAACCTATTGACAGCCGAAAAGAGATACTTCACTTTTCAAATAGTTTTTGGTGTTTAGACCACGAGGTGGGGGCCATGGTCATCCTCGGATGGGTGCTTGCCATCGCCGTCGCGGTCGTGGTGATCGCGATTGCGGTCCTGTTTCTCAACCGCTTCTATCGCAAGTCGACGCGCGACATCGCCCTGGTGCGGACTGGTTTCGGCGGCCAGCGCATTCTCATCTCCGGCGGCTGTCTCGCGCTTCCTTTCCTGCACAAGGTCGAAGAGATCAACATGCGCACGTTGCGCATCGAGGTCCGTCGTGCCGGCGACAAATCGGTGATTACCGAAGATCGCATGCGGGTCGATGTCGAGCTTGAGTTTTACGTGCGGGTCATCCCGACGGCCGAAGGCATCGCCACGGCCGCGCAAGCGCTCGGCGCCAAGTCTTTCACGGTCGACGGCATTCGCAATCTGCTCGAGGGCCGTTTCGTCGA
>DATMQV010000036.1:0-14913 GCA_035566615.1 Xanthobacteraceae bacterium
AAAAAATCTGGTCGGCGGGATTCTGCAACAACGCGAAGGCGGCATTGTTGTCGCACAACGACTTGTCGACACACGAATAGGCCTCGTCGAAGAAGAGAATCAGCCGCGAGAGCGCAGTCTGCGTTTCGTCGGTTTGCAAGAGTGAGGCCGCCAATTGGCTCAATCCTGTAAAGTCGTCGCTCTTTAGAAACCCGTCCGCTTGCGCGGATTTTTCATTCCATCGCGTGACCAACAGGCTGAAATCCTTTTGCAGGCCGTCGCCGCGGAAATCCTTATAAAAATCGAAAGTCCGGTTCACGCGGTTCGCTTGCTGCGACGCGTAATAGCCGTACAGCCCTATCGGGATTCCGAGAATCGTCGTGACCGCGACCAGATAGGACAAGAGCCTGGCCAAGACATCACCACTGGAGCGCCGAGTCGCATCGTCAGTCCGAGGCGTATCGTCAGTTTCTGACATTGCAGTACGACGGCGGATGCGCCGCCTTGCAGGGGTTGACGACGGGGATGTCCTTGGGGGCGCGGCCGGGTGCCGATTTTGACTCCGCCGCGGCGCCGCCGGACGCCCGCGTATCCTCCGGCTTGGACGTCTCTTGTGCGTTGGCGGCGGCCGGCCAAATCGCCGGCGCTCCAACCGACACAGTCCAGAGCAAAATCGCAAAACCGCATCGTGAAACGCGCATTCTCGCCTCCCGATATGAGCGGAACCTAGCGAGCTGGCACGAGGGCTGCAACAAACGGTATTTGTGTTATTTTGATCGCAAAATGCTGCTTTAAGTGCCTCGCGTTATGCTTGTGACGGCTTAGCGCATTACGGCTTCGCGCAGGTTTCGTCACCGCCGGCGGGCGCGCCATAATTCTTGCCGGCGGCCGGCC
Organism: Xanthobacteraceae bacterium; assembly: GCA_035566615.1. GTDB lineage: Bacteria > Pseudomonadota > Alphaproteobacteria > Rhizobiales > Xanthobacteraceae > BOG-931. The sequence goes on from DATMQV010000036.1 coordinate 874, forward strand.
GGATGCAGACGTACCAATCCTTCGCGCCGGCCGGGATTATCTCCGTGCAGGTGATACTCGCCGTGCCTTCCGGCACGGCGAAGCGGCATGTCACCGTGCATGACGCCGGCTGCGAATTGGGATTGCCGGTCTTCACAATGACCGACGTTTTGTCGGGCGACAGCGCGCACGTGAAGGCCGCGGCCGGGGACGCGGCGGCCAGCGTCACGAACACGAGTGGGAAAACCGAGCCGCGCATGCTGCCCCTCGCCTTGCTCAACCGACGCTACGCGCTGGCCGGCCGCCAATTCACCAAGAACACACCGACGACGCAGACCGCCATGCCGACGAGTGCGAGCGGAGCGAGCATTTCGCCGAACAGCGCGAAAGCCATCAGCGCGGTCACCGGCGGCGTGAGATAAAACAGGCTGACCACGCGCGTCGCCGCCGCACGGCGGATCATGAAATAATAGAGCCACACCGCGCCGAGCGACAACACGACAACGAGATAAAGCAGCGCGAACACAAAGTCCGGCGTCCAGTGCACGACGCGCGTCTCGAAGCCGAATGCACCGGCGCCGAACAAAACGTCCGCCGCCGCATATTGGATCAAGAGCGCCGGCCGCCAGTCGATGCCGCCGCCGAAGCGCTTCTGATAAAGCGTGCCGACCGTGATGCCGATGAGCCCGATGGTGATGGCCGCCCAGGCAAGCGGCGTCGCTTCGCCGGCCGTGGCCTTGTCGCGCAGTACCAGATAGACGCCGACAAGCCCGAGCCCGAGGCCGAGCCATTGCCGCGCACCAACGCGCTCGCCGAGCCAGCGATGAGCGATGGTGGACGTGAGCAGCGGCTGCAAGCTGACGAACAGCGCCGCAAGCCCTGCGGGCAGGCCGTGCCCAATCGCCACGAACACGCCGCCGAGATAGAGGCCGTGCACCATGAGCCCGGTGGCCACGCTGTGCCGGACGCCTGCGGCATTCGGCCATTTCGGCCGCGTCAGCGCGACGATGATACCGAGGATTACGATCACCCCGAGCATGCGGAGCGCGAGATAGGTCAGCGGCTCGGCGTAAGCGAGGCCGAATTTGGCGCCGATAAAGCCGGACGACCATAACAGTACAAAAACGGCCGGCGCCGCGAAGACGGCGGCCTGCTCCAACGTTCGCGGCATTGTTCTTGGCCCGGCGGCAAAGTGATACGTGCCGGATTACCTAGCGGGGGCACGCGGCTGGGTCGAGGGCGGCCGCCGGGCGGCGGCTATGCGGCGGGTGCAGGGGTTCCGAGATTCGCAGGACGGGTGGATGGGAAGCGCAACCAAATGCGCGGCTTTCACAGTCAATGCGAGCGAAAGCGAAGCAATTAAGCCCCGTGGATCAGAATGGACTGCTCCGTCGCTTCACTCCTCCAACGACGAGCTCCGTCTCACTTCTTTTTCACCGATTTTTTCTTAGCGGATTTTCTCTTCGCGGCTTTTTTAGCGGTCTTTTTGGCGCTCTTCTTGGCTGGCTTTTTGGCGTGCTTTCTTGGCGGTCTTTTTCTTCGCGGCGGCGGCTTTCGCCGGCTTCTTCTGCGAAAGCGCTTCCTTGGCAGGGGGTTTCTTCGCGGGCGGCTTCTTGGCGGGTGGAGCAGCGAAGGTCAGCGGATGCTCGACCTTCACCCGCTGAACGATCTCGCCGGCATACAGGATGTCGACTTCATCGTAGGCGTGTCCGGACGATTTCTTCTTGAACGTGAGTTTCTCGAACCAGGCGATGTGACCGTGAATTCCGCCCTGGCGATGGATCACGAGATCGAGCAGCAAGATCTTCGGATTGATCCCGGATGGCGTGTGCTCTCTCAGTTCCGCCGTCGTGCCGGTCTCGGTCAATTCGACCTCGCCGGTCACCGTGATCTGGCCATGCTGGCCGATCATGTCGGTCATTTCCAGCGCTTCCCAGTCGCGGGTCACAACGCTCCCAGCCATTGTCTCGCTCCACTGCTTCAGGTGCCCGATGGAAGTATAGACCGCTTCGCCGCAACCGCTAGTAGGCCGGGCTGCGAATGACTGGCGGCCGAGTCCCCGCCAAAGTCTTGCGAAGCCGAGGCTTCCCCAGCCAACTCCCGCAGGTCAAAAAATGAAGAACGGCGGGCTTAGCCCGGCCGATGCTGTCAGGCACTAAGACACAAGCGCGGCACAAACCGGCAGCGGACCCGGCGTTTGCGGAGACTGTTCAGCCGGAGCGCCCGCATCTGCTGGGGCCGTCTTTACGGCGGGCCGCCCGTTCGGAACGATCGTCACATCCACGTCCAAGGTCATTTGGCTTTTAGGAAATTGAGCGGTGAAACGAGCCTCGTCTTTACCCGTATACCCATCATGCGGACGATAAAAGACACGGACCCCGAGCGCTTTGCGGCCGAGGCAGCGTGCCGGAGTGCCTTTCACCAGAACTTTAAGAACCACCTCCGCCGGTCGCAAACAAACGACGCCGTGCGCCGGCGGCCGATCGAGATTGATCCGCGGTGGCCCTATGCCCGCGCAATCGTCGTCAACGCGAACAAAACCGTTCAGCGGCAGCTCCTGATCGGCTTTGCCGCTTTTCGACACTTTCCTCGGTACGGTATCGCTTTGCGCAAAAGCCGGCACTGTCACGTACAAGCAAACGAGGCAAACTGCTCCCATCGACACAGCAAACCGTTTGCGCACAGCATGTTGCATGCTCACACCGGCAAATTGTCGTGCTTGCGCCCCGGCATCTCGACCGTCTTGCCGCGCAGCATGGCGAGCGCTCGCGCGATGCGCGGGCGGGTCGCGTGCGGCATGATGACGTCGTCGATATAGCCGCGCTCGGCGGCGATGAAGGGCGAGAGGAAGCGCTCCTCGTATTCGCGCGTGCGGGCGGCGATCTTGTCGGCGTCGCCGATGTCGGCGCGAAAGATGATCTCGACCGCGCCCTTGGCGCCCATCACCGCGATCTGCGCCGTCGGCCAGGCGTAGTTCACGTCGCCGCCGATGTGTTTGGACGCCATGACGTCATAGGCGCCGCCGAACGCCTTACGGGTGATCACGGTGACGAGCGGCACGGTCGCCTGCGAATAGGCGAACAGAAGCTTGGCGCCGTGCTTGATCAGCCCGCCATATTCCTGGGCGGTGCCGGGCAGAAAGCCCGGCACATCGACAAAGGTGACGATCGGAATGTTGAACGCATCGCAGAAGCGCACGAAGCGCGCGGCCTTGCGGCTTGCGTCGCTGTCGAGCACGCCGGCGAGCACCATCGGCTGATTGGCGACGAAGCCGACCGTACGTCCCGCAATGCGGCCGAAGCCGATGACGATATTGCGCGCGAAGGTCTCCGACAGCTCCAAAAAGTCGCCCTCATCCACGACTTTCAGAATCAGCTCCTTGATGTCGTAAGGCTTATTTGGATTGTCCGGCACGAGCGAGTCGAGCGACGGCTCGATGCGGTCGATCTCATCGAACGACGTCCATTCCGGCGCCCCGGCCGCGTAATTGGCCGGGAGAAAATCGAGCAGGCGGCGCATCTGCAGCAGGCATTCCAGGTCGTTGTCGTAGGCGCCGTCGGCGATCGAGGAGCGGGTGGCGTGGATGGAAGCGCCGCCCAGTTCCTCGGCCGTGACGATCTCGTTCGTCACGGTCTTCACCACGTCCGGGCCGGTGACGAACATGTAGCTCGTGTCGCGCACCATGAAGATGAAATCGGTCATGGCGGGCGAATAAACATCTCCGCCGGCGCAGGGGCCCATGATGACGGAAATCTGTGGGATGACGCCGGAGGCGATGACATTCCTCTTGAAGACCTCGCCGTAGCCGCCGAGCGCCGCAACGCCCTCCTGGATGCGAGCGCCGCCGGCATCGAACAGCCCCACGATGGGCGCCCGCGCGCGCATCGCCATATCCTGGATCTTGATGATCTTCTGTGCGTGGGTCTCCGAGAGCGAGCCGCCGAACACAGTGAAATCCTTGGCGAAAACGAAAACGCTGCGCCCGTTCACGGTGCCCCAGCCGGTGACCACGCCGTCGCCGGCGATCTTGCTCTTGTCCATGCCGAAGTCGTTGGAGCGGTGCTCGACGAACATGTCGAACTCCTCGAAGGAGTTCTTGTCCATGAGAAGCTCGATGCGCTCGCGCGCAGTCAGCTTGCCGCGGGCGTGCTGCGCTTCGATCCGGCGCGTGCCGCCGCCGCCGCGCGCGCTGTCGCGCCGCTCGTCGAGCTTGTCGAGGATGTCCTTCATATCTTGCCCCGTTTTTTTGCCTTGCCGGCCAGCATCAATCCGAATTCGCTACGCAAAATCTCAATAGCGCGTGGCAATGGCAAGGTCACATATCCCTCCCCCTTTGTGGGGAGGGAAGGGGTGGGGTCGGGAGAAAGAGCACAGACACGGTCGCGGCTGGCGCCTTACCCCCCTCCCTACCCTCCGCTACCCGAAGTCGGATGTTTCCGACTTCGGCTCTTCAAAGTGGCCGAACCCGGGAACACCCGGGTTCGGTTGGGGGACGGGCAGAGTTGAGTCCACCGCAGGGTCGTGTGTAGACCGGTGCGGATGACGGCGGACCCGATGAGTGCAATGCGTATGGGCGGACTAATCGCGGCGGTCGAAACTCGGCCGCGCACCGTGTTGGCCGCGTTCCTTGCGGTCCATGCGCTTGTGTGGACCGCCCTGCCCGCATTTCTCTATTACAACCTGCCGCTCGACGTGATCGAGGCGATGACCTATGGCCGCGAGTGGCAGCTCGGCTACGACAAGCTGCCGCCGCTGCCGTGGTTTCTGGGCGAAATCGCCTATCGGCTGACGGGTCACGACGCCTCGCTCTATGCGCTTTCGCAGGCCGCGGTGATCGTTGCTTTCATCGCCGTTTGGATGACGGCGCGGCCGCTTGTTGGCGCCGCTGGCGCGCTTGCGGCGCTCCTGATCATCGACGGCATGCACTATTTCAACCTCAGCGCAGTGAAGTTCAATCACAATGTGATCGAGATGCCGCTGTGGGCGCTGGTCGGCTTCGCCTTTCATGCTGGGTTGCGGCAGGGCAAGCTTCGCCACTGGATTTTGCTCGGCATCGCGCTCGGGCTTGGCTGGTGGGCGAAATATTTTGTCGTGATCCTGGCTGCACCGCTCGCGCTGTTCTTGCTGCTCGATCCGGACGCGCGACGCCGATTGGCCGCACCCGGACCATGGATCGGCGCCATCGTCACACTCGCTGTGGTCGCCCCGAATCTCTATTGGCTATGGCAGCATGGCGCGCAGCCGTTCGGCTACGCGGAAGCGCGCGCCGCGGCGCCGAGTGGCGTGCTCGATCATCTCACCCATCCGCTCGCGTTTATCGGCGGCCAGGCCTTCTTTCTCCTTCCTGCTCTGCTGATTGCGGCACCGTTGTTCTGGCCGCCGGCGAAGCCCACAGCAGGCCCGCGCGCCGACGCTTTCGATCGCCGCATCGTCACGCTGTTGGCCTTCGGGCCAGCGCTCACGTTGTTCGTTTTCTCACTGGTCACCGGGCGCGCCACCAATGCGATGTGGGGCTTTCCGCTGTGGCTGTTCATGGGACTTTGGATCGTTCTTTTCGCACCGGCTGCGCTCGATCGCGCGCTGCTTATGCGCATCGGCACAATATGGGCTGTGGTGTTCGTGATTTTGGTCGCCGCGTTTTGCGCCGACTATCTGGTGCAGCCGCGCTACGATCATCGGTATCGCGCCGCGTTCTTTCCCGGCGATCGCCTTTCGGAGGCGATCACGCAACGCTTCCAGCAGGCGACCGGCAAGAAGCCCGCTTACGTCATCGGCTCGATGTGGGACGGCGGCAATATCGCGCACTATGCCAGCGAGCGCCCGCAGCCGCGCGTGCTGGTCGACGGCATGCCGGATCACGCGCCCTGGATCGATCTTGCCGATCTGCGCAAACGCGGCGCCGTTATTGTGTGGACCGAGGGCGATCCGCATGTGCTCCCGCCTAGTCTTGCGGCAGCGGCCCCCGGCGCGCAGGTCGGCGTACCGTTCGACCTGCCCTACCATCGCGGCGAAGGCGTCGTTCATGTCGGCTGGGCAATCCTGCCGCCGCAAACGCCTTAGCGCGCTCCGTTGATTTACCTTGCCGCCGGGCGGTGCTAACGTCCGCTCTCACCCAGAATAGAGCGAAAAATTGCTGGGCTATCTGCGACTTAACGCTTTGCGCGCGATGCCGCTTGTCAAAGAGCCGCTCGAAAGCCCGACCGTCTCGCGCTTGTTCGAAAACCGGCAGATCGCGAAGCCGCGCCCTCTTGCTTCGGCCGTCGAACGCGTCTTGGCGACGCCGCGGCCCGCACGGGCGTTGAGCGCGGGAGTAATGGCTTGAGCTTATCTTCGGCCGATTTGAAGAGCCGCGATTTTCGGAAAATTCTGCTGATCAAATTATCGGCCGTCGGCGACGTCGCGCAGACCATGCCGGTACTCAACAAATTGCGGCAGCGTTATTCGTCGGCGCAGATCGACTGGCTGGTTACGCCGGCAATCGCCGAGTTGTTGCGGCACAATCCGGCCATCTCCAACGTCATCGAATTCGCCCGCGACGATTGGTCGAGACCCTGGACGCTGACGCCGTTCGTCAATTACGCGCGGCTTGCGTCGCGGTTGCGTGCCGACGGCTATGATCTCGTCATCGACCTGCATGGCCAACTCCGCACCGCCGTGTTCGTGCTGGCGACCGGCGCGCCGGTGCGCATCGGATTCGACCGGCCGCGGGCAAGCGTGTGGCGAGCGACACCGCGTGCCTTTTCCGCCGCAGCGCGCAAACATGCGTGGCAGGGCGCGCGCGAGGGCAGCTGGCTTGCCTACACACACCATATTCCGGTACCGAATCTCGATGTTCACGCGGTCGATCGTTACCTCGGCGTCGGTCCGATGCTGAACCTGCCGGAAGGCCCGCCCGATTTCTCCTTTCCCCTTCCACAAGCAGCAAACGCGAGCGTGGACGCGCTGCTGCGCAGGCACGGTCTTGCCGGATCGCCTCTCATCACCATGGCGCCGGGCACGATCTGGGAGACCAAACATTGGGGCAGCGGCAAGTTCGCCGAGGTGGCGCGGCATTTCATCGGCAAGGATTTTGCAGTTGCCCTCGTGGGCAGTCGCCGTGAGCGCACGGTGTGCAAAGAGGTGGCGCGGCTTGCGCCTGGTGCAGTCGATCTCGCTGGCGACACCACATTGACCGAGCTTGCCGGGCTCATCCGCCGCTCAGCCATCAGCGTCGCCAACGATTCGGGCCCGATGCATCTGGCGGTGGCGCTGGATCGGCCGGTGGTCGGCGTGTTCGGCCCGACAGATCCGGTCTGGATCGGTCCGTATGGGCGGCCTGGCGGGGCATTGCGGGCCGGCGTCCCCTGCTCGCCTTGCTTGCTGCGCCAGCTCAGCCGCTGCCGGCACGGCCATATCTGCATGGAAAACGTGTCAGCGCGCACCGTGATCGATCGGATGGAGCAGATGCTCGGCGCGAGCGCCGGCACACCTCTCGCCGCCGCGCAGGACACATCCTTTACGGACGCCTGACCGGCCCGCTCGACGGCGGCCCCCATTTCTGGGTTGCCTCATAGCGCTTTGCGTAGCGGTAAAAAGTCGCCTCAAAATAAGCAAACGCGATCACGAAGCCGGCCCAGCCGTCGATGAAGCCGGCCTTGGCAAAGTAGTGTTTCAGAAAGGCCCAGACCGCGTGGCCGAACGCGCTCCCCATCGAAACGCGCTTGTGCGCAAGCTTCGATGCCCCGAGCGACGAATAGCGGTCCATCTTGCGGATGACTTCTTCCAGATTGCTGAACGGAAATTGCCAGATCGCATTCCGCAGCGTGCCAAGCGGCTTGTCGCTCAGCGCCTCATAACCTTCATGCACCGGCTCGAGCGTGTAGCGCATGGAGCCTTTGCGAAAGAGCTGCGGCTGGCGGAAATTCGGATACCAGCCTGAGCCGCGGATGCGGCGGCCCATCATGTAGTTGCGGCGCGGCACGCGATAGACGTCGTGCGGCGGTGAGCCGGCCAGCAGTGCGAGGATTTCGTCGCGCACCGCTTCCGTACAGCGCTCATCGGAATCGAGGCTGAAAATCCATTGGTGACGGCAAGCCTCAACCGCACGATTGCGCAAATCGCCGAAGCCATTGAACGGCACTTGCACCACGCGCGCGCCGAGACTTTCGGCGATCTGCAGCGTGCCGTCGGTGCTGTTGGAATCGACGACGACGATCTCGTCCGCCCACAGCACCGTTTCGACCGCGGCCTTGATCTTCTCGGCTTCGTTGTAAGCAAGAATAAAGGCGGAGATTTTCTGCATGCTGCCTGCGCTGTCGCTTTACTTCGCCTGGCCGCGCGCGGCAAAGATCGCAAGCCAGAGATAAATCGCCAGCAGAGTCGATTCCACGAGCACGACAAAGACGCTGCCGCCATAGACTTGCGGAAAGAACACCTCGACAACTGCCATCGACACGACGGCCGTGAGCCACACGACGGCGCCCCAGGCGGCGGCAAGCCAAAGGCCGACGGCGGCGACGAGATCGATTACGGCAAAGAACACGGTCGCCGTCTGCCAGGCGACCGTATGCGCCTCAAAGCCTCCGTCCGCAGGCGCCCCGATGCCGCAGACTTGCGCCCAATGGTAGAGGCCCTTGACCAGGGACACGCCCGCCATAATGCGCAGAAAAAGAACGAGATATTCGGCCCATGAGCCTGAAGGGCTTACGGTTTTACCCGCGCGCACTGGCTCGAGCAAATCGCTCGGCCGCGTCGGCGTTTTCTGGCCTTGATCGCTCATGACTGTTCGGCGTTTGGCATCCGGCGCGGGCACGAGTCAATGCCGCCTCGATCCCTCGCAGATCAGCCAAGAGGCGCTGAGAGTGGCAAGACGATGGTGTAACGGCTAAGAACGAAAAGCCACACGGCGTGCCGCCTGATGGAGTTGAAACGATGGCGATCAAATTCGGCCGCCCGCTGGAGCGCACCCGGCCTTGGCCCGCCGAGAGCGAGCACCGCCTCAATCTCGCGATCCGCCCGCGCCGCAACCGCCGCTCCGAATGGGTTCGGCGCATGGTGCGCGAACATGTGCTGACCACGGATGATCTGATTTGGCCGATCTTTGTCGTTGAGGGGACCAACGTGCGGGCGCAGGTCGCCTCCATGCCCGACGTGGAACGGCTCTCGATCGATCAAGCCGTGCGCGCGGCCGAGCGGGCGGCCAAGTTGACCATCCCCTGCATCGCGCTCTTTCCCTATACCGAGCCTGATAAACGCGACGATTTCGGCTCCGAGGCGCTCAACGCCGAGAACCTGGTTTGCCAGGCGGTTCGCGCCATCAAAAAAGAAGTGCCAGAGATCGGCATCTTGTGCGACGTCGCGCTTGACCCCTACACCAGCCACGGCCATGACGGCCTCGTCCGCGACGGCGTGATCCTCAACGACGAAACGGTGGCGGTGCTGGTGCGGCAAGCGCTGGTGCAGGCCGAGGCCGGCTGCGACATCATCGCGCCGTCCGACATGATGGACGGCCGGGTCGGCGCGATCCGCGCGGCGCTCGACGCCGCGGGCTTCGGCGACGTTCAGATCATGGCTTATGCGGCCAAATACGCGTCGGCTTTTTATGGACCGTTCCGGGATGCTGTCGGCTCGAGCGCGACCTTGGTCGGTGACAAGCGGACCTATCAGATGGACCCGTCAAACAGCGACGAGGCGCTGCGCGAGGTCGAGCTCGACATCGCCGAAGGGGCGGACATGGTCATGGTCAAGCCCGGCATGCCGTACCTGGATATATTGCACCGCGTCAAAGAAACGTTCGGAATGCCGACCTACGCCTATCAAGTGTCCGGGGAATATGCCATGATCATGGCCGCAGCGGGGAACGGATGGCTGGACGGCGATAAAGCAATGACCGAGAGCCTGATCGCGTTCAAGCGTGCGGGTGCTGATGGTGTGCTCACCTATTTTGCGATCAGGATAGCGGAGAAACTGAAGAAGGGCGGCATCTGACTTCCGTCCCCCGCCTCGGACCAACGACGAGGGCGGCTGTGTCATGCGTGAGGACGACGACTTCCGGCACTATGTGCCGTTATTGCGCCGGATCATCATTCTGGTGGCGGTGATCATCGCGGTGCCGGTGATCTTGTGGACGATTACCGTTTTCGTCCGGACCTATGTCGGTCCGCCGCACATGCCGACTTTCCATCAGCTCGCCTCGACCGCCAGCATAAACGCACCCTCGGCCCGTTCCGGCTCGGAAGCCGCCGGCCAATCGTCGCAAGGCGCGGCCGACGGTTCGGGACCAATCGTCGAGGCAAGCGCAACGGCGACCGATGCCCGCGACGGCGCTGCGCCGAAAGGATCGATGCTGGGTGATCGGTCCGCGGATGGCGACGCCAGTGCTTCCGGCGCGGCGCGGGCAGGCGAGACCGCCGGCGTCATCCCGCCCTCTCCGCTCGCCGCACCCGACGGCAATGGGACACCTCGTTCGGCGCAACCTGCCGCCGGTCCGGACGATGGAAGCGAATCGCTCTCCGCTTCGCAGCCGCTGTCCGGCCCGATCCCGCTACCGCGGCGCCGGCCGCGCGAGGCCGAGATGCGCACCGCGGACAATGCGCCTTCGAATGTACCGATGCCACGGCGCCGGCCAGAGGGCGCGGGCGCGAGCACGCCGGCGGAAACAACCAGCAGCAACCCGATCGGGTTCATTCAGAATCTGTTTCACTGAGGGTGGCGCATAGCACGGAGCGCCTAGAGCGGACGAAACGGCTCGTTCGCGAATTGCTGTTGGGGTTCGTCCCGTATTTGCTGTTCGGTAGGCGCGCCTGAGCCCGCTCTCCCGCCGTAACGACTACCACATGTAGCGCACTGTCCCACTGCCGGCGTAGGTCTGCGCGCCGCGGGCGAATTCGCCGTCGAATTTGGCAAGCAGCGTCCAATTCGGAGCAAGGAAAAGTTCGGCGCCGGCGGAGGTAAGCGCCGAGTCGTGCGGAATCGGTGCGCCGTTGACGATGAAATTCGAACCCGGAAGCACCTGAAACGCCGCGGCGAGCGCGGGGTTGTTGACGAAATCATGCGCCCAGGCCAAGCGTGCGCGCAAAACCAACGGCATGCGACCGATCGCGGTGGGACTATCCAAGCGCGCGCCGAGCTCGCTGCGCACATCCGTCGCGTTCATGGAGGCAAAAGTGAGCCCGAGCCCGCCGCCGCTCAGGTCGTTTTCGCTGTAGCGCGGCGTGGAGAAATCCTGCGCCTGGATTGCCGCATAAGGCGTCACCCCCGGCATCGGCAGCGGCGCATAGCGGTAACTTAACCGCCCTCAACGCGCGCACCGTAGCTTTGCCCGACGAAGCTCGCAGTAAGCTGGTCACCGAGCGCAACGCGATTGGTCGTGAACCAGTGATTGCCAAAGGCGAGCGCGCCGCCGAGATAGGCGGGACCAGCGCGTGTGATGCCGTAGATGCCAGCCTGAACCGCATCACTGCGACCGCCCCCGAGGTTATTGGCGAGTCCCCAGTTGGTCCCACCGCCGGCCAGCGCAAAGCCAGCCGCGGTGTCCGGCGTGAAGTGATAGTCCATGCCCCCGGCATAACCAAAGGTGCTGGCGGTGAGATTGTTGGTACCCGCCGTGGGATCGCCGCGCGTGTTGCTGCTACCGCCATAGCCCGCACCCCATGCGGTCCAACGCTGATCGAAGCTTGGCCTGGCAGGCGCCTTGTTGAGGATCGACGCATAGGCGAGCGCGATATCGGGCGGCAACGCCTCCAGATCGGCGCAAAGCCGATTGCCCCAGCGGCACCAGGCGCGACGCCGAACCGCCCATCGACGAACGGATCGAGCATGAGCGTGAGAAACTCGTTCATCAGCTGAAACGCGCTGTGCTCGGCACCGGTCGCCGCTTCGCCGTTGAGCTGGCTCAGCGCATTGCCGAGCGCAGCTCCCGTCAACGTGAACGTGTTGGCAAGGGCCGCCGGAACTGTGCCGCCGCCATTGGCGGCAGCGTTGAGCACGCCGGCGGCGCCCTGCTGATTGGGGTTGAGGCCGGAATTGGAGCCGAGTTGCGCCGTAAGTGTGAGAAAAACGTCGGTCGCCGTGTAGCCAAGACTGACCGCGAAGTTCGGACTGAGGCCGGTTACCCCGCTGAACGTTGTCCCGTTGAGGCCACCTGAGTGCAGGATATCGTAGGTTCCGGCCTTGGCATTGGCGGTCGCCACCTGGACATTGCCTGCTAACGCCGCGGTGCTCAAAACATCAGTCTTGCTTGCGCTCGTGCCCGCCACCGTCACCAGATACAGCGCGCCGGTTTGCAGGGTGAGATTGCCGGCGACCGTCAACGTGCCGGTCGGGTTTGCCGCGTTGCCCGGCGAGAGCATGCCGCCGGCGTTGACCTGCGTAGCGCCGACAGTGCCGGTGCCGCCGAGAGTACCGCCGTTATCGACCGTCGTCAGGCTTGAATTGGCGATCGAGCCGTTGACGATCAGCGTGCCGGAAGAGACCGTCCACGGTGTAGTAACTGTCTGCGTCCCAGTCAGCGTCCAGGTGCTGGCATCGACTTTGTTGAAGGTCGAGAAGCCGGTGTACTGCACGCCGAGGGAGCCGGCGTCGAACGTACCGGCGCCAGTGCCGCCGAGTTGGAACGTATCAGTTCCGCTGGCGACGACATTGCCGTTGATCACCGATCCGGGGCCGAGTGTCAGGGTGTTGCCGCCTGAAGAGAAGACAATGGCGGGGCCGTTGTTCGCCGTGATCGTACCGGCATTGAAGATCGAGTATTGCCCACGGCGACAATCGCGTTGAAGTCGCCAATAATCGAGCCGCCGGCATTGTTGATGATGGTGCCGCTGTTGGTCGATATCGCGGGCGCGCCGCTGCCGGCGACGACCGACACCGTGCCGAAATTCGTCAGGTTGACGACATTGCCTTGGATGGCGCTGCTGGAGCCGGAGTCGATGCCGCCGAGAATGTTGCCAAAATTGGTGATCGTCAGATTGGGCGTCTGCGCACCGGATACTGCGCCGCCGTCGCCGCTGATGACGCCGTCGCATAGTTGGTGAGGATCAATGCGTCCACGACAATGCCGGTACCCCCGAACGACGGCGCCGAGATCGTGCCGGAGTTGAAGATTGTCGCGGTATTCGCCCTGATGCCCGTAGCATCGCCGGTGATCGTGCCGCCCAGATTGTTGGTCACGGTGAGCGTGCTGGGGTTGACCACGTAATTGATACCGTCGCCGCCTCCGCCGATCGCGGTGATCAGCTTGGAATTGACGATTGTGCCGATGCCGCCGCCCTGGATGCCGAGCCCGCCCTGAATGACGCCGCCGGCCTGGTTGGTCAGCGTCAGTCCCCCCAAAGCGTTGATGCCTGCCGCGTCGAAGATGTTGTTGACAGCGTCGGCGCGACCGATGCTGCCGGAATTGTTCACGGTCAGCGGCCCATTGCCGTTGATGCCGTACACGTCGCCGACGCCGCCGCTGCCTTGAGTGGTGATGGTGCCGAGATTGTTGATCGTGTTGTTGTTGTTGACGTCGATGCCAGTGGACGTGCCGGTCACCGAGGCGCCGGATTGCACGTTGACCGACAGGCCGTTCTGCGTGCTGTCGCCATAGCCGGTATTGCCGCCGGGACCCTGATTGAAGGTCGAACCACTGCAGGTCACCGTCACGTTCGAGCCGGTGGCTGGAGAGCACGCCGCCAGCGCGTCGTCGGGCGCCAGCATGGTAGCACCGACTACCGTCAGCGCCGCTCCGGCCAACGTTGCTCCAGCGCGGCGCAACAGTGTCGTCCCTCTGACGCCACGATGACGCAGCGCCGATACTCGCACTCTAGCACTCATACTTTACGCCTTGCGGCATTCAGCGATCAGACAGCCGAAAGCGAACCTTTCGTCCGGCTGGCTGGCCGTTCTCCGCCGCCCGGATTCTTGCCAGCCCGCGGGGATCGTAGGGAGCGCCGCTAGGTTGAAAGACGCACATTTGCGCCGAGTTCCGCATTGCCGCCGGGCGCTCGGCTGGGGCTATCCGGAAATGCGCGCCAAGAGATGGGCGACGTTGGTTATGGTGGCGTTGCAGCGCGCGATCGAAGACCAGACGCCGTTTTAGATTGC
>DATMQV010000037.1:0-6766 GCA_035566615.1 Xanthobacteraceae bacterium
CATCATTTCGGACAGGCCGGCTGCTCGCTTTTACCTTGCGCGATCTGCGCCGCCTCGCGATCGGTGCCCAGCGGGTCCGGGAAGATTGGGAAGGCCGCATGTACAGCCGGCTCGCGGTGTTGCCCGACCAGGCCGAGCCGCAACTCGTAGCAGCGCTGTCGGTCGGGACCGAGATCATCCACCTGCCCGGATCCTGCCTCGACTTGGCTTGGACGCGGAGCTTTGTTCGGCGCTTGCGGATTTCGCGCGTCCGGATATCGCCGCAGCGAGGACAGGATTTGCGGAGCTCGATCAACGTCTGGCTTCGCTTCCCGACTCCGGCTTGCGGAAGGCGCTTTCGCTGCGAGCGCGCGGCCGACTGCTTTCCATCGACGACGCCCTCATTCAGCATTGCGACTATTTTGATGCGGGAGCCCCCGGTTGAAGTTCGCGGAGATCGATTTATTCGGCGTTTACGTTGCGCCGATCTCATTGCTGATGGTGGCCGCATGGCTCGTTACCATCGCGTTGCGCCGCGTCGCGGGCCGTTTCGACCTGCTGCGCTACGTCTGGCATCCGGCGCTGTTTGTATTTGCCGTGTACATTATTGTTCTGTCATCAATGGTGCTCATCATCGCACGCTGAGCGCGCCATGACTGAAGTCGAGGCTAGACGAGAGAGCAGCGAGCCGGCGGACCGACCGGTCGTTCCGCCGAAACCGGTGAATCGACCAATGCGCGCGCGGCGCTTCAGAATCGTTCCGCTTTTGATAACGCTGGTGCCTGCGACGGTTGCCGCGGCGTTCGGCTGGGCGATGTGGAAAACATATATGCAGACGCCGTGGACGCGCGACGGCGTGGTGCGGACGTACGTGGTCACCATGGCGCCGGAGGTCGCCGGACGTATCGTCGAGCTTCCCGTGATCGACAATCAGTTCGTGCACAAAGGCGATTTGTTGCTGGTGATCGACCCGACCGACTACAAGATTGCGCTCAAGCTCGCCGATGCGGCCGTAGAACGGATGCAGGCGACGGCGCAGAATGCGCAGATTGAGGCTGAGCGCCGGCGCAAGTTGACCGACCTCGCCGTCACGCAGGAGGAGCAGCAGACCTACAATGCGAATGCGGTCGCGGCCGAGGCGCAGTATCACCAGGCCGTCGCCAATCGCGATCAGGCGCAAGTGAATCTCGATCGGACGCAAATTCGCTCGCCGGTCAACGGATGGGTCACAAATCTTCTGGCGCGGGTCGGCGATTACGCCACGGTCGGCCGCAGCGTGATTTCTGTCGTCGATGCCGACTCCTTCTGGGTCGATGCGTATTTCGAGGAAACCCAGCTCGCCTCCATTCGCGAAGGCGACCCTGCCCAGATCAAATTGATGGGTTATAGCCAGATCGTTCAAGGCACCGTCGCTGGGACCGCGCGAGGGATTAATGTGTCGAACGCGCGCGCCGACGAGCAAGGGCTCGCGACGGTCAATCCCATTTTCACCTGGGTGCGCCTTGCGCAGCGCGTGCCGGTGCGCATCAGGATCGATCACGTGCCCGACGGCGTTCGCCTGGTCGCCGGTACGACGGCGACGGTGCAGGTCGATTCCGACCGAAACCGCCGGTGAGCTTCGGCGCGGCGATGTTTTGATTGCGTTCGTGGAGCTTAGGCGCGTCAGGCGGCTGGCCAGCGTGCCTCGACTTCTTTCATCTTCGACGCGAATTCGGTCGGGGTCAGTAGCCCCTTGCGGAACAAGATATTGGCGAAAGCCACGATCCAGCGCTCGTAGTAGCTCAGCTTGCCGATCATCTCGGCGCCGAGCGCTTCCACGCCGCAGCGCTTCTCCTCGGTGTTGATGATCTTGTGAAAGTCGAGCACGTCGGCGAGCGCATGGCAGCGCTTTTCCCAAGGCTCGAGTTGGTAATACACGTGCTCGATCCGCTCGGCCGGCAAGCCGCCAATGTCGTTGAGGATGCGCTTTACGAGGTTTTCGGTTTGGGTCATGACGCCGCCGCGCCGTGTAGCGCGGAAAAGGACCCGGCGCGCCGCTCGCAAGCGATATTGCGCGGATCAGTCGAGCCTGACGGAAAGAAATCTGATGGAGGGCGCGCGCTTGCCGCTCGCCGCTCTAATCTGCATCGGTTTTGGCTGGATCCGACTCGGTTGTCTCGGCTGGATCGGACTGGGCTGGCACCAACGACCAGGCGGGTTCATCCGCAGACGAGGTCGCATCGCTGACGATCTCCCAGCGAAGCGACCGGCAGAGCTTGCGTAATGCGTCCGCATCCTTGTTGCGGAAAATAATGAAGCCATCAGGCTCGAAAGCGATGACGAAATCATCGCCGTCGCGCTGCATCGCTACCTGCCGCCGATATTCCATGAGACCGTCCCCCGTGCATGGGTTTAAACGCGGCGGCGCCAAGGTTGTTCCGATCGGGGGGAGATGGAACCGGTCGGTAGCAGCCGCGCAGGGCGGCTGCCGACCAGCCCCTATCGGTGAATGCTTGGATTTTTGCCCAGCAGCAAGGCCGGGGCGGGTTGAAAGCAGCCGTCAAAGTCCGAGATAGCTCGTCTTGACGCGTTCATGAATTTCACCGGCCGTTTCTTGCGGCCGATATCGATGCCGCCGCTGCATTTACTTGATCCTGCCACAGCTCATAAGTGTTGATCTGCGTATGGGCGGCCGGCGCAAACGGACCGGTCTTCGATATGGCGTAACCGGTCTTGATCGGTTCGTTCGCCGCCGCGGCGGTCATTCCCGCAGCGAGCAGCGTTGCGGCCACTGCCAATGAGAACTTCACCGTCGCGCTCCCCTCTCAGGCGACGATACTTTGTCGCTATCGGTACCAGTTGCACTTCCACTTCAGCATCGGCAGCCGGAACATTCCCCGAACCCTACCAACCCGGCGGGCGGGAAACGGTGATGTGCGGCTGGACTTCTTCTTCCGTCGGCATCCATTTGAGTTTGATGTCGCGGGTTTTGGGATGGAGCTGGTGCGACCCGAGCCCCTCCGTAAATCCTTTCTCACGAAGCCTGGCGCGCAGCTCCGCCGTCTTCTTTTCGTCGATGCGGTAATCGAGCGCTTCCGCATCGACGACGTCGATGGCGACGCCGTAATAGTCGCGCACCGTCTCGACCGTCAGCCACTCGTCCATGACGTCGGTGAGCACGAGCTGCGGGTCGCGTTCGAGCGGATCGCCAAAGCCGCCGCCGCCCGAGGAGGCATAGAAAATCTTGTCGCCCTTTTTCAGCTCGACGCCGGTCGCATACATGCCGGCATTGAACTCGCGGTCGGTGCCTTTGTTGATGATCAGATTGCAGCCGCCGCCGTTGAGCCCGCCGGCCATGCCGAACGGTGTGAACTTTTCACGATCGCCGTGGATGGTCATGGTGACGTCGCTGAGAACGGTCATCTCGCGCACCAGCGCGAAGCCGCCGCGATACGTGCCATGCCCGCAGGAATCGATGCGCGCTTCGTAGCGCGTGTAAAGGACGGGGAACCAGCGCTCCTCCAGCTCCTGCGGAATCGTGCGGGCGTTGCAGAAGCGCATGAAGATCAGCGATTTGCCGTCCTTGAAAGTGCGCGCATTCTCGCCGCCGACCGCATAAGTGTATTGTACGAAGGATTTTTTGGTACGCGGGTTGTAGCCGCCCATGCAGAGGTTGGTCAGGCTCACCGCGGCCGGATAGACGCGCCAGGGCTGCACCTCGCTCATCGGGCCGGCGAGGCAGGCGATCGTCACCGCTTCCACTTTGTCGAAGGCACCCGACGCATAGCCGGTGGTCGGCGCGGGCTCGACCACGTCGACGCAGGTGCCTTTCGTGGACAGGATTTCGAGGTTGCGGATGATGCCGTGGTTGAGCGGAAAAAGCTGCGGGAAGCAGATCATGAAACCGAGATAATTGCCGCCGGTCAGCGTCGCATAGCTGCAGCCCCACGAGCCGCGCGGCTGCGGCCCGCTCTGGGTCCAGTCGAAGGTGAGCTTGGTGCCGCTTTTGGTCATCGTGCAATGCACGCGGATTGGCGGCTTGCCCGGCGTCATCACGTCCTGATCGCCGAAATCCTCGAACTCCCAAGTGCCGTCCGGCAGTTGCTCGAGCTCGGCGAGCATCACGCGTTCGGAATAGTTGAACTGCTCCTCGAAGGCGGTGAACAGCGTCTCGACGCCATAGCGTTCGCACAATTCGTGCACCCGCCGGTCGATCAGTTTCGCCGCTTCGAACTGCGCCTGCAGATCGGCGCGCCGTTCGACCGCGCCGCGGATGTTGATCGCGATCAGGCTGAACAATTCCTCGTCCAGCACATTGCCTTTGAACAACCGGATCGGCGGGATGCGGATGCCTTCAGCGTAACAGGTGGTCGCTTCCGGATTGAAGGTGCCCGGCATCGGGCCGCCCATGTCGGCCCAATGGATCACGGTGCAGGCAAACGCCACCACCTGATCGTCAAAAAAGATCGGGCGGATCAGGCGCGTGTCGTTGACATGCGAGCCGGTGCGGTAGGGATCGGAGAACAAGAACGTGTCGCCGCGCTGCATCGTCGCGACGGGCCGGTCCTTGATGAGCTCGACCACCGACGGACCGAACGAGGCATAATGCGCGGCGGCGTCGGTATGGCCGTGCGCCACCAGCCGGCCGTCTTTGGTAAGCAGCGCGTTGGAACGGTCGCGCCCCATGCCGACTACCGGATGGTAGGCGACGCGCTCGATCGTGGTCGAAGCCTCGTAGCAGGCCGCCACGAAGGCGTTGCGCATCACCTCGAAGGTGATGAGGTCCATGCCGATGTCGCTGACATGGGTCAGCTTTTCCTTGACGCCGTAGGCGGCATCGGATTGTTGGCCGCTCGCAGATGCCTTTTGCATCGTGTGCCTACCGTTCTACCTTGATGACGAGGTTGCCGTACTGGTCGGGCGTGCAGAGAGTGCCGGGCGGCATCACCGTCGTGGTGTCCGGCTGCTCGACGACGGCCGGTCCTTCGAATGAAACACCGACCGGCAGCTTGCCCCGTTCGTAGATTGCCGCTTCGACAAATCCGGAGCCGCGGAACCAGACGTTGCGCCGGCCTTTGTGCGCGTCGGCGAGTGAGGCGGGGCGGGTGATTTCCGGCAAATCCGGCTTGGGAATTTGCCCAATGGCGATGACACGCAGGTTGACGAGCTCGACCGGCGCATAGCCCGGCGGCAGAGTGTAGCCGTAGGCCGCCTGCATCGCCGCCATGAAGTCCCGCGTGATGTCGTCCAGATGGGCGATGCGCTCGTCCTTGATCGGTACGGTGAAGAAGCGCGACTGGCTGAAATATTTTACGTCGACGTAACGCTCGATCTCGATCTGGTCGGCGCGCATGCCTTCGCGCAGCAGCGTTTCCTTTGCCTTCTTGACCAAGTCGTTGAACGCGGCGTTGAGCTTGTCGTAATCGAGCTCCGCTTCGATCTTGTGCAGCGGCTCGGTGAATTCGTGTTTCATGTCGACGCGAATAGCGCCGAAGGCCGACGCATAGCCGGGAAGCGGCGGCACGATCACGGTCGAAGCGCCGATCTCGCGGGCGAGGTCGCAGGCATACATGGCGCCGCCGCCGCCATAAGGAACGATGGCGAAATCGCGCGGATCCCAGCCGCGGCTGACGGTCTGCAAGCGCATCGCCATCATCAGATTGGTCATGGCGACCATGTACATATTGGCCGCCGATGTTTCGGCATCCCAAGCGTAGTGGTGGCCGATCTTGTTTTCGAGCGCCCGCCGCGACAGCTTGGCATCGACCTGAATCTCGCCGCCGAGATAGTAATTTGGATCGATGCGGCCGAGCACGATCTGGGTGTCGGTATTGGTCGGTTCGGTGCCGCCCGCGCCGTAGCAGGCGGGGCCCGGCACTGCGCCCATGCTCTGCGGGCCGACATTGAGAATGCCGCCCTTGTCGACCCAGCCGATCGAGCCGCCGCCGGCGCCGATATAAACCGTATCCACAGACGGCAGGCAGCACGGCACGTTCCAGAGAATCTTCCACTCGTGCGTGATCGCCGGCCTGCCGCGATAGATGATCGACACGTTGTTGGTGGTGCCGCCGGTTTCGAATGCAATCACATTTTCGAAGCCCGCGAGCGAGCCGATATAACCCGCTAGTCCCACCGCGCCGGAGACCGGCGAAGAATGGAACGTGCGGGCCGGCAGCTTCAGCGCCTCGTCCATGCCAATGACACCGCCGCCGGACGTGGTCACCAGGATGGCGCCGTCATAGCCCCAGTCGGTCTTCAGACGATCGGCGAGCCCTTTCAGGTAATTCTTGAGGATCGGCGACACATAGGCATTGAGCACCGTCGTGCAGGTGCGCTCGAATTCGAGCATCTGCGGCAGCACTTCGTGCGATAGCGTGATGTCGATATCGGGCAGCTCCTGACGCAGGATTTCGCGCGTGCGCAGTTCGTGCACCGGATTCATGAACGAATCCATGTACACCACGGCGACCGACTCGATGCCGCGCTTTTTGATCATCCGCGCCGCGCGCTGCACGTCTTCCTCCGCGAGCGGCGTGACGATCTCGCCGTATGGACTGACGCGCTCGCGCACCACCAGCACGTTGCGCCGCGGCACGATCAGTTCGGGCGGATCCCAGTCGAGCTCGAAAGCGGAAATGCGCTCGGCGCGGCCGCCGCCGAGCACGTCGCGAAAGCCCTCGGTGGTGATCAGCGCGGTCTTGACGCCTTTGCGCTCGAGAATGGCGTTGGTGGAGACCGTGGCGCCGTGGCGGAACGAGAGCGTCTCCTCGCCGCGAATGCCGGCGCGCGCCAAGCCGTTGATCACGCC
>DATMQV010000038.1:0-7598 GCA_035566615.1 Xanthobacteraceae bacterium
GGCCTCAACCTTTGTCATGGGAATTGGCACAGCCATCACGGTCGCAGCGATCGCCTCGCTTGCCGTCGGCGCAAGAGCAGTGGCGAAGCGGTTTGCAGCGACACGCGCCAGCTACGGCACGCTGATGCTGCGCGGCGTCGAAGTCGGCGCCGCGGTGCTGGTGACGCTGTTTGGCGTGCTGCTGCTCACCGGCACGATCGCGAGCGAGCGCATGGGGATGTTCTGATCTTTTAGGATGGGTTAAGCCGCGCACCGGCGTAACCCACCAAGTCCGCCGGCGGGTTTCGCCTCGCTTAAACCCACCCTACTTTTTCAGGCGACCTTTTCGCTCATATGCCGGAACATGGCCTGGCGCGCCTCGTCGTCCATCTCGGTCTTGAACTTATGCTTGTCCTTGAGCCCCGCTGCGCGCTGTGCCGCCGGCCGCGCGCTAATCTCGTCGACCAAGCGCTTGAGGTTGGGGAATTTCGCCCATGCGGCTTCGCCGAGCACGATCGGCATGCCGCGCGCCCAGCCCCACACCGCCATGTCGACAATCGTATAGGTGTCGCCGAGCATGTATTTCTGCTTTGCGAGCCGCGCATCAAGAATGCCGAAATGGCGTTGCGCCTCGAAGGCGTAGCGATTGATGGCGTATTCGTTCTTTTCCGGCGCGTACATGCGAAAGTGCACCGACTGGCCGGAGTAAGGACCGACGCCGGAGGCGACGAACATCAGCCATGAAAGGAGCTCGGCGCGCATCTTGTCGCCGGCGGGCGGCATGAACTTGCCGGTCTTCTCGCCGAGGTAAAGCAGAATCGCGTTCGAGTCGAACACGGTGACGTCGCCGTCGACAATCGCCGGCACCTTGGCATTCGGATTGATCGCGAGATATTCCGGTTTGTGCTGCTCGCCTTTGCGGGTGTCGACCGGAATGCCCTCATAGGGGATTCCGGCTTCTTCGAGAAAGAGCGCCACCTTGGTCGGGTTGGGCGCGCCGCTGAAATAGAACTTCAACATTTCACACCTCGTTGCTTGATGAAGCTCCGTCGAAACGCCGACAGAGCAAGAGCTCGCGCGGGATGACGTTTCTTCGAATCGTCAACCGCGCTAACCATTGGGTTGCGCATGATCTTTTCCGAAAACCGGGGCCCACTTTTCGGGATCATGCTTTAGAACAATCCCGTTATTCTACCATCGGCCCCGACATCGATGGTATCGGCAGCCGGCACTTTCGGCAGGCCCGGCATGGTCATGATCTCCCCGCAGATCGCCACGACGAACTCAGCGCCCGCCGAGAGCCGCACTTCGCGCACCGGTATGGAAAAGCCGGTCGGAGCGCCCTTGGCGTCCGGATTGGTCGAGAACGAATATTGCGTCTTGGCAATGCAGACCGGCAACTTGCCGAAGCCCATTTCCTCCCAGGCCTTGAGCTGATCCTTCACCGACTTGTCGGCGGTGGCATCCTCGGCACGGTAGACTTCCTTGGCGATCGTGCGCACTTTCTCGAACAGCGGCATGTCGTCGGGATAGAGGAGTTTCAGATCCGCCTTGTCTTCGTCGATGATGCGCACCACGGCTTTGGCGACATCGGCGGCACCTTCGCCGCCCATCGCCCAGTGGTCGGCCATCAGCGCTTCGACGCCGAGCGACTTGCATTTCTCCTTCACCAGATCGATCTCGGCGTTGCTATCGGCGGAGAAGCGGTTGATCGACACGACTGCCGGCAGATTGAATTTTTTGATGTTCTCGACATGGCGCTGCAGGTTCGCCATGCCGGCCGCCAGCGCTTTCAGATCTTCCTTTTTCAGATCCTCCTTCTTGACTCCGCCGTGCATCTTGAGCGCGCGGATGGTGGCCACGATGACCACGCAGTCCGGCTCCAGACCGGCCTTGCGGCATTTGATGTCGAGGAATTTCTCGGCGCCGAGATCGGCACCGAAGCCGGCTTCGGTTACGACATAATCGGCAAGCTTGAGCGCCGTGCTTGTCGCCGAGACGGAATTGCAGCCGTGCGCGATGTTGGCGAACGGCCCGCCGTGAATGAAGGCCGGCGTGCCCTCGAGTGTCTGCACCAGATTGGGCGCGATGGCGTCCTTCAACAAGGCCGCCATGGCGCCGTGCGCGTTCAATTCCTTGGCGCGTACCGGCTTGCGGTCGCGCGTATAGCCGACAATGATATTGCCAAGACGCGTCTTCAGATCCTCAAGATCGTTGGCGAGGCAGAAGATCGCCATGACCTCGGAAGCGACCGTAATGTCGAAGCCTGCCTCGCGCGGATAGCCGTTGGCGACGCCGCCGAGCGAACAGACAATCTCGCGCAGCGCTCGATCGTTCATGTCCAGTACGCGCCGCCACGCGACGCGGCGGCTGTCGATGCCAAGCGCATTGCCCCAATAAATGTGATTGTCGATCAGCGCCGCGAGCAGATTGTGCGCAGTGGTGATGGCGTGAAAGTCGCCGGTGAAATGGAGGTTGATATCCTCCATCGGGATCACCTGGGCATAGCCGCCGCCGGCGGCACCGCCCTTGACGCCGAAGCAGGGTCCGAGCGACGGCTCGCGCAGGCACATCATCGCCTTCTTGCCGATGTGATTGAGCGCGTCGGTGAGTCCGACCGTCGTCGTCGTCTTGCCCTCGCCGGCCGGCGTCGGAGTGATAGCCGTCACCAGGATCAGCTTGCCGTCCTTCTTGCCCTTGAGCGACTTGATGTAGTCCATCGAGACCTTCGCCTTGTAGTGGCCGTAGGGCTCGAGATTCTCGGGCGCGATGCCAAGCTTTTCCTTCGCTACATCGAGGATGCGCCGCGGCTTGGCGGCTTGGGCGATTTCAATGTCGGACTTGGGATTTTGGTGTTGTGAGGCAGGCATGTGTGCAGGATCCGCTCAAGCGTACGAGGAATGGAAAAACGGCAGGAAGAACGGCTAGCTCACGCCAACCTCGCTTTGACAGCGACACTGGCGGATTTGGCCCACTCGCCGGCATCGACTTTCTTGCCATCGGCGGGTTGAACGCGCGTGACCTTGAAGCGGCCATCGGCGCAGACGACGGTGATGCCGTCGGCCTCGACGGCGACGATCTCGCCCATCTTGCCGCCGATACCCTTCGGGTCTTTGGCCGGCAACGGCTTCGCCTCGAAGATTTTCACGGTCGCGCCGTCAAGCTTCGACCAGGCGCCGGGCGCCGGATTGCAGCCGCGGATCAGGCGATCGATGTCCTGCCAGGGGCGGCCCCAATCGATATGCGCGTTGTCGGGCCCGCAGCGGCCTTCATACGTGGCTTTCGTCTCGTCCTGTTTGATGCGCGGCGCCTTGCCGGCCTTGACGAGATCGATCGCCTCGAGCGTCGCCTCGACTCCCATCGGAAACAGCCGGTCGAAATAGACTGAGCCGAGGGTGTCGGTCGCCGAAATCGGGGTCTTTTTTTGGATCAGAACATCGCCGGTATCGAGACCGTTATCGGGCCAGAAAATCGATAAGCCGGTTTCCGTCTCGCCCTTGATGATGGGCCAGTTGATCGCGCTAGGGCCGCGATAGGCGGGCAGCAGCGACGGATGATATTGAATCGAGCCGTGCGTCGGAATATGGAGAAAATCTTCCGGAACAAACAACGTCACGAACGCCATCACCTGCAGGTCGGGCTTGAGGGCGCGAAACGCGTCCCAGACCTCCGGCTTGCGATAGGACTCGGGCTGATACACCGGCAGCTTGGCCGCGAGCGCCGCTTCCTTGAGCGGATCGGCCTTGGCGCCGGGTTTCTCCGGCGCGACGTAGACGGCAACGACATCGTCTCCGCGATTGAGGAGCGCTTCCAACACCGCCCTGCCGAATGCCTGCTGCCCGTGGACGACAATACGCATTGCCAAATCTTCTCCCTCCGCTCACGCCCGCGCGGGCATCCAGCACGAAGCTCCGTACTGCTAAAGCTGGGTCCCCGCAGTCGCGGGGACGAGCAGTCCAGTTTGCTACGCTGCCGCCGCCTCGGCTTTCTTCTCCGGCGCACTGATTGCGCCGGAACCCTTGATGGCCTCGATCTCCCGATCCGCGTATTTCAGCACATCGCGTAGCACTTCATCGGTATGTTCGCCAAGCAGCGGCGAGCGGCGCACGTCGGCAATCGAGTCAGATAATTTGATCGGATTGCCTACAGTGAGATACGGCCCACGCGTGGGATGATCGACTTCCACGACCGTACCCGTTGCGCGCAGGGATTGTTCGTGGGCAAGCTCCTTCATCGATAGGATCGGCCCACACGGGATGTCGAGCTTGTTGAGAATGTCCATGGCCTCGAACTTGGTCTTGGTCATGGTCCATTGCTCGATGGTGCCAAAAATATGCTTGAGCCGCGGCAGCCGTGCGTTGGGCGTGGCATAGTCCGGATCGGTCTTCCATTCCGGCTTGCCGATCACGTCGCAGATCGCGCCCCACACCGGCGCCTGAGTGATGAAATAGATGTAAGCATCGGGATCGCTCTCATATCCCTTGCATTTGAGGATCCAGCCCGGCTGACCGCCGCCGGAATCGTTGCCCGCCCGCGGCACCGTGTCGCCGAAGGGTACGCCTTCGCCGTATTGGCTGTATTCGGTCAGCGCACCGTGCGCCAGCCGCTGCTGGTCGCGCAGCTTCACGCGTGCCAGATTGAGCACGCCGTCCTGCATGGCGCAGAGCACTTTCTGCCCGCGGCCGGTGCGATTGCGTTGATAGAGCGCGGCGACAATGCCGAGCGCAAGATGCAGGCCGGTGCCCGAATCGCCGATCTGCGCGCCGGTCACGAGCGGCGGACCGTCGCGAAATCCGGTGGTCGATGCCGAACCGCCCGCACATTGAGCGACGTTCTCGTAGACCTTGCAGTCTTCGTACGGTCCGGGGCCGAAGCCTTTGACCGAGGCAACGATCATGCGCGGATTGAGCTTGTGAATGTGCTCGAACGTGAGCCCCATGCGGTCGAGCGCGCCGGGGGCGAAATTCTCCACCAGCACGTCGCATTCCTTCACCAGCCGATCGAGGATTTCCTTGCCCTTCGGATGCTTGCTGTCGATCGTGATCGAGCGCTTGCTGCCGTTGAGCATGGTGAAATAGAGACTGTCAGCGCCTTTCACGTCGCGAAGCTGGCCACGCGTGATGTCGCCGACGCCTGGGCGTTCCACTTTGATCACGTCGGCGCCCATGAACGCGAGCAATTGGGTGCAGGTCGGCCCCGATTGCACGTGCGTGAAATCGAGGATGCGCACGCCGTCGAGCGCCCTGCCCGCCTCTCCCCAAGGCATCGACGACGGTCGCGGCAGGGCGTTGCCGTTGGCCGTTTTGGCCGACGGCTTTTTTGCTGCGACTTTCGCCGTGCTCATCGCCGGCTTCCTGGCCGCCGATTTCACCGCCTTGCCGGCGGACTTTTTTGCAGGCGCCCTGGATTTGTTCGCGCGCAGTTTGAATTTCGCTTTCTTGCGCGTTGCCATCAGATCTCTCTCCTAACCTCTTGCGCATCCCGGGCGCTGCACAACACGTAGCGAAGCAAAGTGGTGCGCTGCAGAACCGGGACCGTCACAGATTCCACTTTCCTTGTTGCGATCCCCGATCGGCGGTGCACCGCTTCGTGTTGCAACACGTCCGGGGTGAAGCTTTGCATCATTTCTTGCGAATTTTGCTTTGCGGATTGAGGTTGCCGATTCGGCCGCTCTCGCTGCCGGCGGCCGGGTCGATCACCGCGTTGATGAGGGTCGGCTTGCCGGAGTCCATCGCGGCATTGACGGCGCGTTTCAACTCGTCGGGCGAAGTCGCATTGACGCCGACGCCGCCGAACGCCTCCATCATCTTGTCGTAGCGGGCACCCGCGACGAAGACGGTCGGCGCAGGATCGGAGCCGACCTTGTTGACGTCGGTGCCGCGATAGATGCCGTTGTTGTTGAAGATGACGACGCAGACCGGCAGATTGTAGCGGCAGATCGTTTCCACTTCCATGCCGGAGAAACCGAAGGCGCTGTCGCCTTCGACCGCGAGCACGGGCTTGCCGGTTTCGACCGCCGCGGCGATCGCCTGGCCCATGCCGATGCCCATCACGCCCCAGGTGCCGACGTCGAGGCGTTTGCGCGGCTTGTACATGTCGATGACGCCGCGCGCGAGATCGAGCGTGTTGGCGCCTTCGTTGACCAGGATCGCGTCCGGCCGTTCCTTGATGATGGTACGCAGCGCTCCGAGCGCGCCGTGGTAATCCATCGGCGAGGCGTTGCTCATCAGCTTCGGCGCCATCTTGCCGACGTTCTCGTCGCGCTTGGTTTTGACGGCGTTCATCCAATCGGCCGGCGCGGCCGGCCAATTGCCGCCCATCGCGTCCAGAAGCGCGGACACGCAGGAGCCGATGTCGCCGACCACGGGGGCGACGATTTCGACGTTGGAGTCCATCTCCTTCGGCTCAATGTCGATCTGGATGAATTTCTTCGGCGCGTCGCCCCAGGTCTTGCCCTTGCCGTGCGACAGCAGCCAGTTCAGGCGCGCGCCGATCAGCATCACGACATCGGCGTCCTTGAGCACCGTCGAGCGTGCCGCGCCGGCACATTGCGGATGCGTGTCGGGCAAGAGACCCTTGGCCATGCTCATGGGGAGGAACGGCACGCCGCTCTTCTCTACAAAATTGCGGATCGCGTCGTCGGCCTGCGCGTAAGCGGCGCCTTTGCCGAGGATGATCAGCGGACGCTGGGCGCTCTTCAGCACATCGAGCGCGCGTTTGATCGAAGCGGGGGCGGGGATCTGCGCCGGTGCAGCGTCGATGACCTTGACCAGCGACTTCTTGCACGCTTCGGCGTTCATGACCTGCCCGAACAGCTTGGCCGGCAGATCGAGATAGACGCCGCCCGGACGACCCGAGACGGCCGCGCGGATCGCGCGCGCAACGCCAATGCCGATGTCGGCGGCATGCAGCACGCGGAACGCCGCCTTGCACAGTGGCTTGGCGATTGCGAGCTGGTCCATCTCTTCGTAGTCGCCCTGCTGCAGATCGACGATCTCGCGCTCGGACGAGCCGGAGATGAGGATCATCGGGAAGCAATTGGTGGTGGCGTGGGCAAGCGCGGTGAGCCCGTTGAGGAATCCGGGTGCCGACACGGTGAGACAGATGCCGGGCTTCTTGGTCAGATAGCCGGCGATGGCGGCCGCGTAGCCGGCGTTCTGCTCGTGGCGGAACGAGAGAACCCGGATGCCTTCCGCCTGCGCCATGCGGCCGAAATCCGTGATCGGGATGCCGGGCACGCCGTAGATCGTGGTGAGGTCGTTGAGCTTGAGCGCATCGATGATGAGATGAAAGCCATCCGTCAGATCCTGCTCGGCTTCGGCGGTGTTTGCATCGACGCTTTGTACCATTGCGGACATTCCGCTTTCTCCCTGATGTTCCTTGAGGCAGACGAGTTCGTCGTCTTTCAATTCAGTTCATCGTCCAAATTGAAAGACTACGGTTGGTGATTAAACAAGCTCTTGGCCATGCGCTTCGACATAAGCGGCAAGGGCAAGGGTGTGATCGCGTGCGCGCTTTTCCGCAAGCTCGGTATCGCGTTCTTCCAGCGCTTCGATGATGGCGATGTGTTCGGGCAAGGATGCCGCGATACGATCCACACGTCCGATCGTCAACTGGCG
>DATMQV010000039.1:0-17053 GCA_035566615.1 Xanthobacteraceae bacterium
GTCTCCTTGGCTTCTTTCAGAATGTCCTCCCGCCAATCCAGCAGCTTCAGCCGGAAATATTCCCGCTGCCGCTCATTCATGAACGGCTCGCGGTCCGTTGGGCGGTAGAGTTTATCGAAGACCCGAATGTTATTATCGTTCTTGTTTGATGTGTCGTCGGAGCGACCGTTCTTGCTCTTCACCGACTGCATGGACTTCTGTGTCCCCATACTCTGCGCGCTACTTTGGCGCCACGTCCTCCCGGAAGGCGCGCCCATATAGCCCGGCTCTGTGACGGTGACAATACGATGATGCCGGCCACCGCGGCCCGGGCCGGCTTCTCTGGCGGGGGTAGGCCTGAAAACGCGGGCCGGCAGGCCAAACCGGGGTCAGCGGCCTTATTTCAGACCGAATTTATACCGGCTTTTGCGAGTTCCACGGCCACCCGCAGTTCGATCTCGCCCAACACTTGGTCGAGCTTCTCGTCCCCGGAGCCCTCCTTGAGGTCGGCGGCGACGGCCTTCAGACGCCTCAAGCGCCCAGCGCTCGTCCTTGACCGCGGCGCGCCGCCGCTAGAGGATTCTTATCCGCTATAGGGCGATTAGGGAGTCAATCCGTCACGGTGCGCAGGCGAGCGGCGGGGTGCCTTGCTCGAAGTGAGCCCGCCTTGCTCGATTTGCCCGTCACCGCGGCCGGGCGACTCGCACGGAACCGAGCACCCCGGCCCCAACCTTTATGCCCGGCGGCGATTCCTGCCGCCCAAGCGGCAAGGCTTATCGGCATTAACTATAGCGGCCACTTTTGGGCACGTTGCCAAACAAAGCCGGACCGGTCGCGAGGTGAGCCATTCAAGGGCGCGGAAGCCCAACAAATCGAAAAATTCTAACCTTTGGTGGCATTTACTACTGCTCGATGCCCTCTGCGGCATACCACCAAAACCCATTGGCTTATTTTGAGGCAAGCGCGTACCGCGGCTTTGACTTAGCTCAGCCTGCAACTGGACTGGTTTTGTTTGGCCGAATTGCTTTGATGCCTCGCAAGCAAACCCCTCGCAATGATCTGAAGCATCGCTCGATCGCAGCGCCCTATAGCGCGCCTCTCGCAGCGGTCGAATTCCTGCAGGTCGGAAATCAGAGCTGCGCAAAGTTTCGACGACACCTCGCGCTCATTCAACACCAACGTCGCGCTGCTCGCGGCTGTTGCACCCGCGCCTTGCGAAAATACAGCGACTGGCCAATCGGCTGCTGCCGCAAGTGCGCTGATATTACAGGCTCTAAGAGCGCGGATGTGCGCGAAATCGAGTTCAGCTAGTGCAGCAAGCCTGGCGAAAGCCAGCACCTCTGGATCGGTCGCGACAAGAACGGAATTTGTCGACGCATCCGCGATCTCCCGCGCTAGCGCCTCGCTCTGGGCAGCGCACCCTCGAAACGCCCGACCCCGGCGGCGAGGCCAGGGCGATACGCATTGCGGCTTGAGCGTTTTTTACCGGCATCCGAGCGGGGACCGGTGCTCTTTTGGGCGTTGCGGCGGTTCGCAGCGATTTTGCGTTCGCTGGCCATGTTCGGGCCGCCGGTTGTTTCTTATCGTTTTTGATGCTGCCAAGCTCAACAACCTTATGCTCGACAACCTCGTTCTTGGCGCGACGTGGCCTCGGAATTTTCTTTTGCACGGGACGCCCCTCGAGTTCAACAACCTTGCCCTCGATGAGGCGCTCCGTAGTGCGACGCAGGACGGCGCCCAATTCGCCACGATACTGCGCGATGCGGGCAAACGCCCCTATCGCGCCGGATTTCTAATGAGGCGATTTGAGCGTCGATCGGTTCAAGCTCGCAGGTCATTTTTTTATCGCTTCTGCAATAATGATGGAGCCGTCGAGCATATAAGTCGCCAGCGCTGCTTCGACTGTTTCCGCTACCTTCGGATCAGAAATCCAATGGCGCGCGACGTCCGGCCCAGCTTGCATGAGGTCCCAAAGAATATTCTTTGATGCCGGGTGAAATGCCCGATTGATGACGCCTGCTTTGCAGCGCTTCAGTCGCCGTATCTGCCATACAAGGTCGACAACCTCATCAACGTACATCCGCTCGATGACGCCGTCGGGCCTGATCTCTTCATAAAACGCTTCACGCAATTCTTTTAATTCCCATCGGTTTCTGTGATTAAAAGCGGCGGCAGCGGAAGGTACATTGCACGCCGGAAATCGTCTTTAACCAGGGATACTCCTTACTGGCCTCTATGTTGAACGGAAGGATGAAAGGCTGGGACTGAATCGTGTGCGCGGCGCGGAAAGGGAGGTAGCGACGACGGCCCGATTGATGCTGCGATGGGTTTTGAAGGCATCCCGATCGCGGCATCCTTGGCTCGTCGCTTCGGACCGGCGATGCCCTCGCCGTGCGTCTTTTGTTTGGGCACCAAGAGCGCACCGGGGCTGCAGCAAACCTTAAAATACGTCCCTTTTGCTGGCGCAGGCCGTCAGGCGCGTTAAAGCGCAGACAAGCAATTCGGCGGACATTTGAGCGCGCTACGTCAACCGCGGCGGTGGGTGGCCGGTGGCAAAGCCGCCCTGGCGTTCGGAAATCTCGGTCGGCTCGATTCCCTGAGCTAAAAAACGCTGGCAAAAGCGGCGAGCGGATTTGGAGGCCTCTGGTCGACGCACCTCGCCTGGAACCGCCTCCCGAGCGTCTCGCCGTACGCCTTTCTCATGAACTAAGGGCGCGAATTAGCGCGTGGGGAAAGCAGCAAAACGACATACTATCCCGCTCGGAAGCGATCAGACGCCTCCTGGAGTACGCGCTGCGCTGTGGGGAAAAAACGTCAAATGGTAAAAAAAACAAAGGTCTTTCCGGCCCCCAAATCCGCGCTGCACGAGCCCTTCTGAAGTGGAGTGCCGCAGATCTCGCGAGAAGGGCTAGTCTAGGGGTGAACACAATTGGACGTGCAGAGCTTGCGGACTACGTCACCTCGTTGACGACGGCCAATGAGCTGGCCATACGGCGCGCCCTTGAGAACGCCGGCGTCGAGTTCATCGACGAGAACGGCGGAGGTCCCGGGGTGCGGCTTCGGAAGCCCCCATCAAAAAAGGGCTAAGAACCTAAATCGCGAAGTCGGAGCGTCTAGGCTTCCTGCGCTTATTGGCCTTTTTTGATCGGAGCCCCCCGCGGAGCGGAGTTCTTCTCGTGCTTTGAACCTAATGCGGCCAAATCGGATAACCGGCGCCTCCACCTGGACGGGGAGATCCTGTGGTGACATTCATCGGCCTCCGTATCGAATGGGCGTCAACGAGAACCCGAGCCGCAATCTCCCATTCCAGACCGCGAACGAGCCAACGCCGAAAGATCGCGCAACCTAAATACGAGCGCAGAGTGCAGCTCCCATTCACTTATGCTCTTTTAGTTTTTGACGATCGATTGGCCTGCCGAACCGCAAAGGATGATCTTCGCCGATACATCAACCAAAAGCTGTAGTCGACCAAACGAACCCAAGACCCTTCGAATTCATCGACAGAAACGGCAAGAGTCCCGACGTGGACTGACATGCCGGGGGCCGGCAGAAATTGTTGGGTCGGCACGGCGCGCACGGACCGGATCGCCGCGGGAACTGATCGCACCTGAGCCGCTTGTGAGCGCCAAGACGGCGTGTTTAATCTCGCCGCCACGTCGACGATCACATCCGAGCAGGAATTCATGCGTTTCGAAGGTACCAGCGCTTACGTCGCGACCGACGATCTGAAGGTCGCGGTCAATGCCGCCATTGCATTGGAGCGGCCGTTATTGGTCAAAGGCGAGCCGGGCACTGGCAAAACCGTGCTCGCAATCGAGATCGCCAAGGCGATCGATGCGCCGCTGATCGAGTGGCACATCAAGTCCACCACCAAGGCGCAGCAGGGACTTTACGAATACGATGCGGTGACCAGGCTGCGCGACAGCCAGCTCGGCGACGAGCGTGTCAAGGATATCCGCAACTACATCAAACGCGGCAAGCTGTGGGACGCATTCGTCGCCGACGAACGGCCGGTGCTGCTGATCGACGAAATCGACAAGGCCGATATCGAGTTCCCCAACGACCTGTTGCAGGAACTCGATCGCATGGAATTCTTCGTCTACGAAACGGGCGAAACGGTGCGGGCGCGGCGGCGGCCGATCGTGGTGATCACCTCCAACAACGAAAAAGAACTGCCGGACGCCTTTCTGCGCCGCTGCTTCTTCCACTACATCCGGTTTCCCGATGCCGACACGATGCGCGCCATCGTCGAAGTGCATTTCCCCGGCATCAAGCACCGCCTGGTGGCGGAAGCGCTGCGGCTGTTTTACGAGATCCGCGACGTTCCCGGGATGAAGAAGAAGCCGTCCACGTCGGAATTGCTCGACTGGCTGAAGCTCTTGATGGTCGAGGACGTGTCGGCCGAGACGCTGCGGGAACGCGATCCAAAGAAGCTCATTCCGCCGCTGCACGGCGCGCTGATCAAAAACGAGCAGGACGTGCACCTGTTCGAGCGGCTGGCCTTCATGACGAGGCGCGAAAGCCGTTAGAACAGGCGCCCTGCCCGTTCACGCGCCTTCATCTTGGGGATTTTCCCGGTTGCCGGCGATGAGAGCCATCGGCGGCGGCGTGTCTTCATCCGGCATGGCCTCGGGTTCGACGGCCGCCGCAAGCATATCCATGCGCACGGTTTCGACGTCCGCTGGCGGCGGTGCGGTGTCCCCAGCGGGCAGACCGCCCTCGGCGCTCGAGGTCACTTCGGCCACGGTTTCGGGCGGCGGCGCGCCGACGGCGCTCCGGTCCACGTCCACGGCGCCGATTTGGCGCGCGGCGCGCCGGCGGCCAAATTCGCCGAGTTGAGCGCGGCGTTCCCCAAGCGCTTCGCTGAAGCGCCGCGTCCAATAATAGACTTGTGCCAGCGCGCGGCCGTATTTGCCGCCGGCCCAGACCAGTTCGAAAGGCGTAAATAGCTTCCAGGTCGGGTCGTCGTTGGCAATGGCGCGGGCGATCAGGTTGCCGGCCATCGCGGTGGCGTTGAGCCCGTGGCCGCCGAAGCCGCTGGCAAGCCACAGGCCCGGACCAAGCTCGCCGATTTGCGGCATGCGATGCAGCGGATGTCCCAACGTGCCGGACCAGGCATATTCGACCGCGACTTTGCCGAGTTGTGGATAGGTCTTGCCGATTTCAGCCCGTAGCGCGCGCACATAGCGCCGGGGATTTCCAGGCCAGGTGGTCGCACGACCGCTCCACATCAGCCGGTCGTCATCGACGATGCGATAATGGCCGTCTGCGAGGTCGGAATCACTGATCGCGCCGCGGTAACCGACCGCTTCGCCAAGGCCAGGTCCCAGCTTCGCCGTCGTGATCACATAAGTCGTGACCGGGATGAGTGTCTCTGCGATTTGCGGCATCAGCCCGGCAATTTGCAGATTGCCGCACAGCACAATGCAGTTCGCGCGCAGTCGACCGTGCGGCGTAACGATGCGTTTGCGCACGCCGGCAGGATCGAGCGACAAGGCGGGCGTATCCTCGTAGATGCGCACGCCGGCCCTTTCAGCAGCAGTCGCCAGGCCCAGCGCATAGTTCAAGGGATGAATGCTGATCGCACGCGGATAGTGGATCGCGTGAAAATAGCGATCGCTACGGAGCACTGCCCGGACGCGGTCGGTCGGCCAGCCCTCGATCTCGCCGCCGAATTCGCCGACAAGCGCGGCAAGGCGCGTGAGCTCGTCGCCATTGTCGGTCCTGGAGACATGGAGCCAGCCGTCTTGCGGATCGACACCCGGCATTTGTTCATGCCGAATGACGTTGCGGACATAATCGAGCCCACTCTGCGCCAGCGTCCAGAGATCCTTGGCGTGGTCGAAGCCGACCCGCGCGATGATGCTGTCCGGGCTGGCGGCGAAGCCGGGCAAGACGAATCCGGTATTGCGCCCGGAGGCTTGAGCGGCGATGCGCCCAGCCTCCAAGAGCACGACCGACCAACCAGTGCGGGCGAGTTCGCGCGCGACCGTCAGACCCGCAAGCCCGCCGCCGATCACGCAGACCTCGGCGTCGACTTCGGCGCCGAGCGGTGGCCGCGGCGGCGCATCGACCATGGTCGCCGCGTACCAAGTGTCGCCATCGGCAGATGCGGGATTGGCTGCGTCCATCACTCGGCTAATTTCGGCGCGCTCGAAGCGCAGAGCGGCATAATTTTATACGACTTTGCGCGTATAGGGTTGGCGTGAAGTTCCGTCCGCCGCTCCCACTATAGGAACTTCAACACCGCGGCACTAGACCGTGATCCGTTTCATTTGAATCGGATCACCGTCCAGATTGCTTGTTCGCGCAAGATCTTTCCCGAAAACCGGTCTCCACTTTTCGGGATCATGCTTTAGACTGCCGGCTACACCATGATCCGATCAAGTTGAATCGGATCGTGGTCTAGATATTACATTGGAGCATGATCTTTTCCGAAAACCGGTTTCCACGTTTCGGGATCATGCTCTAGAGAACTTCACCCATGCGTCGTTTGCTGTTGTTGCGCCATTCCAAGACCGAGCGTCCCGAACCGGGCGAGCGCGACCGCGATCGCAAGCTGATGCCGCGCGGCCGCGCCGATGCGCCGCTCATTGGCGCCTATATGGCGCGGCACCGGTTCATTCCGGATCTTGTGCTGGTGTCCCCGGCGCAACGCACTGTGGAGACTTGGGCCCTGGTCGAAGCCGCTTTCAGCAAGGCACCGAAAGTGGTGAAGAACGACCGCATCTACAATGCCGGCACGGAGACGCTCGCCGAGCTCATCCGCGAAACCGACGACGCCCGCTCGCTGCTTCTGGTCGGTCACAATCCGGGACTGCACGATCTCGCCACCGAACTGATCGGCTCGGGCGACGTCGAAGCCCGTGAAAGCCTCAACGAAAAACTGCCCACCTCCGGCCTGGTGGTGATCGATTTCGCCTTCGACGATTGGTCGGAGCTGCACGACAGTGCCGGCCGGCTCGAGCGATTCGTCACGCCCCGCTTGATCGGCGCCGCCTCCGATTGAGCTTCAACCGCCTGTCCTGATTTCGAAGCTTTATTCGTAATAATCCGGCGCCTTCTTCTGCGCGTCGCTTTGCGGCTTGTCGTGATTGATCCAAAGCTGCCCGTGCTCCTTCTCCACGACGTCGGCGATGCGTTGCATCGAAGCGAGCGTCTGCTCGTTGCTGACGTTCATCGCCGGCACGCGCCGATTGTCCCAATTGGCCTTGAAGTGAACGGCATCGCCTGAAAGCACGACGGCGCCGGTTTTCGGCAGTCGCACCAGCAGGGCCTGATGACCAGGCGTATGACCGGGCGTCGAGATGATCATCACCGAGCCGTCGCCGAACACGTCGTGATCCCCCTCGAGCTTCGTCACCGGGTGCTCGGGCTTGAAGCGCGGTGCGCCGCCCTCGCCCGGCCACTCGTACTCGGCCTTCTGCACATAGAGCATCACCTGCGGAAACAGCTCGACGTTGCCGATGTGGTCGGGATGGGTGTGCGAGATCGCCATTCCCTTGATGTCGGCAGGCTTGACGCCGAGCGCATCAAGTTGCGCCGCCAGCGTCTTGGCCCGCTTGAGCCGTAAGGCTCCGTTCGCTGCCGTCACACCCTCGGGCGTTGCGGCGACCGCATCTGCCAGGCCGGTATCCCACAGGAACCAGCCCTGTGCGTGATGGATGAGATAGCAATTGTCGGAAAGCTCGATGGGCACGCCGACATTAACGCCGGGCGACCAGCGCGACTGATCGGTTGCCGACGCCTCGCCGCAATAAAGGATGTAAAGCTTATCGACACCCGCCGCGGAAGCGGGAAGTGAGCCGAGCGCGAGAGCGCAGGCGGCCATAGCAAAGCGCGCAAACTTCATGACGTCCCTCCTCTCGCGTCATTGCTTGTCGGGTTGCTTTTCGCAATGACGAGCATTGCCGAACGCTATCTAGCGAGCGCCGCGAGAATGCGCGCCCAGCTGCGAATGCCTTTATGGAAGCATTTCAGATCGTATTTCTCGTTGGGCGAATGGACGCGGTCGTCGTCAAGCGCGAAGCCGACCATGAGCGTGTCCATGCCGAGCACGCTCTTGAAGTCGCCGACGATCGGGATCGAGCCGCCGGCGCCGACTGTCACGGCCTTCTTGCCCCATTCCTCGGCCAGCGCCGTGCGCGCCTTGCTCAACGCCGGATTGTCGAACGCCACGTCGAAGGCCGGCGCGCTGGTGTGGTTGCCGAATTCCACCGAACAATCCGCTGGCACGCGTGAACAGACGAATTCGCGGAAAGCGGCGCGGATCTTTTCAGGGTCCTGCGCGCCCACAAGGCGAAACGAGACTTTGGCCATCGCCTCGCCCGGGATGACGGTCTTGGCGCCCTCGCCAGTATAGCCGCCCAAAATACCGTTGACCTCGGCGGTCGGCCGCGTCGAGATTTGCTCGATGAGCAAACGGTCCTTTTCGCCGGCCGGAATCCTTAGACCGATCGGACCGAGAAATTTTTCCGGCGTCAATCCAAGCCCTTGAAGATCGGCTTTGATGTCCGCCGGCAACTCACGGACGCCGTCATAGAAGCCGGGAATAGCGACCGAGCCGTCCGGCCGATGCATGGCGGACAATATATCCGCAAGCACGTGGATCGGATTGCGCGCCGCACCGCCGAATAAGCCCGAATGCAGGTCGCGGTCGGCGCAGGTCAGCCGCACCTCTTCGTACACAAGGCCGCGCAGCGAGGTGGTGATCGACGGCGTCTGCGCGTCCCACATGCCGGTGTCACAGACGAGCGCCAGATCGCGCTTGAGCTCCGCCGCATTGTCGCGCACGAAACCGAACAGGCTTTTCGAGCCGCACTCCTCCTCGCCCTCGATCATCATCGTAATGTCGAGCGGCAGTTTGCCGGTCACCGCCTTGAAGGCACGGCAGGCTTCCACGAAGGTCATCGCCTGCCCTTTGTCGTCGCAGGCGCCGCGCGCGACGATGATCTTGCGGCCGCCATCGAGCGTTTCGACGCGCGGCTCGAACGGCGGCGTCTTCCACAAGTCTAGTGGATCGACCGGCTGCACGTCGTAGTGGCCATAGAAAAGGACGCGCGGCGCGTGGCCGTTACCCTGCCCGGCGCCGCTCTTGCCGATCACGACCGGATGTCCCTCGGTCGGCCGCACCGTCGTCTCGAAGCCGAGGCTGCGCAGGTCGCCGGCAACATGCTCGGCCGCCGTCCGGCATTGTGGCGCATAGGCCGGATCGGTGGAAATCGATTGAATGCGCAAAAGCGCAAACAGCCGGTCGAGGCTTTTGTCGAGGTCGCTGTCGATGCGGTCGAGAACCGCCGGGAGTGCTTCGGATGCTGTCATATGTCACCGTCTAAGAATGCCACCGAGCGCGCCGCGCACGATCGCTCGTCCAACACTTTGGCCGGCCGCGCCGCCGACCGACTTGCCCAGGTCAGCGGCAATCTGGCCGGCGACCTTGTTGGTCACCGTCCGCGTCACCTGCCGAGCAATCGACTGCGTCGTTGTCAATCGTATTCCACGCTGCCGATTGGTCCCATAAAGGCCGCCGAGGAAACCTCCGAGCGCGCTTCCGATTGTCGCGAGAATGCCGCCACTCTCCGGCTGTGCGCCTTGACCGGCGCCGGCCGGTCCAGTTCCCGCGGGCACGGCGCCGGTCTGCAAACGCCGTTGCAGGATTTCGTAGGCCGATTCCGGATCGATGGTTTGGTCGTACTTGCCCTTCAATGGACTCCTGTTGATCACGGCGGCGCGTTCTTCCGGGCTCACCGGCCCGATCCGGGCCGACGGCGGACGCACCAGGATGCGATCGACCATCGAGGGAGTGCCGTCGCCTTCGAGGAACGACACCAGCGCCTCACCCTTGCCGAGTTGGGTAATGACCTGCGCGGTGTTCAGCTTGGGATTGGGCCGGAAAGTATCGGCCGCGGCCGCGACAGCCTTCTGATCGCGCGGGGTGAAGGCGCGCAAGGCGTGCTGAACACGGCCGCCGAGCTGCGCCAGGACTTTTTCCGGAACGTCGAGCGGATTCTGGGTCACGAAGTAGACCCCGACGCCCTTGGAGCGGATCAGGCGCACGACCTGCTCGACCTTGTCGAGCAGCACCTTCGGGGCCTCATTGAACAGGAGGTGGGCCTCGTCGAAGAAGAAGACGAGCTTGGGCTTTAGGGGATCACCAACCTCCGGTAGTTTCTCGAACAGCTCCGAAAGGAGCCACAGCAGGAAGGTCGCGTACAGCCGCGGATTGGCCATGAGCTTGTCGGCGGCGAGCACATTGATCACGCCGCGCTGGGTCTCGGCGTCGACGCGCATCAAGTCGTTGATATCGAGCGCGGGCTCGCCGAAGAATTTCGTGCCGCCCTGGTTTTCAAGCACGAGAAGCTGCCGTTGCACTGCACCGACCGCAGTCACGGCAACGTTGCCATACCGCGCGCTGATGTCTTTCGCATTTTTCGAAAGGTAAGCAAGAAGTTCGCGCAAATCCTTGAGGTCGACGAGTCCGTTTGCATCCGCCTCCCCCAACTCCGGATCGTCATCGGCAAAACGGAAACCGATATTGATGATGCCTTCCTGCACGTCGTTGAGCTCGAGCATGCGTGCGACCAGGAGCGGACCCATCTCGAACACATTGGCGCGGATCGGATGACCCTGCTCGCCGAGCAAATCCCAGAACACGACCGGGAAATCTTCGGGTTGATAGTCGAAGCCTAAGTCTTTCGCGCGCTTGACGAAATTCGGCTTGGCCTCGCCGCGCGCGGCGATGCCCGAAAGATCGCCTTTGATGTCGGCTGCGAAGACCGGAACACCGGCGCGCGAAAAGCCTTCCGCCAGAACTTGTAACGACACGGTCTTGCCGGTGCCGGTCGCACCGGTGACAAGCCCATGCCGATTGGCGAGTGCAAGCGCAAGCCAAGCGTCGTCTGCGCCCTTACCGACAAAGATTTTGCCGTCGCGATCGGGGTTCATCGTTTCATTCGTTCGTTTAGCACCGCGCCGCAACTCTCGTCGCGCTTGGGCGAAATTGCAACGTGTGACATTTTTGCTAGAGCGCCCATCCTTCTATCACGGCTGCCTTGTCACGCGGTGCGCAAGCGTACAATATGGCTGGAACATGTTGGAAATGCGGGGCTGGCGGGGAAGATTATGGACGAGTTGATCGGGCGTCTCGTCAGTGACGTCGGTGTTGATCGTGGGGCGGCTGAAACCGCCATTGGCATCATTCTCGACTTCCTAGCCAAGGAAGGACCGGCAGATAAGGTACAACTGCTGATAGCCAAGCTCCCGGGAGCGGAAGCTCTGCAGCAGAAAGCTGCCGCCGCTGGAGGCAGCGGAATGGGCGGCGTGATGGGCGCGGGCATGAGCATGATGTCCGCCGGGCTGAGCATGGGGCAGGTTCAAGACGTCACTCGTCAGTTCATCGCGTTTGCGCGTGAGAAAGTGGGCGAGGACGCGGTCGGCGAGATTGTCGCTGCGATCCCCGGTCTCTCCCAGTTCGTTTGACGTCGCTGGAGCGCGCGGCCAACGCGCGTTCCAGGAGGGGCAGCGATGGCTTATCCCATCACTGATATTCGGTGCATCGGCAACGATACCGCACTGATCCTCAGGTCGGAGGGGATACGCACCACCATTGGTTTGCTGCGCTGCGCCAAAACACCGAAGCAACGGCTCAAGATCGCGGAAAAGGTCGGGACCGACGACAAATGCGTGCTCGATTGGGTGACGGCGGCCGATCGCATGCGCGTCAAGGGCGTGGGCTGGGAATATGCCGAGCTGTTGTGCGCGGCCGGCGTCAAGACGGTAAACGAACTCAAGTTCCGCAATCCCGAGAAGCTGGTCGTTCGGATGACCCAAGCCAATAACCGGCGCAAACTCGTGCGGTTATTGCCCTCGGTAAAGGTCGTACAGCGCTGGATCGAAAACGCGCAGAAACTGCCGCCGGTCATTCGTTATTAGACCGACAGGATTTCGGCACGTCGCGCTCCGACCTGGCAGGCACGGTGCTTGACTCGCGCCGCCCCGCCCCGCAAAGCCACGGGCACACGCTGCCGTTGGATTTGGCTGAGCAATGGCGACCACGTTGAGCGATAAAGCCGTTTCAAAAGGCGGCAACGCCCAGAGCGATGTGTTGGTGCGCTTGCTCGCCAGGCAAACCACCCTGGTGATGGGCGTGGTCAATGTCACGCCGGACTCGTTTTCCGACGGCGGCCGTTTCCTCGACCCGCAAGCCGCCATCGCACAAGCGCGCCGCTTGGCCACTGAAGGCGCGGATATTCTCGACATCGGCGCGGAATCGACACGTCCCTATGGCGGCGCCGTGCGGGTATCGGTCGAAGAAGAGCGTGCGCGGCTCGAGCCGGTCTTGACCGGAGTCATGGCGCTTGGCTGCCCGGTCTCCGTGGATACGATGAAAGCGCCTATCGCCGCCTGGGCGGTCGACCTTGGTGCGGCGATCGTCAACGACGTGTGGGGCCTGCAGCGCGATCCGGACATGGCGCGCGTCGTGGCCGAACGCGGCGTGCCCGTCATTATCATGCACAACCGCGACGCGGCCGATCCGGCCATCGATATTGTTGCCGATGTAACGTCGTTCTTCGAGCGCTCGCTGGAGATTGCGGCGCGCGCCGGCATCGCGCGCGAGCGCATCGTGCTCGATCCGGGCATCGGCTTCGGCAAGACGCCGGGACAGAGCATCACCTGCATCGGGCGGCTCGCGGCGTTTCGAAAGTTCGGCTTGCCGCTCCTGGTCGGAGCCTCGCGCAAACGCTTTATTCATACGATCACGCCGTCGGAGCCGATGGAACGGCTCGGCGGCTCGATCGCCGCGCATCTCGTGGCGGTCGAAAACGGCGCCGCCATCGTGCGGGTTCATGACGTAGCGCCGATGATCCAGGCATTGGCAGTGGCAGCCGCCATCAGGCAGGCGCGATGAGCGACGCGATTTTTGTCAACGGACTTGTGCTCCACGCCTATCACGGCGTGATGCCGCATGAGGGCAAGGTCGGCCAGCCTTTTGTGCTGGATCTCATGCTCGACATCGATCTTGCCGAGGCTTCACGGACCGACAAGCTCAAGAACACGGTTTCGTACGAGCTGTTGGTGAAGACCGTAAGCGAGGCGTTTTGCGCGCGCCGCTACCGGCTGGTGGAGGCGGCCGCGGGCGCGGTCGCCGACGCCGTGCTCGATCGCTATCCGTCGATCCACAGTATTCGTATCACCGTGCGCAAGCCGCATGCGCCCATTGCGGCGACATTCGATGATGTCGGCGTGATTATCACGCGCGCGCGGCGCGCATAGCGTTGGCGCCATGGCCATGGCCGAAATCTTTATGGCCGAAGCCTTGATCGCGCTGGGCGGCAATGTCGGCGACGTGCGCACGACTTTTGATAAAGCTATCGCATGCTTGTGCCGCGACGAGGCCGTGCGGCTCGTCGCCCGTTCGTCGGACTATCGGACGCCGCCTTGGGGAATGACCGAGCAGCCGCCTTTCGTCAACGCCGCCATTGCGGTTGCCACCTCGCTCAGCCCGCGCGACCTGCTGAAGCGGACGATGGACTGTGAGCGCCAGCTTGGCCTCGACCGCGCGCGCAAGCAGCACTGGGGGCCGCGCAATATCGACATCGATATCCTCGCCTACGACGATCTGGTGCTGACCGATGAGGACCTCGCCTTACCGCACCCGCGCATGCTGGAGCGGGCCTTCGTGCTCGTGCCGCTTGCGGAGATGGCGCCCGATCGCTTGATCGCGGGGATAAAGGTCAAGGACGCGCTCGCGCGTCTCGACGTAAGCGGCATCGAGAAGCTGCCACCGCGTTAGTGGTCCCAAGGGATTCATCAATCATGTCAGAGATATTGGCCCGGCGCGCCCGGCATGGCATTTTGCGGCCATGAGTAACACCGAAGACCTTCTGCTCGCCGCCGATTTCCCGGCCGCCACCGAGCCGCAATGGCGCAGCCTTGTCGATCAGGTTCTCAAGGGCGCGCCCTTCGAGCGGCTGATCAGTACCACCTATGACGGCCTTCCCATCGCCCCGCTCGCGCAGCGCCGCGCCGATGCATCGCCCGTAGCCGCACGGACGGGCGGCGCGGCCTGGCAGATATTGGCGCGGATCGATCACCCAGACCCGGCGCTCGCCAATGAGATCGCGTTGCGTGAACTCAATGCGGGCGCCAGCGGCTTGTCGGTCGTTTTTGCCGGTGCGGGCAGCGCCTATGGCTTTGGCTTGCCTGTCAGCGAACAAGCGATCGCGCGCGCGCTCGAAGGCTTCGACTTCGATGCCGGCGCCGCCCTCGAGCTCGATGTCTCGCTACAAGCAGGCGCCGTGCTCGACGCGATGCTGGCGAAGGGCTTCGCGTCTTCAAATCGCGGCGCGGGAATTCGCATCGGCCACGATCCGATCGGCGCCATCGCGATCGGCGGAAATGCAGCGCGCCCCTGGACCGATGAAGCGCAGCATTTCGCCCGGCGATTGGCGGCACTCGCCCGCGACGATTTTCGCGGCAAGCTCGCAGCCGCGGACGGACGCATCATTCACAATGCCGGCGGCTCGGAGGGGCAGGAATTGGCCTTCGCGCTCGCGGTCGCGCTTGCCTATCTGCGCGCGCTCGAAGCGGAAGGCGTCTCGCTCGATGCCGCACGCCGCATGATCTTCTTTCGCCTCGCCGCCGATGCCGATCAGTTTCTCACCATCGCGAAATTCCGGGCGCTGCGAAAGCTGTGGGCGCGGATCGAGACGGCGTGCGGGCTTGCGCCGGCGCCGGCTTTCGTTTCGGCCGAGACCGCATGGAGGATGCTGGCACGGCGTGATCCGCAGGTGAATATCCTCCGCACCAGCATCGCGGCCTTTGCGGCTGCGTTGGGCGGCGCCGACGCGATCACGGTTCTGCCGTTCAC
The DNA here is from genome assembly GCA_035566615.1 of Xanthobacteraceae bacterium. Lineage (GTDB taxonomy): Bacteria > Pseudomonadota > Alphaproteobacteria > Rhizobiales > Xanthobacteraceae > BOG-931. Next base: position 14,849 of record DATMQV010000039.1, read on the forward strand.
CGCCGCGCTTGGATTGCCGGATCGCTTTGCGCGCCGCATCGCGCGCAACACGCAGCTTGTTCTGCTGGAAGAGTCGCATCTCGCCAAAGTCGCCGACCCGTCGGCGGGCTCGGGTAGCGTCGAGGATTTGACCGACCAGCTTTGCCGGACGGCCTGGGCGTTGTTCCGTGAGATCGAGGCCGCGGGCGGTATCGCCACGGCGCTCGCGAGCGGCCTCGTTCAGCAAAAAGTCTCCGACGTTCGTGCCAAGCGCGCAGCGGCGCTTGCCCGCCGCAAGGACGCGCTCACGGGAGTCAGCATCTTCCCCAATTTTCACGAAGCCGAAGCCAAGGTCGATGCGCCGATGCCGGCGCGGCGGCCGTCTGCCGGCGGGCTCGATCCGATCCGGCTGGCGGAGCCGTTCGAAGCTTTGCGCGACGCCTCCGACCGGACGCTGGCGGCGACCGGCGCGCGTCCGAAGATCTTCCTTGCCGCGCTCGGCACGGAGGCGGAGTTCACGCCACGCTCAACCTTCGCGAAGAATTTCTTCGAGGCTGCCGGCATCGAGGTAATCGGCGGCGCGATAGTCGAGACCCCTGCCCTCACCGCGGCGTTCAAAGCATCCGGCGCAGCGCTCGCCTGCCTGTGCTCGTCCGACAAGGTCTATGAGAGAGAGGCGGCGGCAACCGCACAAGCGCTCAAGGCTGCTGGCGCGCGGCATATCTATCTGGCCGGGCGCCCGCGCGAACAGGAAGGCGCCTTGAAAGCCGCCGGCGTGCAATCCTTCATTTACGAGGGTTGCGATGCACTGGCGACGTTGAGGAGCGTCTACGATATCCTGGGTGTCGAGATTGGGTAACGCTATGAGCCGTATCCCGGATTTTTCGCAGATCGAATTCGCCGACACGGCCGCTCAGGCGGCGCCGGCGCGGGCTCTGGCTTGGCTCACGCCTGAAGGCATTCCGGTCGAGAGCGTCTATACCGCCGAGGCGCTCAAGGGCCTCGACGCGCTCGACACGTACCCAGGCATCGCGCCCTATCTGCGCGGCCCCTACCCGACGATGTATGTCACCCAGCCCTGGACGATCCGGCAATATGCCGGCTTCTCCACGGCTGAGGATTCCAACGCCTTCTACCGGCGCAATCTCGCCGCCGGGCAAAAGGGCCTCTCCATCGCATTCGATCTCGCCACCCACCGCGGCTATGACTCAGATCACCCGCGCGTTTCCGGCGATGTCGGCATGGCGGGCGTGGCGATCGACTCGATCTACGACATGCGCACGCTGTTCGCCGGCATCCCGCTCGACCAGATGTCGGTGTCGATGACCATGAACGGCGCCGTACTGCCGGTGCTCGCGCTCTATGTGGTTGCCGCCGAGGAGCAAGGCGTGCCGCCGGAAAAACTCGCCGGCACGATCCAGAACGACATCCTCAAAGAATTCATGGTGCGCAACACCTACATCTATCCGCCGAAGCCATCGCTGCGCATCATCTCCGATATTTTCGCCTACACCTCGGCGCATATGCCGAAATTCAATTCGATCTCGATCTCCGGCTATCACATGCAGGAAGCCGGAGCATCGGCCGATCTCGAGCTCGCCTACACGCTCGCCGACGGCGTCGAATATGTGCGCGCGGGGCTCACCGCTTCGCTCGACGTCGACCGCTTCGCGCCGCGGCTTTCGTTTTTCTTCGGCATCGGCATGAACTTCTTCATGGAGGTGGCGAAGCTGCGCGCCGCGCGCGCGCTCTGGGCGAAGCTGATGAAGGAGTTCAATCCGCGCGACGCCCGCTCGCTGTCGCTGCGCACCCATTGTCAGACGTCGGGCTGGTCGCTCTCCGCGCAAGATGTGTTCAACAATGTGGCGCGCACCTGCGTCGAGGCGATGGCGGCGACGCAGGGCGGCACCCAATCGCTGCATACCAACGCGCTCGACGAGGCGCTGGCGCTGCCGACGGATTTCTCCGCCCGCATCGCGCGCAACACGCAGATCGTGCTTCAGCGCGAAAGCGGCACCACCCGCACAATCGATCCGTGGGGCGGCTCGTTCTACGTCGAGCGGCTGACCCACGATCTTGCGTCGAAAGCCTGGGCGCATATCCGCGAGGTCGAGGAGATGGGCGGCATGACGCGCGCGATCGAAGCGTCGCTACCCAAGCTTCGCATCGAAGAGTCCGCCGCCCGCACGCAGGCGCGCATCGATTCCGGCGCGCAGGCGGTCATCG
>DATMQV010000040.1:0-9115 GCA_035566615.1 Xanthobacteraceae bacterium
TGCGCCCGGCGCTGGTGCTCGGTCCCGCGGTCTATGGCGGCACCGCGATGCTGCGCGGCATCGCGGCCTTTCCGGGCGTCGTGCCGGTGGTGCGCGCCGATGCGCGCATCCAGGTCATCGGACTGGACGATCTTACCGAAACCGTGGCGTTCGCGCTGGCGCCGCGAGCGCCGGCCAAGACCGTGTGGGAGGTTGCGCACCGCCTCGCCGATATCGTGACCCCGATCCGTTTCTGGCTCGGCTTTCCACCGCGGCGCGTGCTGGCGCTGCCGGACGCGTTCGCAATAGTGGTGGCAACAGTCGCCGACGGCCTGGGCTTTCTCGGCTGGCGCAGCCCCGCGCGCTCGACCTCGCTGGCGCAGCTCACTGCCGGCGTGATCGGCGACCCGGCGCGCTGGATGGCTGAGACCGGCATCGCGCCAAAGAGTCTCGATCAAATCCTGGCGGCGCGGCCGGCGAGTGTGCAGGACCGCTGGTTTGCGCGGCTCTATCTGCTCAAGCCGTTGGCGATCTTGGGGCTCGCGCTTGCCGTGATCGTGCCCAGCGCCGAGCAGCTTGCGGCTGTGCTGGGTCTGCGGCCGAGTATTGCACGCCCGATGCTTCCCGGTGCGGCCTGGAGCGTCATTGCGTTTTTGGCGGGATTGGGTCTTCTTGTCCGCCCCGCGGTGCGTTGCGCCCTGATCGTGCTATTGGCCGCAGCACTCGTGCAGATCGCGGACCACATCATGCGGCCGTGGACTTATTTTTTCGGATCGCTCGATTTCGTTGCGTTCAAGCTTCCGATGGTGCTTCTGATTCTCTTTGTTTTCGGAATTTTGGACGACCGCTGATGGAATCCATCTTCCTCTGGAAATTCATCCACGTGCTCGGTGCATCCGTTCTGTTCGGCACCGGGATCGGCATCGCCTTCTTCATGCTGATGGCGCATCGCACCGGCCATGCCGGCGTGATCGCGGTGACCACGCGGTTTGTGGTGATCGCCGATTTCATCTTCACCGCGACGGCGGTCGTGGTGCAGCCGGTCAGCGGCGTCGCGCTCGCCTGGGCAATCGGGCTGTCGCCGCTCGAGGAACCCTGGATCGTGCTGTCGATCCTGATCTACATTTTTGTCGGTCTCTGCTGGCTGCCGGTTGTCTTCATTCAGATGCGGATGCGCAATCTCGCCAATGACGCAGCCATCAACGGCAAGCCTCTGCCTGGTCAGTACCGGCTTCTGTTCCGGATCTGGTTCGCGCTCGGCTGGCCGGCTTTTGCCGGTGTGATCGCGATTTTTGCGCTCATGACCTGGCAGCCGCGGTGGTGGTGGTGAGTGGCCAGTCATTCCGGGGCCGAGCGTCAGCGAGGAGCCCGGAATCCATAACCCCAAAGCGCGCGGGCAAATTCGGCGCTAGGTCTCGATGATCTGTGGCTATGGGCTTCGGACTTGCCGCCGATCAAGTCGGCTGTTGCCGACTTTGACTTTTGAGAGTCGATCTCGGATACGTCCGAGATCGATGGCAATCCGGAATGCCAAGCTACCCGGCGAGCGGCAGATCGTCGTTGTCGCCGGCGGCGAGCGCGGCGAGCGCGGGTCCGGCCAGCACGTAAGTGGGGCAGGGCGGCAGCACCTGGAATCCGCTCTGCTGGTAGAGAAGCTGCGCGGGATTGTCGGCGCGCACCGAAAGCTCGACCATCGGGCTGCCGATGGTCTTTGCGTGCGCGGCGACACGAGCGATCATGGCGCGCGCTACGCCGTTGCGGCGATAGGCGGCTTCGACGAAAAGATCTTGCAGAAAAACGACCGGCCCGCTCCAGCCGGTGATGATGCGCTCGCTGTAGGTCGCCATGCCGATGAGGCCGCGCTTGTATCCGGCCTCGGCGACGAGGGCTGCAAAGCCCGCTTGCGGACCAAACGCGTCGCGCAGCCAATCGGCCGCGGTCGCCCGCACGGTATGCAGGCCGTCTTCGCTCTCGGCCAGCAAACGCTTGAAGCGCATCAGCGCCGGCACGTCGGTCGGCCGCGCCGCGCGGACGCGAAACGCGAGTAGCGTCATGCGGTGACGTTGACTTTGCTGCCGGGCTGGCCGGCGACGGCGGGTGGGTTGGCAGGGGTCGCGTTTTGCGTCTGGGCATCGCTCATCGACGGATGCTTGCGACGCTTCGTTTGGCCCAACGAAAGCAGCGGCGATTGGGTTGCATCCAGAGCACTCGCGGCGGAAAGGCTGCTCACCGACATGGTCTGATCTCCATGCGCGCGATTCTGCCGCGCTCAAGATCAAGGTGAACACGTATGGTTAATAAAGACTGAGTTTGCCCGAACGGTTGTTTGCGTGACGGCAATCTCCGGCCTCCGCCCTGTTGCTGCTCATCCGGCCAATACGGCGCGGATGCCGTCGACCACATATTGCACGGCAAGCGCCGCCAGCAGCACACCGAGCAGCCGCGACAGGACGATATTGCCGGTGTGCCCGAGCATGCGGCTGAGCCGGCCGGCCAGAAGGAAGGCGGCCAGGCAGGAGAGCGACACGAACACCACGACCGCGAGCAACAGCCCGACCAGCAGCATGTGGCCGTAGGCGCGGCCGGCGAGCAGCACGGTAGCGGTGATGGCGCCGGGTCCCGCCATCAACGGAATGGCGAGCGGGAAGGCGGCGATGTTGCGCACATGCTCCTCCACCGCCTCTTCGGCCGCTTGTCCTTCGCGACGCATGCGCACGCCGAGCACCATCTCAAACGCAATTGCGAACAACAACAAGCCGCCGGCGATGCGGAACGCGGGCAGCGAAATGCCGAGCGCGCGCAGCAAAAGATCGCCGAGGAGCGCGGTGCCGATCAGGATCGCGCCGGCGATGAGACTCGCGCGCACGGCGACATCGCGGCGCGCGCGTCGCGGCAGGCCCTCGGTGACCGCGAGAAAGGTTGGCGCGAGTCCTATCGGATCGACCACCACAAGCAATGTCACAAGCGCCGTTATGGGGAAATCGAGCGGCATCGACGGTCATTCCCTCCCCGTTGTGGGGAAGAGAAGGGTGGGGGGTCGGGACATCGTGCGCAAGCAGTGACGCTTGAGAAAACGCCTCGCGGCCCCCACCCCGACCTCCCCAAAAAGCCAGCACTCGGGCGCGCGCAAGCGCGGCCCGAGTGGGGGAGGGGAAAGGGCTGCTGGTCTCGCCGCGCAACGCCTCATAGAACATTGAAAATCCAGCGGAAAACCATACATACCCAGAGCCGATAAGGGTGGCGCAAGACCCCTCGATCGGCTATGAACGAAATGCAGATTCGCGCAGGATTCTTACAACTTGGCAGACGACAACGATCTCCCGCCGGCAGACGGCGGACCATCCGATATTCGGCCCATTTCCATCACCGAGGAAATGAAGAAGAGCTACCTCGATTACGCCATGAGCGTAATCGTGATGCGCGCGCTGCCCGATGCGCGCGACGGGCTCAAGCCGGTGCACCGGCGCATCCTGTTCTCGATGCACGAGAACGGCTACGAGTGGAACAAGCCGTACCGCAAATCGGCGCGCGTCGTCGGTGACGTGATCGGCAAATACCATCCGCATGGCGATCAGTCGGTCTACGACGCGCTGGTGCGCATGGCGCAGGACTTCTCCATGCGCCTGCCGCTGATCGATGGGCAGGGCAATTTCGGCTCGGTCGACGGCGACGCGCCCGCGGCGATGCGCTACACCGAGGTGCGACTGGAGCGCGTGGCCGGCTCGCTGGTCGACGACCTGGACAAGGATACCGTCGACTTCCAGCCCAATTACGACAATTCCGAACGCGAGCCGGTCGTGCTGCCGGCCAAATTCCCCAACCTCCTGGTCAACGGCGCCGGCGGCATCGCCGTCGGCATGGCGACCAACATCCCGCCGCACAACCTCGGCGAGGTGATCGATGCCTGCGTGGCGCTGATCGACAATCCCGGCCTCTCGATCGACGATCTGATCGCCATCGTGCCGGGTCCGGACTTCCCGACCGGCGGCATCATTCTGGGCCGGCAGGGCATCCGCTCTGCCTATCATCTCGGCCGCGGCTCGATCGTGATGCGCGGCAAGGTCGAATTCGAGACGCTGCGCGGCGAGCGCGAGGCGATCGTCGTTTCCGAAATTCCCTATCAGGTGAACAAGGCGCAGATGGTGGAGCGCATTGGCGAACTGGTGCGCGAAAAGAAGATCGAAGGCATCGCCGCCTTGCGCGACGAATCCGACCGCGACGGTTATCGCGTGGTGGTCGAGTTGCGCCGCGACGCGGTGCCGGATGTCGTGCTCAACCAGCTCTACCGCTTCACCGCGCTGCAATCCTCGTTCGGCGCCAACATGGTGGCGCTCGACGCCGGCCGGCCGCTGGTGATGAACTTAAAGGACCTGCTCAGCTGCTTCATCGCTTTCCGCGAGCAGGTCGTCTATCGGCGCACCAAGCACCTTTTAGGCAAGGCGCGCGACCGCGCGCACATCTTGGTCGGACTTGCCATCGCGGTCGCCAATATCGACGAGGTGATCAAGCTGATCCGCGCCGCCAAGGACGCCAACGAAGCGCGCGACGAATTGATGAAGCGCGACTGGCCGGCGCGCGACGTCGCCACCATGGTTACCCTGATCGACGATCCGCGCCACAGCGTCTCGCCGGAAGGCACGACCAAGCTGTCGGCCGAGCAGGCCAAGGCGATCCTCGATCTGCGGCTGCAGCGGCTCACCGCGCTCGGCCGCGATGAGATCAAGGCCGAGCTCGACAAGCTCGCCGACGAGATCGCCGATTATCTCGACATCCTGCGCTCGCGCGCGCGCATCCAAACGATCGTCAAGGACGAGCTCGCCGCCATCAAACGCGAATTCGCAACCCCGCGCCGCACCGTCATCATCGACCAAGAAGGCGAGATGGAAGACGAGGACCTGATCCAGCGCGAGGAGATGGTCGTCACGGTTTCGCACGCCGGTTACGTCAAGCGTGTGCCGCTCTCCACCTACCGCGCGCAAAAGCGCGGCGGCAAAGGCCGCGCCGGCATGCAGACCCGCGAGGAGGATTTTGTCACCCGGCTGTTCGTCGCCTCCACGCACACGCCGGTACTGTTTTTCTCCTCGCGCGGCCAGGTCTACAAGGAGAAGGTCTGGCGGCTGCCGCAGGCAGCACCGCAGGGGCGCGGCAAGGCGCTGATCAATATTCTGCCGCTCGACCAGGGCGAGAGCATCACCACCATCATGCCGCTGCCCGAGGACGAAGCCACCTGGGACAAGCTCGACGTCATGTTCGCCACCACGCGTGGCACCGTCCGGCGCAACAAGCTGTCGGACTTCGCCGACGTTCGCCGCTCCGGCATCATCGCGATGAAGCTCGACGAGGGCGACAGCATCGTCGATGTGCAGATCTGTACCGACAAGGACGACGTGCTGCTGACTTCGGCTGCCGGCCAATGCATCCGCTTCGCGGTCGACGATGTGCGCGTGTTCCAGGGCCGCACCTCGATGGGCGTGCGCGGCATTGCGCTCGGCGAAGGCGACAAGGTGATCTCGCTGTCGATCCTGCGGCACGTCGAGGCGACGGCCGACGAGCGCGTGGCCTACCTCAAGCGCGCCAACGCGGTGCGGCGCGGCAGCAATGGCGACGCCGAAGAAGCGGCTGTGGACAACGAGGAAGGCGAGGGCGCGATCGAGCTCGGCCAGCCGCGCTATGTGGAGCTTTCGGCCGCCGAACAGTTCGTGCTCACCATCTCCGAAAAGGGGTACGGCAAGCGCACCTCGTCATACGAATACCGCACCACCGGGCGCGGCGGCAAAGGCATCGTCGCCATGGCCATCACCGAGAAGAACGGCCGGCTGGTGGCCTCTTTTCCGGTCGAGGAAAGCGACCAGATCATGCTCGTTACCGACGGCGGCCAGTTGATCCGATGCCCGGTCGACGGCATTCGCATCGCCGGCCGTTCGACCCAGGGCGTGATCGTCTTCTCGACGGCCGAAGGCGAAAAGGTGGCTTCGGTCGAGCGGCTTTCCGAAGAGGGCGAAGAGAACGGCCAGTAAGCGAGGCTGCTCGCCGTCTTGGCGCAGTCTTCGTTGTGGTCGGCCGGCATGCGCGTCGTTGCGCGCGCCAATTCGCGGCGTGCCCGCAGGGAACCATTATCTGACGCCTTGTTGCCCAAAAGGCACAGAAATCGAGCACCCGATCTGATAGAAACCCCCGATGAATCGCAATTCGGGGGCAATCATGAAATTTAGGCTTGTGACCGCGGCCGCTCTGGTGACGCTCGCTGCGCTTGGCTCGGCTGGCGCAGCCGATCTGCCACCGCCTGTCTACAAGTCCGTGGCCCTGCCTCCGCCGGCACCGGTTTACAACTGGACCGGCTGCTATGTCGGCGGCGGCGGCGGTTACGCGTTCTGGCAGCAGGACAGTTTCGTCACCGTAGGCGGCACCGCTGTTACCGCATCGCAGTCCAACGGCGGTAAGGGCTGGTTCGGCCAGGGCCAAGTGGGTTGCGACTATCAGTTCACCGCGCCCCTTTTCGGCGTGCAGACGGTTATCGGCGCCTTCGGCGATTTTGCGGGCGGCAGCATCACCGGTAGCTCGAGCTTTCCTGGGGTGACCGGAACTGAAAAAGAATCCTCGACATGGGCGGTCGGTGGCCGCGCGGGCGTGCTCGTCACCCCGCGCTTTCTCACATACTTCGATGGTGGCTACACTCAAGCCCGCTTCGACGGGGTGAACTATAACTCCGCGATCCTGGGTGTGGCGCTGCCCGGCACCCTAAGCCTTGCGGCGCAGACCTATAACGGCTGGTTCATCGGCAGCGGCTTCGAATATGCGTTCGACTGGCTGCCGATCTCGGGCTTGTTCCTCAAGACTGAATTTCGCTATTCGCAGTACGGCGGCAACGGCGTGAATGTGCCGTTGACGGCGACCGCCGCCGGCGGGGGCGTTCCGGTTACCGGCGCCGCGCTCAACTCGCAGAAGGCGACGGAGTTTATTTCGACCGAACTGGTTTGGCGCTTCAACTGGTTCGGCCGCTGATTTGATTGAAGGTTGAGGAGTCGAGCCCGGGGCGAAAGTCCCGGGCTTTTTTTGGGCGCACAACCCCCCGGTAAGGTTAAGATTTGGGCTTGCCCGTGTGCTTTGGGCTGACAAAATGCACTCTCATGAAGCTCTACAGGCTTTGTGCCGCGGCCGCCGTGACGATCTCTGCGCTCTTCTGCGCGGGATCGGCGTCGGCCGATCCAAAGGGCCTTTGGCTGGCGCAGGACGGCGCCCGCGTGAAGGTCGGACCGTGCGGTGCCGCACTGTGCGCGACCATAGCCTCGCCAAAATCCGCTTATGATCCGGAGACCGGCCGGCCATGGACCGATAAGAACAATCCCGACCCGGCGCAGCGCGGGCGCCCGCTTGTCGGCGTTCCGGTTCTCTATGGTCTGGTGCCGGATGGACCGGGGAGATGGTCCGGGCGACTCTACAACGTCGACAACGGTAACAGTTATGCGGGACGTCTGCTCGAGCTTGGCCCCGCGACGATCCGCGTCGAAGGCTGCGCGATCGGCATCTGCGGCGGCCAGAACATGACCCGGATTAAGTAGCGCCGCACCGATCGCGTTGACGGAGCGTCGCATCCTCCCCCGCACGAAGTGCGGGGGAGGGAGACCGCGCGTGAGCGCGGTGGAGGGGGCGAGCGGCGCTGAGGCTGCGGCGAGGCTGACGCCCCTCCCACCGCGCTAATGGCGCGGTCCCCTCTCGCCCGCTGCGCGGGGCGGGATGAGTTACTGCCCGCGGCCCGCAGCGCTGGCAAAGCGCTTGGCTTCTTCCGCGGCGCGGAACAGCGCTTTGGCCTTGTTGATGCATTCCTGCTGCTCGAAGTCCGGATCTGAATCGGCGACGACGCCGGCGCCGGCCTGCACATACATGACGCCGTCTTTGATCAAAGCGGTGCGCAGCACGATGCAGGTGTCCATGTCGGCGGCGGCCGAAAAATAGCCGACGCAACCGGCGTAAAGCCCGCGCTTTTCCTTTTCCAATTCATCGATGATCTGCATGGCGCGCACCTTGGGCGCGCCGGAGACGGTGCCGGCCGGAAAACCGGCCGCGAGCGCGTCGAGCGGATCGCAATCGCTGCGCAGCGTGCCTTGCACATTCGAGACGATGTGCATCACCTGGCTGAAGCGCTCGATGAAGAACTGATCGGTGACCTCGACACTGCCGATTTCGGCGACGCGGCCTACATCGTTGCGGCCGAGATCGAGCAGCATCAAGTGCTCGGCGCGCTCCTTCGGATCGGCGATGAGCTCCTGCTCTAGGGCCTTGTCTTCGTGCGGCGTGGCACCACGCCGGCGCGTGCCTGCGACCGGGCGGATGGTGACCGTGCCGGCGGTCGTCTTCACCAGGATTTCCGGGCTCGAGCCCGCGACCGCGAACGTGCCGCAATCGAGGAAGAACAGGTAAGGCGACGGATTCACGCGCCGCAGCGCGCGATAGAGCGCGAACGGCGCAAGCGCGAACGGCGCCTCGAAGCGCTGCGACAGCACCACCTGAAAAATGTCGCCGGCGGCGATGTATTCCTTGGCGCGCAACACCATGCGCTTGAAATCTTCCGGCGCAGTGTTCGAGCGCGGCACGACATCAAGCGGCCCGGCGTCGATCTCCTTGGAAGATTTATCGAGCGGCCGGTCGAGCGCATCGACGATCGCCGCCAAGCGCTCTGCCGCGCGCGCAAGCGCGGCCTCGGCGCTGATGCCGGTACGCGGCCGCACCGGCGTGACGACGGTGATGGTGTCCTTCACGGCATCGAAGGCGATCACCAAAGTCGGCCGCAGCAGGATCGCTTCCGGAATCTCGATCGGATCGGGCGGAGGCTCGCCCAACGTATCCTCCATCAGACGCACCGTGTCGTAGCCGAGATAGCCGAAGACGCCGGCCGCCATCGGCGGCAACGTGTCCGGCAGCGCGATACGGCTTTCGGCGATCAGCGCGCGCAGCGCCTGCAGCGGCGGCGCTCCGGCCGGCGCGAACGCTTCCGGATTGTTGAGCGGCGTTCGATTGATCTCGGCCGCCGCACCGTTGCTGCGAAAGATGACGTCGGGCTCGAGCCCGATGATCGAATAGCGGCCGCGCACTTCGCCGCCTTCGACCGATTCGAGCAAAAAGCTCATCGGCCGGCCGC
>DATMQV010000041.1:0-20459 GCA_035566615.1 Xanthobacteraceae bacterium
CCGACGGGTCCGCTGCGGCGAGTGGCTGAACCGCGGCGAACAATGCCACCAGGCCGGCCAAGATCAGTTTTGTCGATCGCATTACCAACGCGCTTCTCCATCCGTTCGCGGTCAAAAGGAATCACGAGTCGCCATTGGGAGTGGTGCGATTTTCCTTCCACAATGCGGTGATTTAACGACGATTTGTGTGCAAAGCCCTGGCAGAAAAGCCATCAACCGGCCCATTTTCGTGCTTGCCACGCCCCCTGGTCATTCCGATGATTGTGCCAGCGACTGGATTAAAATTGGTTACCAAGGCATTTAAGCGCCTGGTTGGGGGATCCCGGGTCCATGGCACTGCCGGCGACGATGTCACGTTCGAGCTTAGCGCTGCATAACCTGCGCGCGGTCGTCATTTTGGTCGTGCTCGCCTTCCACGCCGTCCTGGCCTACGTGCAATTCATTCCCGAGCATCCGTCCGCCTTCAACAAGCCTCCCTACCTGTGGCGGTCGTTTCCCATCGCGGACAGCAGCCGGTGGTTCGGATTCGATTTGTTCTGCGCCTGGCAGGATATTTACCTCATGGCGCTAATGTTCCTGCTGTCGGGCTTGTTCGTCTGGTCCAGTCTGCAGCGCAAGCGAAGTTTCGGTTTCATCCGCGATCGTTTGCGCCGCCTCGGCATTCCGTATGTGTTCGGCGTGCTGGTGCTCAATCCGATCGCCTTCTATCCGGCCTATCTCAACTTGGGCGGCGACCCGAGCGTGGCGACGTATCTGCGCGAATATATTGCTTTGCCGTTCCTGCCCAACGCGCAGCTCTGGTTCTTGTGGCAGCTTCTGGCGCTCAATTTCGTGCTGGTGGGGGTGTACTTGATCGCGCCTGCCGCGATCCCGGCGTTGGGCCGCTGGTGCGCCACGGCCGGCAGACGGCCCGCCGTTTTCTTCGGCGTGCTGGTCGCCGTCTCCGCGGTCGCCTATGTGCCGCTGGCGCTCGTGTTTACGCCTTGGGGCTGGTCGAATTCCGGAATCCTGTCCGTGCAATGGTGCCGGCCGCTGCTCTACGGCGTGTATTTCTTCGTCGGCGTCGGCATTGGCGCCGCCGGCCTCGATGTCGGTCTGGTCGATGTCGAGGGCGCGCTCGGGCGGCGCTGGAAACTGTGGACCGCGATCGCGGTCGCCACTTGGTTTCTCTGGATGGGCGTGACCTCGTTGACCTTGGATGGGACGGCACCGCTGTCCATCCAAATCGCCGCCAATTTTTGTTTCGTCGTGGCGTGCGCCGCCGGCTGTTTCTTCGTCATCGCCTCGAGCTTGCGGTTCGGCCTCAAACGCTCCGCCGCGCTCGATAGCCTCTCGACCAATGCCTACAGCCTTTATCTCGTGCACTACGTTCCGACCGTGTGGCTGCAATATGCGCTCCTGGGCGCCCCCCTGATCGCATTTGTGAAAGCCGTCATCGTGTTCTGCGGCACGGTGATTGTGAGCTGGCTCAGTATTTTGTTGTACCAGCGCATTCCTTTCGCCTTGCGCCTGATCTTCACGCGGTCGCATCGCGCGGCTGCGGAGTAGGTGGCTGCGCCCTGCGGTGGCGGCATCCGCGGGCGGCTTCGATAATGCTTCTCTATCCCAGCGCGCGCTCGATCGCCTCGGCGATGATGGCGATGCCCGCATCCGTGCCGCCTGCGATATGCGTGCGCAGCAAGCGGCGGCCGCGCTCGGCGAGCACACGGAAGTCGCCGGCCGCTTGCGCCGCCTCGATCACGCCGAAGCTTGCGGTGCGGCCCGGTATCGTGACGTCGGCAGCAGGCTCCGCCGTGAGCTGAAGAAACAGGCCGCCGTTCGGCCCGCCCTTGTGGGCTTGTCCGGTCGAATGCAAAAACCGCGGGCCGAATTGCAGGCAGGTCGCGAGCCGCGTTCGGTCGCGAATGCTGGCGCGCACATTCTGCAAAGCCTGCACGCGCATTTCAGTCGCGTCGAGATATGCCAACAGCGCTATGTAGTCGCCGGCAGCGCGTCGCGCGAAATGCGCCTTGAACCAGCTTTCCAGGCTCGGTCCGGCGCCGAGCTTGCGCAGGCTGTCCGCATTCTGTGCATCGGTGTAGAGAGCGATCCCGCTTGCCGTGAAGACCGGCGGCTCCGAGGGCAGCGCGCCGGTTTTCTCGAACGCTTCGGTCATGGCGCGCGTTGCGATCTTGCTCGCCTCGACGTCGGGCTGGTCGAACGGATTGATGCCCAGGATCGCGCCGGCAACGGCGGTTGCCATCTCGAAACGGAAGAATTCCTGCGCGAGCCGGTGCGGCGAAGCGACCGCGATGCGGACGATCGAATGGCCGGCATCCTCGAGCGCTTGCACGACATTATCCTGTGCGGGCTCCGGATGTGACGTGTCGCGCAGATAGACGAACAGACGATCGGCGCCATAGGCCGATGGATCGCCGAGCGGCTCGTCGGCAATCGGAATGATGCCGCGTCCGTGCTTGCCGGTCGATTCGGCGACCAGTTGCTCGACCCAGGCGCCGAAGGATGCGATCGAGCGCGACGCAATGAGGGTGAGCTTGTCGCGTCCCTTATTGGCCAGGACGCCCATGACGGTCCCGAGCGCCACACCAGGATTGCCTGCTGGCTCGCTGGCCGGGCCGCACGCCTGCGCCATCGCGTCTGCATCTTTTAGGAAGGCGGCAACGGCTTGCCCAGTCGCCGCCAGCGGGACCAGGCCGAATTTCGACAGAACGGAATAGCGCCCGCCGATGCTGGGAACGCCAAGGAAGACGCGGCGAAAGCCTTTGCCCTCGGCGGTCTTTTGCAGCCGCGAGCCCGGATCGGTAATGGCGACGAAATGGGTGGCGGCCGCGCTTCCGACTGCAGCGGATGCGCGGGCGAGAAAATAATCCATCAGCACGTTCGGCTCGAGCGTGCTGCCCGATTTGCTGGCGACGATGACGAGAGTGCGCGCGATGTCGACGCTCGCTTCGAAACGCCGCACCTGCTCGGGATCGGTGGAATCGAGCACATGAAGCTCGGGATAGCCGGGTGCCGAGCCCAAGCTTGTCGCCAGCACCTCGGGGCCGAGGCTCGAGCCGCCCATGCCGAGCAGCAGCACGCCGGTGAATTTCTGCGCGCGTATCTCCTGGGCGAAGTCTTGCAGCGGCGCGAGCGCGCGCAGCTCGCTATCGATGACATCGAGCCAGCCGAGCCAGGAGGCTTCGTCGGCGCCGGTCCAGAGCGTCGCGTCTTTGCTCCAGAGCCGTCGCGTATTGTTTCGCGCCAGCCACGCCGCTTGCGCCGTGGCAAGCTCCATTTGCAGCGCCGGCGGCAAGGAGATCGTCTGTTCGTTCGGCGCTTCGCCCAAGGCTCGACTCAGGGAAGAATGCAACGACGTTATGCGGCCTCCGCCTCGCCGTCGCAACTGATCCAGAACCCGCTTGCAGAAATTCGGCACCGCCCGCGATTGCGTGCGGGCGGTGCCGTCAGCGTTGACGCGTGCTTTCGTTCTTACATCGCCGGCGACGCGTCCATGAAGCCGGCGACCGTCTTCATCCGGCCGTCCGGCGCGAGCGTTGCGAAATCGGTGCCGCCGATATAGAGCGGCGCTTCGGCGGTGCCGGCGGCGGCCCAAGAGAAGCGCACAAAATTGTTGTGCGCCTCGATGCCGCTGACTAGGCTCAGCCGATAGTTCGGAAATTGCGCCTGCGTCGCGGCAAGCATTGCGTCGATGGCGTTGTGGCCGTGCCCGTGACGGTGCGCATCGATGTAGCTTCCCTCCTCGGTCCAGGCTGCGGCGACGAACTCGCGCCGGCGTTTCGGATCGCGTTCGTTCCAGGCGGCGAGATAACTGACGACGGTTTCGTTGACGTTGGGCATCTGGCTTCTCCTCACATTGGATCAACGGCCGCTTGTGAGCCGTGCAACGATCCTCGCGCGAGGCAAGCACCAAAGCGATTACGCGGCAGGTAAAGAAATGCGGCGGGAGAGAAGGCGTATCCCGGGCGCAGCGCACCATAGCGCGTCGAAGACGCGCGTGAACGCGCTCATGCGCGCTGCACCGCGTCCAGGAAACGGAGCGCGAGCTGGTCGACCCAGCCAAGTCGGCTAATTCGCCGTAAGGGAGCTGGCCGCTAGACGCTGCACCGCCGACGCAGTGTCGTCGTCGGCGGGGAAGAACAATTCGAGCGCCAATTCGGACAGCATCACATCGACGGGCGTGCCAAACACCGTGGTCATGCTGAAGAAGGACAGCACGCCGGCGCCGGTTTTGATCCGGAATGGCACCGCGATCTCGTGTTCGATATCGGGCGTCTTTCCGGAACGATCGGCCGGCGCCGGATAGGCGCTCACTTCGTTCAGAAGATCGATGAGCGCGCGATCGGCGGTCAGCTCGACCTGGCGGCGCAGGCGATAAAGGAGATGCGCGCGCCATTCCGCGAGATTGACGATGCGCGGCGCGAGCCCCTGCGGATGCAACGACAGCCGCATCGCATTCAGCGGCGGTTCCAGGAGATTGGCGGCGACCCCTTCGTACAATTCCGGCAACGCGCCATTGCTCGCGACGATGCGCCATTGCCGGTCGAGCGCGAAGGCGGGGTAGGGCTTCTGGCGCTCCAGCACGAGATCGATCGCGCTGCGGGCGGCCGTCAGTGCGGGATCGGTCAGCGGCCGTTCCGGGAAAATCGGTGCATAGCCCGCCGCCACCAAGAGCACGTTGCGCTCGCGCACCGGCACGTCAAGCTGTTCGGAGAGATGCAGCAGCATGTCGCGGCTCGGATGGGCGCGGCCGGTTTCGACAAAGCTCAAATGCCGGGTCGAGATCCCGGCGTCGCAGGCGAGATCGAGCTGGCTCAGGCGCCGGCGCTGCCGCCACTGACGCAACAATCCACCGACGGGCTCTCTGCGATCGAGCATGACCGAAGACTAGCCCCGGCCTGGGCGCCGTTCAAATTACCTCGCAGGTAAAGGGCGCAATAATGTTTGAACAACGCCGCGCCGGTGTTATGTGATCGCGCCAAGCGCGCGGCTGGGAATGGGGCTTTGGGGCCGCATTTTTCATGACAAAGTTGTGACACCGACCGTGTCGCACGTGAATCGGGCAAGCTGATATGCGGCTGAATGTGCCTATTTCCGTCGGCCGCTGGGGTCGTTTCTTCACCCGCTGGGACATATTGGCCGTGCTCCTGATCCTCGGCCTGTTGGTGTTCCTGAGCGAAGCAAGCCGCCATTTGCTGCAGCCTTTGTCAGAGTTGCAGCGCGAGCCGGTATCGCTCGATCCGCGCAATCTGCCGGAATATGCCGCGCGCACGACGCTGCGCATGCTGCTGGCGATGGTGTTGTCGCTGATCTTCACCTTCACCTACGCGACGCTGGCGGCCAAGAGCAAACAAGCCGAGCGGCTGCTCATCCCGCTGCTCGATATTCTGCAATCGGTGCCGATTCTCGGCTTCATCTCGATCACCATCGTGTTCTTCCTGGCGCTGGCGCCCGGGCGTGTGCTCGGCGCCGAATTCGCCGCGATTTTCGCGATTTTCACCAGCCAGGCCTGGAACATGGCCTTCAGCTTCTACCAGTCGCTGCGGACGGTGCCGAGCGAACTGGTCGAAGCGTCGCGCAATTTCGGGCTGAGCCCGTGGATGAGGTTCTGGCGGCTGGACGTGCCGTTCGCGATGCCGCAACTCATCTGGAACATGATGGTGTCGATGTCGGGAAGCTGGTTCTTCGTGGTCGCTTCGGAAGCGATCAGCGTCGGCAACACGACTATCACGCTGCCCGGCGTCGGCTCGTATATCGCGCTCGCCATCGAGCAGCG
The DNA here is from genome assembly GCA_035566615.1 of Xanthobacteraceae bacterium. Taxonomy (GTDB): domain Bacteria; phylum Pseudomonadota; class Alphaproteobacteria; order Rhizobiales; family Xanthobacteraceae; genus BOG-931. The sequence goes on from DATMQV010000041.1 coordinate 5,777, forward strand.
CGACCTCGCCGCCGTCTGCTATGCGATCGTCACCATGCTGATCGTGATCCTGATCTATGATCAGGTGTTGTTCCGGCCGCTGATCGCCTGGGCCGATCGCTTCCGTTTCGAGCAGGAGCCCGGCATCATGCCGCCGGAATCCTGGGTGCTGGACGTGATGCGCCGCTCCCGGCTGGTCGACCGGCTAACAGAGCCGTTTGCGTCGTCCTGGCGGCGACTTCTGGTCGCAGGCTGGTGGAAGGAAGCCGTTCCGGTCAAGCGCCAGGCGCAGCCGCAGCACGGATGGGTGACGTTCCAGTGGGCGGTCGTGACTGTCGCGCTCACCGCGCTCGCGCTCTGGCAGGTTGTGAGCTTCGTCTTGCAGGACATCAGCACGTCGGACGTGCTGGCGGCCTTTCTGCGCGGGCTCGCCACATTCAGCCGGATCGTGGTGCTGATCGCGCTTGCCAGCGTCATCTGGGTGCCGATCGGCGTCTGGGTCGGCACACGGCGGCAGGTCGCTAATCTCGTTCAGCCGGTGGCGCAGTTTCTTGCCGCCTTCCCGGCCAATCTATTGTTCCCGATCGCGGTCTCGGCGATCGTCGCGCTCAGGCTCGATCCGAATATCTGGTTGAGCCCGCTGATGATCCTGGGTACCCAGTGGTACATTCTGTTCAATGTCGTGGCCGGCGCCGCCGCCATTCCGGCGGAGCTGCGCGCCGCGGGCGTCAATTTCAGGGTGCGCGGCCTCTTGTGGTGGCGGCGCATCGCGCTGCCGGCGGTGCTGCCCTATTATGTGACCGGCGCAATCACGGCTTCGGGCGGTTCATGGAACGCCAGCATCGTCGCTGAGGTCGCTTCCTGGGGCAACGAGCATCTGCAAGCCTACGGGCTCGGCGCTTATATTGCCCAGCAGACCGAAGCCGGCGATTTTCACCGGATCGTGCTCGGCATTGCGGTGATGAGCTTTTTCGTCGTGGTCATCAATCGCGTCTTTTGGCGTCCACTCTATCTCTACGCGGAACGCAAGTTCCGGATCGGCTAGATTCTTAAATTGTCGCGTGTCCTTTACGGAAAACCGGCAACCACTTTTCCGGGACATGCTCCAAGAAGGTGCTCCGATGAGCAACGCGCTTCTCGACATTCATGCGCTGCGCCAGACTTTCCCGCGCGCCGATGGCGGCGAGCATCTGGTGCTCGACGGCATCGAGCTGAAACTGATCGAGGGCCAGATCGTCGGGCTGCTCGGCCGCACCGGGTCCGGCAAGTCGACGCTGCTGCGCTCGATCGCCGGCCTGATGCCGGCCTCGGCCGGCTCGATCACCTATCTGGGCCAGCCGGTGCTGGGGCCGGCGCCCGGCATCGCCATGGTGTTCCAGTCGTTCGCGTTGTTCCCCTGGCTCACCGTGCTTGAAAACGTGCAGCTCGGGCTCGAGGCGCTCGGGCTGCCCGACGTCGAGATCAGAAAGCGGGCGCTGGCGGCGATCGACTTGATCGGCCTCGACGGTTACGAATCCGCCTATCCGCGCGAGCTTTCCGGCGGCATGCGCCAGCGCGTCGGCTTTGCCCGCGCGCTGGTCGTGCATCCGAACATTCTGCTGATGGACGAGCCGTTCTCGGCGCTCGACGTGCTCACCGCGGAAACGCTGCGCACCGATTTGATCGAATTGTGGGGCGACGGCAAGCTGCCGATCAAAGGCATCATCATCGTCACCCACAATATCGAGGAGGCGGTGCTGATGTGCGACCGCATCCTGTTGTTCTCATCCAATCCGGGCCGCATCATTCGCGAAATCGCGGTGGATCTGAAACAGCCGCGCAACCGACTCGACCCGCGCTTCCGCGATCTGGTCGAAAAAGTCTATGTGGCCATGACCGCGCGCACGCCAACGCCGCCGAAAATCGGTGGCGCGGCCGGAACGGTGGCGACATCGATCGACACGATCCTGCCGCGCGTTTCCGCGAACCTGTTGTCCGGCGTGCTTGAAACACTGGCCGGCGAATACAACGGCAAGGCCGACCTTCCGGTTTTTGCCGAGGAACAGCACCTGGAAGGCGACGAGCTGTTCCCGGTCGCCGACGCGCTGCAGATGCTGCATCTCGCCGAAATCGAAGGCGGCGATATCAAGCTCACCGACGTCGGCCGGCAATATGTCGAGGCCGGCACCGATGACCGCAAGAAGATTTTCCAGCGCCAACTCCTCGCCTATGTGCCGCTTGCCGCGCACATCCGCCGCGTGCTGCAGGAGCGCAGCAATCACGTCGCGCCCAAGAGCCGCTTCTTCGACGAGCTGGAAGATCACATGAGCACCGAGGACGCCGAGGAAACGTTGCGCTCGGTGACTGCCTGGGCCCGCTATGGCGAAGCCTTCGCCTACGACGACGATTCACAGACGTTCAGTCTGGAGAATCCGACATAGGTCTTGTGGCGGCGGTGCTTCGCGGCCTTTTGCAGGATGGGTTGAATGAATTGAAACGCATTACAGGCTCCGCGGCCATTGTCCGCCCGGATGTCGGAATCGACCCTACCTTAAAACTTGCGTCGCGCTCTACGCGCGAAGGCTAGAGGTGCGACCGCCTCGCCCAAGTCTGATCTTGCTTCGGCCGTCAAAGTCGCTGCGACAATTGCTGCCAGAAACGGCGTTGGTTCGCGATCACCCGCGCACCACTCGACCCTCTATTGCGTTGAAGCGTCCCCGACGCTCAACTTCCCAAACCTGGAGCACCAAAAAAGCGCTGAAGCCGTCAGAAGAACCGTCCCCCTCTTTGTCTATTTTCTCTAAAATTGGAACCACGCGATCGGGCATCAGATCGATTAGATATCGCCCCGCGAGAACACGGACGCGTGCGTTGTCATGCTTGAGGAGCGGCACAAGAAGAGTGCGGCCAGGGCCGATTGCGGCTAACGCGACGACGATGTCGTCCATGATGTGGTCGATCTGCTTCACGCCGTCCCAATCTTGCAGGTCGTTACTGATGCCTTCTAACCTGGCGGCACGTTCGAAACCACGTAGCAGCGTCTCAATGCGTTCACTCTCGGACGCGACGTCGGCGAAATTTGACAAAGTCGCAAGCGATGCCAAGCCTTGGCTCTTAAGTTCATCGAACTGTTTCAGGAGTTTAAGTCCCGCCACCCGCGTCTTGACTTCCGCTGTCTCGTCGCCTGGCTGAAGGAGCTTGGCCGCGAAGTCGGCGAACCACCTGTCCAACTGCGCGGCAAACGCGGAAATTTGGTCATCGATGCTCATGGGCCCTCTCTCCGAACGGTCGAGTTATTTCAGAATGCGTAATTTCCGAAGAATCCTAAGACCTTCCTCGCGCTGAATGCTGTAAGGCTGACTTTGCACCCATTCGTAAAATGTCTTTGTTTCATCCGCGGGGGCCGGCCCCAGATATTCTGCCGTGACTGCTTCGTGTATCAGCGTTGGCAAACGTACGATATTGTCGGTGTTTTGTAGTTGCGCTGCGGGAATCTTCGTTGCGTTCTGCCCGCCCTGAGTGACGATATGATGATATTGATAGCCATCGCCGGCCGGGCCGAATCGCTTGGACAAGTCCTTATCGTCGAGCGTGATTTTAATGAACAGGTCGTAACGGGAGAATTCTTCGTAGCCGAGCGGTGATCGAACTTGCAGCTCCATGAGGCTATAGGGTGCCTTCTTGATGAAGTCCGAAACGGCCTATTGCTCGATTTTCAGCTTTTGCCATTCGCGAGCAAGCGTGATGATATCGTTTGCCAGCATGACATCCGCTAGAATGTCTATAATCGGGATGATATTCGCTGCCACCTCACCAGACATGCGCAGCAGGGCGATGGCGGTGGTGCGCAATGCTCTCCGGCTCTCGATGCGCTGAGCCTCAAGTTCGATTTCGAGCGGAGTGCGGGCAATCTCGCCCTTGGGGGAAGGCGGAATGATTTCGCCTTCTAGTGGGGGCCGAGCAGTTTCAGGTTTCGTTTGCAGGGGTGACGAAGAGTATGGCTTCGGTGTATTTGATCCGGGTCGCTCCGCGTCCGAACCTCGATTTGGGTCATCGTTCGCGGCTACCCGAACCGACGAAGTCTCGCCGTCGGTCGGCGCGAACCAGCCGGGATTGGGTGGCGTACCAGCGCGCGGATGCAGCGCCGGATTCCAGTTCGCGTCACCAGCGCTTTCGTCACGGGCGTATTTGATCAGTGCATCTTCCGCGGCGAGCGCGTCCCGAGCCGCCGGACTTGGTAAGTCGGGAATCTGCAAATGCACCGCGGCAATCCGCGCCAAACATTGATCGTTGGCGTTGAGCGCGGAGGCGACCGTCGTAAAGCCACCCATGAGCCGGTCCACTGGCGGCTCGCCGTGATAGGCGCGCTTCAACAGTCGCTCGATTTCGTGTCGCTCGCGCACAACATAGTGTGTGCCGCGGCGCTCGATCAGCGACGTGTGTCCGAGCAGCAAGCCGTCATCCGTGAAGGAAGCCCGAGATTGTCGGCGCCCGCCTCGCTGAGGCGCCAGAAAGTGTGGATCATGATTCGTCCCTGAACTGGGGTCAAACCATAACCAAAATGGAGACAAAAGTCAATGAAAAAGGGACATGACTCATGATGGAGACAACACTCATGATGCACTGTGGGTGAGAGGCTGGTCGAAATCGGGATGAAAAACAAATCCTAGGCGTCCAGCCAGCCGAGTCGGCTTCGCGGAGCTTGTCATCGGGCCGGCCACTTCGGGCCGGACCCGTTGGCTCAACCCATCCTACGATCAGAGACTACGCCGCAGCCCGGCGTGCTTTCGTCGCAAGCGAGAGCAGTGCGCGCTCGGCGATGGTGTCGGCGAGCGCCGGCGTTTTGCGAGAGGCTAGAACGGCATCCGCCAGTTCGGACATGGCGGCGAGGAGCCGCGCCGCGTTCCATTGTTTGAGCGCCGCCTCGACCAGAGTCTTGCGCCGGAAGTGCAGCGGCGGCTGCACGGAATCGATCGAGAAATGCGCGCCGCATTCGATCGCCACGCGCCATCTGTGAAGCTGCCCGAGCTGGCGTTGCGCGGCGTAGAAGATCGAACCGACGGGGCTGCCGGCGGCGCGCACTTTCGCAAGCTGTGCTTCAAGCTCGACCGGACGTCCCGCAAAGGCGGTGTCGATCAGCTCGTCGAGCGCAAGCGCCGACGCATCCGAGACGACGGCGGTGACATCGTCGACATCGACCTCGCCGCGCCCGCGCGCGTAGAGCGCAAGCTTGCGCAATTCGTTGCGCGAGGCGGCGCGGTCGCCGCCAAGGAGCGGAATGAGCATCGCGCGCGCGTCGGGCTTGAGAGTCAGCTCGGCCTCGCGCATCTCGCTGTCGATCAGCCGCGCCAGATCGCGCTCGGTGTCGGCATAGCAGGGCAGCGCCGCGGCATTCTTGGCGCGCTCGCAGACGACGCGCAGCGGCGCGTTGCGGCGCAGATCGCCGGCCTCGATCACTACGCGGCATTCGCTCGACGGCAGCGCCAGCACCGCCTCGACCGAAGGCGCGATGTTGCGGCTGCCGGCCTTGGCCCAGACCGCGCGGCGGCCGCCGAACAGCGGGATGGTTTGCGCCTCTTCGACAAGGCGCGCCGGGTTGGCCGAAAGGTCCTCGGCTTCGAGCCGCACCAGCGAGAACGGATCGTTCACGTCGTCGACCGACGCCTTGATCAGAGCGTTGACGCGCTCGCTGACCAGGCCCGCGTCGGGACCGTAGACGAGCACGACCGGCCGCGCCGGATCGGGCCGCGCCAGGAATTTTTCAATGTCGGCGGTTTTGAGCGCGACCATTGGGCGGTCATCTAAAGCGTGGTTGCATTAGGTCAAGCCAGCTCCGCTCGTCCCCCGCGAAGGCGGGGACCCAGGCCACACATGCTGGAAAATGCGCGCTGGATTCCCGCATTCGCGGGAATGAGCCGAGTAAACACTACGTCCCGGCGACGAAGTACGACGCAAGCCGGTTGCGGATCATGTCGGCGGCCACCTGGACGGCGCGGTCTTCCGCATCGCGCCGCGCGCGTTGGCCGGCGAAACGCTGCTGCGAGCCCGGAATGTCGTAGTCAACGTGAACAAAGGTCACGTCGTTGAGCACGATCTTGCGGTCGCAAGCTCAATCAGCTGGTAACTCGCGCTGACGATCTCGATCTGCGTGTCGGGCCGGCCGGTGGTTGGATCCACATAGGCGGTAAATTGCGAAGAACCTACCCCGACCTTGAGCGCATAGACCGGCGCGAACGTGTTCTGACCGTTGTGCAGGTCAAATTGTAAGGCGTTGCGCAAGCCGATCGCGACCCGCTCGGTCGGCGTTCCCTTGGGAGCGGCAATCGGCGGAATATCGACAGCGGCGAACTTGTCCTGCACGCCTTCGCCGCCGGGTCCCGGGCGGGCGCCATAGAGCGGCTGCCAGCAGCCGGCGGTGAGCCCGGCCGCGGCCAGCACCACCGCCAAACGGGCCGGCCAGGCGAGCGCCTGCCATTGCCTAAGGTTACGCCACCACATTGACAATCCGTCCCGGCACGATGATCACCTTCTTGGGCGATTTGCCGTCCAGCGCCTTTTTTACCGCATCCAGCGCCAGAACGGCAGCCTCGATCTCGGTATTGCTGGCGTCGCGCGCGACAATCACCTCCGCCCGCTTTTTGCCGTTAATTTGTACCGGCAGCGTCAGCGTATCCTCGACCAGAAGATCGCGCTCGACCGCGGGCCATGCGGCTTCCGCGACCAGCGTGTCATGGCCGAGCATGGCCCAGCATTCCTCGGCGAGGTGCGGCATCATCGGCGCAAAGAGTTGCACAAGAACATTAACCGCTTCGTTCATGGCCCAGCGCATGTCAGCGGCAGGAGAGGGATTCGTCCCGCTGTCTGACCCCTCCGATCCGATGTCGCCGATCGCCCCCGACAGCGCATTGGCAAATTCGTAGATCGCCGCCACACAAACATTAAAGTGCAGCTTTTCGATGTCATCGGTGACTTTTGCCAGGGCCTGATGGGTGGCCTTGCGCAAGGCGGTCGCCGCCGGCGAGAAGGCCGCGGGCCGCTCGGCTGGGGCCCGTTCGGCAACCTCGGCGGCTTCGCCGACCAGCCGCCACAGCCTTTGCACGAAGCGCCAGGCGCCCTGCACGCCGCGCTCGGTCCATTCCACGTCGCGCTCGGGCGGCGAGTCCGACAGCATGAACCAGCGCGCCACATCGGCGCCGTAACCGGCGATGATCTCGTCCGGGTCGACGGTGTTGCGCTTCGACTTCGACATTTTCTCGATCGGGCCGATCTCGACCGCTTCGCCGGTCGCAATCAGCGCGGCGCGCCGGTAGTCGCCCTGCGTGTCGATCTTGACCTCGGCCGGCGCCGCCCATTCGCCGCTCGCCGTGCGATAGGTCTCGTGCACCACCATGCCTTGGGTGAACAAGCCGGCGAACGGCTCGTCGAGCCCGACATGGCCGGTCTTTTTCATCGCGCGAGTGAAGAAGCGGCTGTAGAGCAGATGCAGGATCGCATGCTCGATGCCGCCGATATATTGATCGACCGGCATCCAGGTATCGACCATCGGGCGATCGGTCGGCTCGGTCGCGATCCACGGATCGGTGAAGCGCTCGAAATACCACGACGAGTCGACGAAGGTGTCCATGGTGTCGGTCTCGCGCACGGCTGGCGCGCCGCAGTGCGGACACTTGACGTGCTTCCAGGTCGGGTGGCGGTCGAGCGGATTGCCGGGCCGGTCGAAGGTCACGTCGTCCGGCAGCGTTACCGGGAGATCTTTTGCCGGCACCGGCGCGACGCCGCACGCCTCGCAATGAATAATGGGAATCGGGCAGCCCCAATAGCGCTGGCGCGAAATGCCCCAATCGCGCAGCCGGAAATTCACCTGGCGCTGCGCGACCGGACGATTGCCGGCAGTTTCTTTCTCCAACCGTTTCGCGACTTCTTCCTTCGCTTGCGCCGTGCTCATCCCGTCGAGGAAGCGCGAATTGATCAGGCGGCCGTCGCCGTCATAGGCGATGTCGGTGATGACGAAGCTTTTCGGATCGACGTCGGGCGGACAAACCACCGGCGTATTGCCGAGCTCGTATTTGTTGGCGAATTCGAGGTCGCGCTGGTCGTGCGCCGGGCAGCCGAAAATGGCGCCGGTGCCGTAGTCCATCAAAATGAAGTTCGCCACATAGACCGGCAGCTTCCAGTTCGGATCGAACGGATGCAGAGCGCGGATGCCGGTATCGAAGCCGAGCTTCTCGGCGGTGTCGATGTCGGCCTGCGCGGTGCCGCGATGCCGGCACTCGTCGATGAAGGCGGCGAGCTTCGGATTTTTTTTCGCTGCCGCCGCCGCGAGCGGATGATCGGGCGCCACCGCCATGAACTTGGCGCCAAACAAGGTGTCCGGCCGCGTGGTGAAGACTTTCAGCTCGCTTTCGCCGTTCGGTGCGGTTTTCGCATCGAGCGCGAAACGCACCAACAAGCCTTCCGAGCGGCCGATCCAGTTCTTCTGCATCAGCCGGACTTTTTCCGGCCAGCGGTCGAGCGTGTCGAGCGCGTCCAGCAGCTCCTGCGAATAGTTGGTGATCTTCAGGAACCATTGCGTCAGCTCGCGCTGCTCGACGATGGCGCCGGAGCGCCAGCCGCGCCCGTCGATCACCTGCTCGTTGGCGAGCACGGTCTGATCGACCGGATCCCAATTCACCTTCGACTTCCGCCGCTCGACCAAATCGGCGGCGAGAAAATCGAGGAACATCTTTTGCTGATGCTTGTAGTAGGCCGGATCGCAGGTCGCGATCTCGCGGCTCCAGTCGAGCGACAAGCCCATCGATTTGAGCTGCGCCTTCATGGCGGCGATGTTCTCGTAGGTCCAAATCTTCGGATGAACCTTGCGCTCCATGGCGGCGTTTTCCGCCGGCATGCCGAAGGCGTCCCAGCCCATCGGATGCAGCACCGAATACCCCATGGCGCGCTTCACCCGCGCCACCACGTCGCCCATGGTGTAGTTGCGCACGTGGCCCATATGGATGCGCCCGGACGGGTACGGGAACATCTCGAGCACGTAGTATTTCTTGCGGACGTCGTCGTTCTTCGTGGCGAAGATGCCGCGCTCTTCCCAGATTTTCTGCCAGCGGGCCTCCGCCTCGGCGGCGTTGTAGCGTTGAATGGCCATTGGAATTGCAGTCGTTTTCGAGTTTTTGGCTAAAGCCGGGCACGTGACACGAAAGCGCCCAGCCGGTCAATGGACGCTATCGCCGAGGGCCGAATTGGATTCCGTTAATGAGCGTTCGCCAAGGATATAATCGGCTCGCGCCGATTCGCTTGGGGCGCGCAGGGCGAAAGCATCGATGAATCCCGACCAGACCATCAGCCTGCAGACGGTCAATGGCTGGGCCATCTTGCCGTCCTCGCTCAAGCGTTCCGATCGGTCGCCGCGCTTTCATCTGCATTTCCTCGCCAGTCTTGCCGGCGATGTCGGCGCCCAGCATTTGATCATCAACGAGGCCAATGCCGGCTACGAGCCGCCGACCCGCGATCTGCTCGAGCGCGTGTTGCGGCCCGGCGATCTGTTCGTGGATGTCGGCGCGCATTGGGGCTTTTTCTCGCTGCAGGCCGCCACGCATCCGGCCGGCGGCATCGAGGTCGTCGCTTTCGAGCCGGATCTGATCAACGCGACGATGCTGACCGAAAATGTCGGTCGCAACAAATTGTCGAACCTGGTCACGGTTATTGGCGCCGCCTGCGGCAACAAGAACGAGCTGGCGCCGCTCGTGCTCAACACCACGATGGGTCACAGCATCCGCGGCATTGGGCTTGCGCCTGCGGCGCGCGCGCTTTCGAAATGGGTTCCGGTGGTGACGCTCGACGGCGCGCTCGCCAACATGGGCAAGGAGGCGCCGCGGCGGCTCATTCTCAAGATCGACGCCGAAGGCTTCGAGCCGAACGTGATCGTCGGCGCTCAAGCGCTGCTTGCTGCCGGGCGTGTCGCTCTGATCATCTGGGAACGTGGCCCTGCTTTCGCCGAATGGCTGGGGCGCACCGCGATGATGCAGATGGCGGCGCTTCTTTCCGACTGCGGTTTCCGCCATTTTCTGCCGCCGGCCGGCGGCCATGTTGGGGCGCCGTTCGCGTTCGACCCGCAAGCCGACTATATCGGCAACGTGTTCTCGGTCGGCCCGCAGCTCCTTGACGATCCGGTCTTCGCTTCCGCCGCGGCGTGAGGCTTTGTTCGCCGCCGGGTCAAGCAGGCTTCCACCCCGTTCAATCCAGGCTACAGTCTTGGAAAATCTCGCAAGGGAGCGAACCGCCATCATGACCGACACGACTTATCAGGCGCGCCTCGAGCGTCTGCTCGATCGCACGGAGATTTTCGACCTGGTGCGGTTCGAGCGGCTCTGCCGCGATCAGCGCGATTTCGCCGGCATGGTCGCCTGCTATGTGCCGAAGGCGCCGGTACGCACCACCTGGTTCGAGGGCACGGTCGAGAAATTCGCCGAGGCCTCGCGCAAGAAAATGGGATCCGGCAGCCAGGCCAAGCACTGGATCATGCCGGCGCGGCTCGAGATCAATGAAGGCCGGGCCGCTGGTCGAATCGCCGGCGCTGATCTTCGACCGGCTCACCTTCGACGGCATCGAATTCGACACGTTTCAGTATTGCCGCTTCGTCTCGCGCGTGATCAAGAGCGCCGACGGCTGGAAGCTCGGCTCGTTCGAAGGCATTTATCAGCGCGACCAGATGCAAACCGTCGATCCCCGAGATCCGCTGCCGGTGGACTGGGACGTGATTGCGAAGTTGCGGCCGTCCTACAAATTCATCGGCTATACGCAGGTCAAGCGCGGCTACAAAGTGAACCCGGAATTGCTCGGTGACGACCGGCCCGATCTGCTCGAAGCGTTTTATGCGCGCGAGCAGGCCTGGCTGAAGAGCGGACGATAGGAACAGCCGCGCGGTGCGGCAAGCGGGCGCTGAGGTGGCGTCGCCCGCATGCTCGGCGGTGATCGGGCGGGCAAATGTACGTAAAGCGACATTCCATAACGTCCCGTCAAACTGGAAGACGCGCGGGATTGTTGCGCCGATCCCGCGTTTCGCCGCCGCCTAATCCGCGCTACGCTAGCCGCACAACGATTTCAGATCCGGGAGGGAACCATGCGAAAGGCGATGGCATGCACACTCGGTCTCGCCGCTTTGACGCTCGCCGTTTTCGGCTCGGCGGCCGGCGCGCAGGATACGATGCGCGTGCGCGGCACGATCGAGCGCCTGGACGGCCCGATTTATGTCGTCAAGGCGCGTGACGGCGCGGAGCTGAAAATCACCCTGATGGACAACGGCGTTCTCGTCGCCATCGTCAAGGCGTCGCTCGCCGATATCAAGCCGGGCCTGTTTGTCGGCTCGACCGGCATGCCGCAGCCCGACGGCAGCCAAAAGGCGATCGAGGTTCACATCTTTCCAGAAGCGATGCGCGGCACCGGCGAAGGCCATTACGCCTGGGATCTGGAACCCAACTCCACCATGACCAACGCCAATGTTGAGGAAAGCGTGACCGGCGTCGACGGCCAGACGCTGTCGCTCAAATACAAAAACGGCGAGAAAAAAATTCTGGTCACGCCGCAAACCGCAATCGTCACCTACAATCCGGGCGACAAGGCCGATCTGAAGCCGGGCACCAGGATCTTCATCGGGGCGGCGAAGAAACAGCCGGACGGCACCTTGCAGGCGGCGCGCATCAATTATGGCAAGGACGGTTTGACGCCGCCGATGTGAGACCGGCCCCAATCGCTTCCCGCGGCCCGCCCAAGTTGGAACAAATTTCAGCGGCGACCTTGCCGCGCTATATTCCCTTCTGGATTCCCTCCGGCGCGGGAACGAGCGGAGGCTGAGCGGCCGGCGCATAGGTCCGAAGACGTGACGACGATCGAACCGACCGATCCGCGGATGTTTCATCCGCATGTGGAACGCAATCGCGAGCCTATACTGGCGGTGCTCAAGCGGCTGTTGCCGGCGCGGGCGCTGGTGCTGGAGATGGCAAGCGGCAGCGGCGAGCACGCCGCGTTTTTCGCCAAGGCGCTGCCGGGCGCGTCGTGGCTGCCGAGCGACATCGACCCCAAGGCGCTGGCCAGCATCGCCGCATTCCGTGCCGAGGCGGCGGTGCCCAACCTGCTTGCGCCGGTACGGCTCGACGCAACGGCGGAAGCGTGGCCGGTCAAGCGGCTCAATGCCATCGTCTGCTGCAACATGATTCACATCGCGCCCTGGGCCGCCTGCCAGGGCCTGATCGGCGGCGCCGGCCGCGTGTTGCAGCCCGGCGGCATTTTGTTTTTGTACGGCCCGTTCAAGATCGACGGCCATCATACCGCGCGCACCAATCAGGAATTCGACGCCTGGCTGCGCGGGCAAAATCCGGAATGGGGCATCCGCGACATCCGCGACGTGCGGACGCTGGCGACAGAACACGGGCTCACGCTCGCCGAGACCGTGCCGATGCCGGCGAACAATCTGAGCGTCGTCTTTCGGCGGGCCTGACCGCGCAGGTCTTGCGGCGAAGAGCCGTCGCGCCAAGTGGTTCCCATAAAGTCATATTCCAGTCAGCCGGATCGACTATTCCGCAAAGGGTCGCACGGAGGCGACGATCGGCAGCGGAGATGCGGCCATGAAAACGTTCGATGAAGGATTCGGCGGCGGCAATTCTGAGCCCTCGCGCCGCGACGTCGTGAAATATGGCACAGCCGCGGCGATCGCGGTGGCGGCTGGACCGGTCATGGCGGCCGCCGCCAACACGATTTCGGGCGTCGTTTATGAGAACCGCTCCGGCGGCACGCGGCGCGCGGCGGGCGATCCGGGTATCGCCGGCGTCCTGGTTTCCAACGGCCGCGACGTCGTCAAAACCGACGCTGCCGGCCGCTATACGCTGCCGATCGATGAAGAAAGCATCGTCTTCGTCATCAAGCCCACCGGCTATGCGGTGCCTGTCGACGAGCAGATGCTGCCGCGCTTCTATTACATTCACCAGCCCGCGGGCTCGCCGCAGAGCTTGAAGTTGCGCTATCGCGGCATCGAACCCACCGGCGCGCTGCCGGACTCGGTGGACTTCGCGCTGAAGAAAGTCGACGAGCCGCAAAAATTCGAGGTGCTCCTCTTCACCGATCCGCAGCCGGAAAGCGCAGCCGAAGTCGACTTCATCCGCGACGATGTGGTCGCGGGCCTGATCGGGAATCATGCGGCCGCTTTCGGCATCACCTGCGGCGACATCATGTTCGACGATCTGTCGCTCTATCCGCGGCTCAACGGCATCATCGGTCAGATCGGCGTGCCTTGGTACAATATCGGCGGCAATCACGATCTCAATTTCGAGGCGCCGGACGCGCGCTATTCGCGCGAGACCTTCAAGCGGACGTTCGGCCCGCCCTCCTACGCGTTCGAATATGGCGGCGCGTTGTTTCTGATGCTCGACAATGTCGACTATCTCGGCGCCGATGCGGCGCGGCCGACCAGCCTTTACGAAGGCCGCATCGGCGAGCGGCAATTGGCGTTTATCGCCAACGTGCTCAAGGAAACGCCGATCGACAAATTGATCGTTACGGCGATGCACATTCCGCTGCGCAATGATCTCGACTCCCACGACCCTGGAACCAACACCGCCGATCGCGCCGACTTTCTGAAGCTTCTCGCCGGCCGTCCCAACACGCTGAGCCTGTCGGGTCATACACACACCACCGAGCATCATTATTTCGGCGCCGAGGATGGCTTCGCCGGACCCGCGCCGCATCATCATCATGTCCTGACCGCGGTCTCGGGCTCGTGGTGGAGCGGGCCTTACGATCATCGCGGCATTGCGGTCGCCGACAGCCGCGACGGCAGCCCGAACGGCTTTCATATTCTGTCGATCGACGGAGCGCGCTATGCGACGCGCTTCCAGCCGGCCGACGAGCCGAATGCCCGGCAGATGCGCATCGTGCTCGATTCGGTTTTTCACGGCGACCGCAAGGAGCTCTACAACACCTATCGGATGGGCCAGTTGCTCGGTTCGCCGCTGCCGCAGGCGCGCGTGTCGGCGACGGATCTCATCGTCAATGTGTTCGACGGCGGCCCGCGCACGTCGGTCGAGTATCGCATCGGCGGCCGCGCGCCGGTGGCGATGCAACGCGTGCGGCGGCGCGATCCGTTCGTCGAGGAGGTCTTCGCCCGCAATGAAGCGACCAAGAAGCCGTGGGTGAAGGCCGAGCCTTCATCGCACATCTTTTCGGCGCGATTGCCGGGCGATCTTGAAACCGGCACGCATTGTGTCGCTGTGCGGGCGGTTGACGAATATGGCCGCGAGCATCGCGACCATCTGATCGTGGAAGTGACCGGCGGTGAAGAGGCGCCGGCCAAAGCGCGGCGCGGCTAGCGGATGATCCGACCAGATTAATGTTATCTCCGCTCACTCCCGCGAACGCGGGAGTCCAGCGCGATGCGCCGGGCGTGCTGTGGACTCTCTGGGTCCCCGCTTTCGCGGGGACGAACGGAGCGAAGTCGGCCGACGCAGCTCTGCGGAATTCGCTCTAGCTCTACAAATTTCCCGCAACAAAAACCCGCCGGTATGGCTGCCGGCGGGTCTGTGGCTCCTGCGCGATGCGCTTACGGCGATCAGAAGTGCAGATTGACGCCGGCGCGCACGATGTTGGTGTTGAACTTCACGCTGTCGACATTGATCTGGGTCTGCGTGCCGAGATTGACGTACATGTATTCGACCTTGGCGCTGAGATAGTTGTTGAAGGCGTA
>DATMQV010000042.1:0-2834 GCA_035566615.1 Xanthobacteraceae bacterium
CGGCCAGGCGAGCCTCGGCATGGGCGACGACTATCTGTTGCCCTCGATCGCAGTCGTCGTCGTCGGCGGCACCATCATCACCGGCGGCCGCGGCCAATATCTCGGCATGCTCGGCGGCGTGCTGCTCTTGACCGCGCTGCAGACCATGCTCGCCGGCAGCAATCTTCCCTACGCAACGCGGGCAATCCTCTATGGCCTTGTGGTTCTTGGGGCGGTGATCGCACTGCGTGAGCGGCGAACCTAACACATGAGCAAAACGATGACGGGTGCGGCACGGGCGACGAGTTTGGATGGGGGCTTAGCGGGGCGGCGGGTGCTGGTGACGGCGGGCGCCGCCGGCATCGGCCTAGCAATCGTCGAGCGGTTGCTTGCCCATGAGGCGAGCGTGTTCGTCTGCGACGTCAACGACGCGACGCTTCATTCCTTCAGCGACGCCATTCCACGAGCCGGCGCGATCAAGGCCGACGTATCGAACGAGACCGACGTCGACCGCATGTTCGCCGCCGTGCAGGCCGCGTTCGGCGGCCTCGACGCGCTCATCAACAATGCCGGAATTGCAGGCCCTACCGGAGCGGTCGAGGATATCGACCCGGCCGAATGGCGACGCTGCATCGACATCGACCTGACCGGCCAGTTCTTGTGCACGCGGCGCGCGGTGCCGATGCTCAAGGCCGCCGGCGGAGGCTCCATTATTAACATGTCATCGGCCGCGGGCCGGCACGGCTACGCTTTCCGCACACCCTACTCCGCGGCCAAATTCGGCGTCATCGGCTTCACGCAGAGTCTCGCCAAAGAACTCGGCCCCGCGAACATCCGCGTGAATGCTATCCTGCCCGGCATCATCGAAGGCCCGCGCATGACCGGCGTCATTCGCGACCGCGCCGCGCAATTGGGCGTCAGTTACGACGCGATGGAAAAGACCTACCTCGATCGCATCTCGCTGCGGCGGATGACCAGCCCGCACGATGTCGCCACCATGATCGCTTTTTTGCTATCGGATGCGGGGGTCAACATCTCCGGGCAATCGATCAGTGTCGATGGCAACGTCGAAACGCTTTAAGGGAAATTGGGAATGGCGCGCGTCGCAGTCGTTGGTAGCGGATTCATCGGTAGAGCATGGGCAATCACTTTCGCGCGGGCGGGACACGACGTTGCGCTCTGGGACGAGAACCCTGAAGCGCCGCACCGGGCAATCGATTTCATCGCATCGGTCACGCCTGATCTTGCTGCGAACGATTTGCTTGGCGGCGCCAGCCCCGAAGCTCTGCTGGCCCGCCTTCGGGCCGAGAAGACGCTGGCGGCTGCGCTCGCCGACGCCGACCATGTTCAGGAAAATGCGCCCGAGCGCCTCGACGTGAAGAAGGCGATCTTCTCCGGGCTCGACCGCCTGGCGCCGCAAAGCGCGGTGCTCGCCAGTTCCAGTTCAGCAATTCTGCCGTCACGTTTCACGGAGCATCTGGCGCATCGACATCGCTGCCTCGTCATTCATCCGATCAATCCGCCCTATCTGATCCCGGCTGCGGAAGTGGTGCCCGCGCCGTGGACGGCGCCCGAGACCGTCGAGCGGGCGCGCGCTTTCCTGGTCGCGGCCGGCCAGGCGCCGATCGTAATGAAGCGTGAGCTTGACGGGTTCGTCATGAACAGGATGCAGGGCGCTTTGCTCGAGGAGGCCTTTCGTCTCGTGGCTGACGGCTTTGCCAGCGTCGAAGACGTGGACGTCGGCATTCGCGAAGGCCTTGCGCTGCGCTGGTCCTTCATGGGTCCCTTCGAGACGATCGATCTCAACGCGCCTGCAGGCGTGCGGGACTATGTCGAGCGTTACCAGGGCATCTACGCGAATCTGTTTGAGCAGATGCAGCGGCGTGTGGACTGGGCCGGCCCGGTGATTGCTCAAATCGAGAGCGAGCGCCGCGCCAAGCTGCCGGCAAATCAACTTGCCGAGCGTCAGAAATGGCGAGACCGGCGTCTGATGGCGCTTGCCGCGCAAAAGCGGCGCGCGGCGCGCGACATCGGCACTTGAGGACAGATAGGAGGTCCGATTCGATGGCTGCCACTGATAAAGTGATCATCACATGCGCGATTACTGGCGCGATCCACACGCCGACGATGTCACCCTATCTGCCGATCACGCCGGATCAGATTGCGGCCGAAGCCATCGCGGCCGCTGAAGCGGGCGCCGCGATCCTGCATCTGCACGCGCGCGATCCTGAAAACGGCAGGCCCGATCAAACGCCGGAAGCATTCGCCCGTTTCCTGCCCCGTATCAAACAAGGCACGAATGCCGCGATCAACATCACGACCGGCGGCAGCCCTTATATGCGGGTGGAAGAGCGCGTTCGGCCGGCGGCGACCTTCAAGCCCGAGGTCGCTTCGCTGAATATGGGCTCGATCAATTTCGGTTTGTATCATCTCCTTCCCAAATACAAGGAATTCAAGTTCGATTGGGAGAAGGCGCATCTCGAGGCCACGCGCGACCTGATCTTTCGCAACAGCTTCAAGGACATCGAATTCATTCTCGCGACCTGCTACGACAACGGCACCCGTTTTGAATTCGAATGCTACGACATCGCTCATCTTTACAATCTGGCGCATTTCGCCGACCGCAAGCTCGTCAAGCCGCCGTTCTTCGTCCAATCCGTGTTTGGTCTTCTCGGCGGCATCGGCACGCATGCCGAAGACGTTGCGCATATGAAGCGCACGGCCGACCGGCTCTTCGGCGATAGCTATCGTTGGTCGGTGCTCGGCGCGGGCGCAAGCCAATTGCGGATCGCCGCACAGGCCGCCGCCATGGGATCCAATATCCGCGTCGGCCTCGAAGACAGCCTGTGGGCAGG
>DATMQV010000043.1:0-8914 GCA_035566615.1 Xanthobacteraceae bacterium
GCGCTCAGCGCCCAGGAGCAACACGTGCTTGATGGCATGAGGCAAACGCTCGTGGAGCGTGACGGCTTCGGACCGGTGGTGATCGCCGCCGCCGACGACAATGTCGGCATCGTCACCGTGCACGACGGCCCATCGCTGCCGCCGGGCGAAATCATCGCCCCCGAGGTCGGTACCGATCTCGCCAACTCGGAGACCTTTCACAACAATTTCCAGGAGCCGGAAAAGTTCTTGCGAGCGGGTGGCTATCGCGGCCGGCAGCTTCAGGTTCTGGTCGAAGGCACCTGGTACATCAACCGGCTGTTCGCCACAGTCGAATGGGCGCCCAAGACCATCATTCCCGTGGGCAATGTCGGTGTCGTGATCTTCTATACCGGTCCCAGGACCCCCGACGTGTCGGGCGAAGAATATCGTCACGGCGAACTCGTGGTGAACGGCTCGCGCGGCGTCTGGAAAGATCCGCTGCTTCCCGGCAAATACGCGTTCAACACTTTCGCCGGCAAGATCGAGATCATCCCCACGGTCAACTTCATCCTGAAATGGATGCGAGGTGAAACCGGTGCGATGAAGCTCGATGAGAACCTTTCGGAAATCTCGCTCATCACCAAGGACGCGTTCGAGCCGACGTTGCCGCTGTCGGTGGTCATGCACATCGACTACAAGAAAGCGCCGATGATCATCCAGCGTTTCGTTGATGTGAAGAAGCTCGTCGAGCAGACGCTCGATCCGATGGTCAGTGCCTATTTCAAGAATATCGGCCAGAAGATGACCTTGATCGAGCTCCTGCAGAACCGGGCCGCGATCCAGGAGGAATCGTCACGCGACATGAAAGGGAAATTTGCCGCGTATTCGCTCGAGCTTCAGGAGGTGCTGATCGGGACGCCGCGCGCGTCGCGAGGCGATCAGACAATCGAGAATATTCTAATTCAGCTGCGCTCGCGCCAGGGGGCGCGGGAGCAGGTGACGACTTTTCAGGAACAGGAGAAGGCTGCGGTCCAGGAGCGCGCCTTGAACGAAGCGAAGGCGACTGCGGCCGCGCAAACCGCGCTGACTCAGTCGCTGATCCAGATCAAGGTACACGAGAACGATGGCGCCGCGGCGCTTGCCCGTGCGCAAAAGGATGCGGAGACGGTGAAGGTGACGGCGGCGGCGGTCGGCGAAAAGTCACGGCTCGAGGGCCGCGGCGAAGCCGATCGCACGCTCGCGATCGGCGGCGCGACTGCACAGTCGACCAAGCTCGCCGTGGACGCGTACGGCGGCCCGGAATACCGCCTCGCCGAGCAGAATTTTGCGCGGTTTGCAGATGCGCTCACGAAAATCAATCAACCGATCGTGCCGCAGTTCCTCATGTCTGGTGGTACTGGACCGGAAGGCGGCAGCGGCGGCCTTATTCCGATGGCCATGCTGAGTTCGATGTTCGGCCGGATGATGCCGGACGCCTTGGAAAAACTGAAAGACGAGGCGCCGCGACCGGCATCGACGAAACAGGGCAATGGGCCAAGCTAACCGGCGGTGCGCATGACGCCGTCGGTGAAGCTCGCCTGGGCCTCCGGGGCTGGCTCGGCGCTGGGTCAGACGCGCTTTCCCGACGCGATGCAGCGCGCAGCGGTGTACCGCCAATCCGGCATCGTCACATACGAGGAGTTTGCGACGGTTCCGGATCTGCGGCGTATCACCCCGTGCTGCGCCGCGCCCGGGAAATGTCCTCAGTTAGCAAGCTGGCGCCGATGCGTCTCCGCGGGGACGAGCGTGTTGTTTTTCAAGCGCCGGCCAGCATCTTCGCCAGCATGAAGCCGGAACCTGCGCCCGCGCCCGCGCCCGGCCAGGTCGAGGCGCCGACCATATACAGCCGCTCGACCGGTGTGCGGTAGCGCGACCAGCCGAAACCGGGCCGGAAGAAAAAGTTCTGGTCGAGATGATGGCTGCCGCCGAGGCTGTCGCCGCCGACGAGATTTGGGTTGTCGCGCTCGAGATCGGCGGGCGAGAGTACGGCGCGGCCGAGAATGGTCGCAGTGAAGCCGGGCGCATAGCGCTCGATGATGCCGATGACGCGATCGGCATAGGCTTCCTTCGCCTGATCCCAATCGGTGACGCTGATCGTGCCGGCCGCGTCGCCGCGAATGCGCGACGGCAGTACCCGGACCTGCACCCACAGCACGTGCTGTCCGGCCGGCGCGCGCGAGGGATCGATCGCGGTCGGCTGGCCGACCACAAGTCCGGGCTCGACCGGCAATAATCCGTCGAGCGCCTCGGTGTAGGTCTTGGCCATCAGGGCAAGCGAAGGCGCCAGATGCACATAGGCGAATTTGCGCAAGTCCGCGCCGGCGCTCCAAGCCGGCAACTCGCGCAGCGCCAAGTGAATCATCATCGTCGCCGGCCCGGGCCGCAGCTTCGCGAGCCGCTGCGCCGCCGGCGGCGCGCCGCGTACGAGCTGGTCGAACAGAACCCGCGGATGAAGATTGGCTATGACCGCGCGCGTTGCCTCGATGCGCTCGCCGCTTGCGAGCACCACGGCTTTCGCCGCGCCGCTTTCGACCGCGATGCTTTGCACCGGCGCATTAAGCTTTACCTCGCCGCCGGCCGCTTCGATCGCGCGCGTCATGGCGGTGATGATGGTATCGGCGCCGCCTTGACCGAGCGCCATGCCGAAGATCTGATCGGCCATCGCTTCCAGATAGGGAAACAGCGCGCCGCCGGCGACGTCCGGCGAGAAATCAAGATGCATACCCCACACCGCCAGCATGGCCTTGAGCTTGTCGTTCTCGAAATTCTCGTCGAGCCATTCGCGCGGCGACGAAGCGAGCAGGCGCGCGGTATCGGCGACCCAGCCCGTTCCGCGCGCCCGCCAGGCGGCAAAGATCGTGCGCGCGGCTTGCCAAGACGGCATTGGCGCGCCGAGCAGCCCGAAAATGTGCGGCGCGTCTTGCGCGAACGCCGCCGTCAATGCCCGCCAGCGGTCCGCGTCGGCGGCGCTCAGCGCCGCAATTCGCTGCGCATTCGCCTCGGGATTCTTTTCGACGCCGAGCCAGGTGCCGTCGGGAAAGGCGCTCGCGAAACAATGCTCCGCCGTTACGAAACCCATCCCTTGTGCGAACAGCCGGTCTTTGTGCGTGGCGAAAAACGGCGAACCCGCGAACAGGCCCAAATTCATCGCGTAGAGGTCGTGGCGAAATCCGGGACGCGTGATCTCGCGGGTCTTGACCGCGCCGCCGGCGACGTCGGCGCGCTCGACTACAGCGACTTTCCAGCCCTTAGCGGCGAGGTGCACAGCCGCAGCCAGTCCGTTGACGCCTGCGCCGATCACCACTGCATCGTAGGGCATTCGTTCACTCCTGCGCTCGACGGTTCAAGCGGACTTGTGATCGCCTTTGCGGATCGCTTGCCAGCGCAGATATTTCATATCTAAAATGATCGCGCTAGGCTTCCGCGACGTTGCGCCTGACGCAACGACATCCATGAGCGCGACGGAGAGACCGTATGACCAGTACCCAAGTTCTCAGTGATTTTGCATCGGCGCTCGCGTCCGGCGGCGTCGAGGTGGTGGACCTCACCGCTCCGCTCGGGCCCGACACACCGCTGATCAAGCTGCCGCCGGAGATCGGCAAGAACACGCCGCCGATCGAGGTTCATGCCATCTCGGACTACGACAAGGATGGCCCGTTCTGGAAATGGAATTGGCTCAAGATCGGCGAGCATTCCGGCACCCATTTCGATGCGCCGATCCACTGGATCAGCGGCCGCGAATACAAGGACGGCTCGACCGACACCATCCCGGTGAAGAATTTCGTCGCGCCCGTTTGCGTGATCGACTGCTCGGCGGAAAGCGCGAAGAATTCCGATTTCCTCCTGACTGTCGACGGCGTCAAAGCCTGGGAAAAGACACACGGCGATATCCCGGCCGGGTGCTGGGTGTTGATGCGCACCGATTGGTACAAGCGCAATGACAGCGAAGCCAAATTCCTCAACGCCGACGCCAAGGGCCCACACTCGCCCGGGCCGGCACCCGAGACGATCCATTATCTGATCGACAAGGGCGTGATCGGCTGGGGCTCGGAAACCGTCGGCACCGATGCCGGCTCGGCTGGCGGTATGGACCCGCCGTTCCCGGCTCACACCTTCATGCACAAGGCCAATCGTTACGGCCTCGCCAGTCTCTGCCACCTCGACAAGCTGCCGCCGAAGGGAGCGATCCTGATCGCGGCGCCGCTCAAGATCGTCAAAGGCACCGGCAGCCCGCTGCGCGTGCTCGCAATCGTACCAAAGAAGTAACGGCACACGAGCACAGACCCAGAGCACGGAACAATGGCAGCCGCCGACTACATCATCGTCGGAAGTGGGATCAACGCGCTTGTGGCCGCAGCCCAATTGGGCCGCAAGGGCCATAAGGTCTTGGTGCTCGAGCGCAACGATCGTATCGGCGGCTGCATCCGCACCGAGGAGATCACGGAGCCGGGCTTCATTCACGACGTCATGGCGACGACCTTCGTCTTGTTCATCACGTCGCCGGCTTTTGCCGAGCTTGGGCCCGAGCTGGAAAAGCGCGGCCTCGCGTTCGCGCATTCGCCGACGCCGACCGCGGTGCTGATGCCGGACGGCCGGCATGCGATCCTCAGCATGGATCGCAAGGCGAATGTCGCCGCCTTTGATCGACTGGCGGCCGGCGACGGCGCGCGCTTTGCCGCCGATGTGGATCGCATCGGCGCCGACGCTCCGTTTCTGTTCGCGCTGCTCGGCGGCTCGCTATGGTCGGGCGCGATGCTCAAGATCGTCGCGCGCGAAGCCTGGCGGCGGGGCTTGCGCGGGCTTGCGACCTATTTCGGCGAGGCGCTCGGCACCGCGCGGGCGTGGCTGGAGACACGATATCAGTCCGACGTGATGCAGGCGCTGTTTGCGCCGTGGGTGCTGCACACCGGGCTCGGCCCGGAAAGCGCCTATTCGGGCCAGATGGGCAAGGTGATCGCGTTTGCGCTCGAAGTCGCCGGCGCGCCGATCGTGAAAGGCGGCGCCAAGAACTTCCTCGCCGCCTTCGAGCGCCTGATCCGCGATCAGGGCGGCGACGTGCACGTGAACGCAGACGTAGATCGGGTGCTGCTCGATGCGAGCGGCGCCGCGCGCGGCGTCCGCCTTGCCGGCGGCCGCGAGATCGAGGCCGCCAAGGGCGTCATTTGCTCGGTCACACCCAATCAGCTCTACGGCCGTTTGCTCGCCGACGCGGCGCTGCCGGCGGACATCAAGCAATCGGTCTTGCAGTATCGCTATGGCAAGGGGAACTTTCAGGTCCATTATGCGCTCAAGGCGCCGCCGAAATGGAAGGCGCCGGAGCTTGGCGGCGTGGCGCTGACGCATCTGACACCCGGGCTCGACGGCGTTTCAAAAGCCGCCAACGAAGCCGAGCGCGGCATGCTGCCGGCGGTGCCGACGATCTGCGTTGGACAGCCGGCGGTACTCGATCCAAGCCGCTGCCCGGAGGGCAAGTCGATCTTGTGGCTGCAACTGCCGGAAGCCCCGCGCTTCATCAAGGGTGATGCCGCGGGCGAGATCGCTGTGGCGGCGGACGGCAAGTGGACCGAGGCCGTGCGTGAGAGGTATGCCGACCGCATCGAAGCGATCCTCGCTTCGCATATCGACGGCTTCCGCGAGAATGTGATCGCGCGCAAGGCCTATTCGCCGGGCGACCTCGAAACGCTCAATATGAATCTGGTCGGCGGCGATCCTTACGGCGGCTTTTGCGGCATCGACCAGTTCTTCATCTGGCGGCCGTTCCACGACTCGATCAATCACCGCACCCCGGTGGCGCGGCTCCACCATATTGGTGCCTCAACGCACCCAGGTGCCGGCCTCGGCGGCGGTTCCGGTTACCTGGTGGCGAAGGAATTGGGCTGAGCCCGATCCTCGATCGGCCCGCGGCGTGAGGTCGTTAGCCGCTCCGCAGGCGCGAGATTTCGAATTTTAGATAGCTGCCACCGGTTCGCTTTGCAGCGCTGCAACCATGGCGCAAATCTCGTCTGCCGCGGCGCAACGCGCCGCGCGCGAGTAGGTTTGCATTCTCGGGGCAAAGCCGTGAGGTGCTCGCCATGTCATCGAAGAGTCTTCGGTATACGCTCGTTGCCGGCCTCGCCGTCGCATCGGTGCTGGCCGTAGAAACCAATCTGGCCTTCGCCCAGAATCGTGCCGACGGCTGGACTTTTGGCCCCTCGTATGGGCCCGGCGGCGCCTACGACATCGTCGCTCCCGGCATGTACGTGGGCGACTATTCCGGCCCACCGATCTTTGTTCCGGGCCGCGGGATCATCAACGAGCCGTGCGGTCTGCCGACAAGCGCTTGCTCGAACGCCGAGCGCGGCGCGGACTAGAGCGGCTTTAGGTTGAATCGGCACCGCGCTCTAGATTTTTGGTGGAGCATGATCTTTTCGGAAAACCGGTGCCCACTTTTCCGGATCATGCTCTAGCAAATCCTGCGTTTGATCGTCGGAGAGTCGCGGGCGCTCAAGACCGAGAGGTCGTGGCTACAGCGTCGCGACGGTCTTGAGCGCGCCGTCGAGTGCGATGCCGTTCTCGTCCATCAGCGCGGCGTCGCGCAGCCGGCGCATCCAGTCGGCGCCGTCGGCGCGCGGCGCCAACAGCGGCACGGCGCCGATCACGCGGTCGAATTTCGATTCGCCGCGCGCATGCGTGTCCGAATAGCCCTTCACCAGCCGGCGCGCGTTGAGCACCTCGACGGCGACATCGTAGTTCTGCTTGATGGTGCCGGTCGCGACCGCAAGCCACTTTTCCAAGTGCGCCATTTCGCGCCGATGGCGCAGCGTCGTGCGGCGGATCGGCTTGAACGCCGAAAGCACATACAGCATCAAAAACCAATGGATGGTGCCCGAGCGCACGCGCCGGCCCTTTTGGAACGCCCAGCCGAACAGGGTCGGATTGGCTTCAAGGAAGCGCCCGAGCCCGGCCGGCATGGTGCCGGCGACTTCCTCCAGCCGCGGATGCATGTATTCGGTGGTGTAGACGATCTGCCCTTCGCCGACGCTGTTTTCGCGCAACACCCGGTCGTAGCGGCTTGCCCGCGTCTTCAGATCGGCGACGCGGATGACGTCGTCGTATGCCATGGCGACCGCGACATATTTCGCCGCCGCCGCTGTGAACGCGTAATGTTTAAGCGCGCCGCCATTGGCCTGATCGAGCTGATAAAGCGTGGCGAGGCGATCGAGATAATCGCCGGCATAGGCCGGATCCTGAAAGTCGGTGAGATGCTTCACGCCGGCATAAAGTATCGGATGCAGCGCTTCCGGAAATTCGCGGATTCGCGCGAGCAGCTTGTCGAGGTCCGAGCGGCCGGCGGAAGCGGGTAGGGGGTCGAGGCGCTTGGCCGGCCGCTTGACCGGCGGGCGTTGCGCCGGCGGCTGCTTCGCCTGGGCAAACGCGGCCCGGAATGCTTTGAGGCTTGATTCAACGCCGCGGCCGCCGGCGCTGACGACGCCTTCGAAGGCTTCCGGGGCGAACGGCAACGTACCGGATGCAGCCAGTGCGCCGAACAGACACGCCGAGATTACGCTGCTGTTCTTGGTCGCCAGCGTTTCCATGTCGAAGGCGATGACGCGCTTGGCCGCGACGCCGGCCGCCTCCACGACCACGGTGGGATCGATGGTTGCGTCGCCGGGTTTTTCCTTTTCGGCGACCGAGTACAAACGATGCGTCGAGGCGATCAGCGTGGAGCGGTCGGGGGTGACCAAACCGCGCAAAATCGAGCGCCCGGCCTCGGCCAATTCGGCGGCGAGCACCACGTCGACTTCGCCCGGCGCCGGCATCAGCGACAGGATCGGCGCGTGCCCGCCTTTTGGCGGCAGCATCTCGACATAATAGATGGTCGAACCGGTGCGCTGCGCGACGCCGGGCACGGAGGTTGATTGCGCGTGCCAGCTCTGCGACTCGGCGAGCTCGACGATCCAGTCGGACAACACGCCGCCGCCTTGCCCGCCCATGGCGAGCACGGCGACGCAGATCGGCCGCTCGGTGGTGTAGCGCGTCGGCGTTACCGGTGTGCCGGAAAGATCGTTCATGATCGCGCGATCCGCATCAGTCTGCGAAAGCGATGCGCGTCGCCTCGCGCCGCCGCTGCAGGAAGGAGATCACCGAACGCCGCACTCCGGCTATGAAGCGATCGAACCAGGTCGGATTGTGGATGATGTCGGCGCGATAGAAGGAAGGGCAGAGCACGGCGGCTTCCGACACTTCGCCGCAATTGCCGCAGCCGACGCAGTTGTTATCGATCGCCGCCACCGGATCGTCCTTGAGCGGATCGTCGGTGTGCTTGAGCGACAGCGACGGACAGCCCGAGAGCCGGATGCAGGCGTGATCGCCGGTGCAGACGTCCTCGTCGACGCCGAAGCGCTCGCGCACCATGCGCACCCCTTCGCGCACCGATTTCTGGAACAACGGCTTCACCCGGCGCTGCTTGTTGAGCATGCATTCGGACGACGCCACGATGACTTTCGGACCGCCTTCCTTGGTGGTGAGCGCCTCGCGCAACGTCTCGCGCATCTTGCCCACGTCGTAGGTGCGGTCGATGTGGCGCACCCATTTGACGCCGACGCCCTTCACCGCATCGACGATGGTGTTGTTGGTCGAGCGCGACGGATTAAGCGCGCGTGAGGACATGATGTCCTGCCCGCCGGTCGCCGCAGAATAGAAATTGTCGACCACCATGATAACGCCGTCGTGTTTGTTGTAGACGGCGTTCGCGATGCTGGTGGACAGGCCGTTGTGCCAGAAGCCGCCATCGCCCATCACCGAGATCGGCTTCTTGTCGGCCTTGACGTTGAAGGCCGACGACGACGCCGGTCCAAGCCCATAGCCCATCGTAGTGCCGCCGATATTGAACGGCGGCAGGCTTGCGAACAGATGGCAGCCGATATCGCCGGCG
>DATMQV010000044.1:0-12228 GCA_035566615.1 Xanthobacteraceae bacterium
TCACTGCCGACCTCGGGCAGGGCGAGGAGCTCGAGCCGGCGCGGGCCAAGGCGCTGATGCTTGGCATCAAGCCGCAGAACATCTTCATCGAGGACCTGCGCGAGGAATTCGTCCGCGACTACGTGTTCCCGATGTTTCGCACCAATGCGCTCTATGAAGGCCAGTATCTGCTCGGCACCTCGATTGCGCGGCCGTTGATCGCCAAGAAGCAGATCGAGATCGCCGAGAAAGTCGGCGCCGACGCCGTGGCGCACGGCGCGACCGGCAAGGGCAACGATCAGGTGCGTTTCGAGCTCGGCTATTACGCGCTCAAGCCGGACGTGAAAGTGATTGCGCCGTGGCGCGAATGGGATTTCCGTTCGCGCGAAGCGCTGCTCGCCTTTGCCGAAAAAAATCAGATCCCGATCGCCAAGGACAAGCGCGGCGAAGCGCCGTTCTCGACCGACACCAATCTTTTGCACACTTCGTCTGAAGGCAAGGTGCTGGAAAATCCCGGCGAGGGAGTGCCGGATTACGTCTATTCACGTACAGTCGATCCTGAGAAAGCCCCGGACCAGGCGGCCTACGTCACGATCGATTTCGAGAAGGGCGATCCGGTTGCCATCGACGGCAAGAGGCTTTCGCCGGCGAACTTGCTGACGCAGCTCAACGCGCTCGGTCGCACCCATGGCATCGGCCGGCTCGATCTGGTGGAAAACCGTTTTGTCGGCATGAAGTCGCGCGGCATGTATGAGACGCCGGGCGGCACCATCCTGCTCGCCGCCCATCGCGGCATCGAATCGATCACGCTCGACCGCGGCGCCGCCCATCTCAAGGACGAGCTGATGCCGAAATATGCCGAGCTGGTCTATTACGGCTTCTGGTTTTCGCCCGAGCGCGAGATGCTGCAGGCGGCGATCGACAAAAGCCAGGAATTCGTCAGCGGCCGCGTGCAGCTCAAGCTCTACAAGGGCAATGTCGGCGTGGTCGGGCGCGAGAGCAAATATTCGCTCTACGATCAGGACCTGGTGACCTTCGAAGAAGGTGCGGTGGCTTACGATCAGCGCGACGCGGCCGGCTTCATCCGCCTCAATGCGCTGCGGCTGCGCACGCTCGGACAGCGCAAGCGGAAACTTAAGCTCTAGCGCCGCGCCATCTTCAACGCGCCGAGACACCGGAAACGCACGCGAAGGCTGCCCATGGCACAGGCGCCGGCTGGCGCGGGCGGCGATGGCGGTGCGCGGGCCAGACTGATTGCGCGAAGCGTAGCGGTCGCGTTGTTGCTAGTCCTGGTCGGACTGGACCTTCTGATCCCCGACCCGTTCACCTTTGCCTGGCGTCAATCTTTCGCCTTGGCGCTCGCCGCCTGCGGATTGGCCGCTTGCATCGTCCTTCTTTTCGCGGGTTATCGCTGGCTGGCGGTTTTGTTTGCGGCGGCTGCCGGGCTCGCTGTTTGGCAAGACGTTGAGCCTTGGATCGCGAGGCGGCAGGTCCTGGCGCGCACTGGCGCGGACGTCATCGACGTCGAGCGCCACTTCGTCGTCGGATACACCGATGTTGCGGTCGTCCGCGAGCTTATTCGGGACAGCCATGTCGGCGGAATCTTCCTTACCCGCCGCAACGTCGCGCACCGTACCTCAGATGACGTCGCAACGGAGATCGCGGGCCTGCAGGATTTGCGGCGGGCCTCAGGCTCGCCGCCGCTGGTCGTTGCCGCCGATCAGGAAGGCGGACCGGTTTCGCATCTCTCACCGCCGCTGCCGCACCCGCCGGCTCTCTCTACGATTGCAGCGCTGCCGGCCGATCAACAATTCGAAGCCGCGCGCCGAACCGGTTTCGATCAGGGAAGGGCGCTGCGGGCGCTCGGCATCACCATGAACTTGGCGCCAGTTGTCGATCTCATGCCAGACAAGAAAACCAACGTCGACTGGAATACCCGCATCGCGACACGTTCGATCTCGCGCGATCCGTCGGTGGTGGCGACCATCGCCGGCGGCTTTTCAAGGGGCCTGCTCGATGCCGGCATAACGCCTACGGCCAAGCACTTCCCGGGGCTGAGCCGGGTTGCGGTGGATACGCACCTGTTCAGTGCCTCGCTCGATGCCGCTGAGCCTGAACTTAAGGCTGCGGACTGGGTGCCATTTCAGGCGGTGCTCAGCGTTCGGGGTGTCGCCATCATGCTGTCGCATGTGGCACTGACTGCTGCCGATACCGGGATCCCCGTGTCGCGATCGAAACGGGTCGTCAGCGGCCTCCTTCGCGATCAATGGGGCTTTGACGGCGTCGCCATCACCGATGACCTGACAATGGGCGCGGTGGAACATGCCGGCCTGTGCCGCGCCGTCGAAGGAGCGCTGAATGCCGGGATCGATCTCCTGCTGGTCTCCTGGGACACCGACAAGCCGTATCCAGCCTTGCGATGCGCCCTCGATGCCTTGGCCGCGGGCCGCCTCAACCGGCAAATGTTGGAGCGGAGCGCCGCGCGGCTTGATCGTCTCGCGGCAGCCAGACCCAGGTCAAACGACGGGAATAGCGCTGGCGCTCATTAGACTAGCAGGCGCGGAAGCTTCGCCGCTTCAGCGACGGCTAGTCACACCGGCGTGTGACACACAGCCTCGATATTGTGACCGTCCGGATCGAGCACGAAGGCCGCGTAATAGTTCGGATGATAATGCGGCCGCAATCCTGGCGCGCCGTTATCCTTGCCGCCGGCCGCGATAGCTGCACGGTAAAAGGCATCGACCGCTGCACGATTCTGCGCGGCGATCGCAATGTGGATCGGTCGCTGCAGGCCGCCTTCGCCGCCGATCCACAAATCCGGCTTGCCGTTGGCGCCGAAGCCCGCCGCGGGAGCGTCGTTTTCGTGCTGCTGGACTTCCATCACCAGCGCATAGCCAAGCGGCGCCAAAGCCTGCAGATAGAACGCTTTCGATCGTGCGTAGTCCGAAACGGGAAAGCCGGTGTGGTCGAGCATCACGCGCGCTCACATTGGACCGATGCGGCGTTTGTGGCGAACTCCAGTGACGGCAATGGGCGCGTCACGCCGCGCTGCGCTCGAGGGTTCGCAGCAACTTGCGCAGGGCCAGTTTGACCTCATCATCGAGGCGCTCGGGGTCGACCCGCCCCTGTGGCCGCCGCGTGCCGCGCGTGAGCGCGTCCGGCATCACATACTCGTCCGTGACCCAGACCGGCTCCCGGCGCTCCGCTGCAAGTTTGCGCCGTCGCGCAAACAGCTTCCCGACCAGCCAGCGCATCAGGATGCCGACAAATGCCATGGCAATTGCCAGTGCCAAGATGGTGCTGCCCGATACGTCGCTACTATTCTGAGCCGGCGGCGGTGGAGTGGTCTCTGCCGATGACGCGTCGTTAGCGCCGTTGGCGTTGATGCTGCCCGTGTCTTGGCCGGCCGCCGGCGGCTCCTGGGGTGCATTCGCGGTCGTCGCTTCTGGCGGCGCGCTCGCGGCCCCAGGCGATGCTGCGGAGGGTGGATCGGGCCAGGCGACATTGCCGGTTGCGCCTTGCGGCTGCGGTTGCGGCTCGGGCCATGGCGTGGCCCCTTGCATCGGCCGTGCCGGCGGGCTGTTGGACTGAACGCCCTGCGGCTGGCTCGCGGCTTGCGCTGAAGGCTGCGCGCCAGCTGGCGCCGACTTTGCTCCCGCCCCGGCGTGGCCCGCCTGATGCGGTTTGCGTTGATGCGGCTCGGAACTCGCGGCATCGGGTGCGGGCTTGGGCGCTGCTGCGGGGGCCGGCTTAGCGGCCGCGCCGGCCGCATCGGCGCCGTCTACGCCGGCCGCGGGCTGGGCGGCATCGCTGCGCAAATACCAACATTTGGTCTGTTTGACCGTATCAGTGCGGTAGTGCCAGCGGCTGCCCGGAGGCGTCTTTCCGGTGGGTGCTGGCAAACAGGTGTCTTCCGCCCGCACGGCATGTCCGCCCATGCCGCCAGCAGTAAGAACAACCAAAGCACTCAGAACGGAAAGCGATCTTGCTTTCGCCAATTCCCCCTCGCATCCCACGTGATTGCTTCCCCAAGCAATCACCGACCCAGCGCCCCAACGCGGCGCTACTCCCCCAGGTTCCGGACAGGTTTAAAAAATATTGCAGCGAAAACGTGTTATCCGGGCGCGGTCTCCACAATTTTTCTTTTGCGAATCCCGCGCGATAGGCTTGCCCAGGCAGGCCAGTGGCCCATTTCTGCCGCGAAAACACCTTTCACGGCCCCGCGCCATGTCCCTTCGAGATGCGGGGCAGGTTGTCGGCCTCTGAACCAGGCCGAGTTCCATCGGGATTTTGGATCGTCTGGCGTGTAGGCCCACGCCATGGCCAGGATGCCCTGGAGCTTGCGTTGGTCGCCGCCCGCAACGGAAGCGTGGTCTGAGGTCCGGCGCCCGTGTCGGCGAAGGCTTAAGCCAGCCTTACACCTGCCGCTCGACCATCATGCGCTTGATATCGGCAATTGCCTTCGCCGGATTCAGGTGCTTCGGGCAGGCCTTAGCGCAATTCATGATGGTGTGGCAGCGATAGAGCCGGAACGGGTCTTCCAGATCGTCCAACCGCTTGCCGGTCGCCTCATCGCGCGAGTCGACGATCCAGCGCTGCGCCTGCAACAACGCCGCCGGCCCGAGATAGCGGTCAGAATTCCACCAATAGCTCGGGCAGGATGTGGAGCAGCAGGCGCACAGAATGCACTCGTAGAGCCCGTCGAGCTTTTGCCGGTCGTCGTGGCTCTGCTTCCATTCCTTCTGCGGCGTCGGCGACACGGTTTGCAGCCACGGCTCGATCGAGGCGTGCTGGGCGTAAAAATTGGTGAGGTCGGGCACGAGGTCCTTCACCACCGCCATGTGCGGCAGCGGGTAGATGCGCACCGCGCCAGAGACCTCGCCCATCGCCTTGGTGCAGGCGAGCGTGTTGGTGCCGTCGATATTCATCGAGCAGGAGCCGCAGATGCCCTCGCGGCAGGAGCGGCGGAAGGTGAGCGTCGGGTCGACGTTGTTTTTGATCCAGAGGAGCGCGTCGAGCACCATCGGCCCGCAATCGCCGGTATCGACATAGTAAGTGTCGATGCTCGGGTTATTCCCGTCGTCCGGATTCCAGCGGTAAACGTGAAACTCGCGCTCGGCTTTCGCCTGGGCCGGATGCGGCCAAGTTTTGCCTTCGCCGACTTTGGAATTCTTTGGCAGCGTGAACTGGACCATCAGATCCTCGAATGACGGGTTCAGTAGACCCGTTTTTTTGGCTCGATATAGGAGACGTCGTTGGTCAAGGTGTAGGTGTGCACCGGTCGATAATCGATCGTGACCTTGCCGGTCTCGGTATCGAGCCAGCTCAGCGAGTGCTTCATCCAATTGGTGTCGTCGCGCTCCGGATAGTCTTCGCGCGCGTGCGCGCCGCGGCTTTCGGTGCGGTTGAGGGCTGCATCGACCGTGACGACGGCCTGCTGGATCAGGTTCATGAATTCGAGGGTCTCGACCAGGTCGGAATTCCAGATCAGCGAACGGTCGCTCACGCGGATATCGCGGGCGCCTTCGAACACCTCGTGGATCAGCTTGGAGCCTTCCTGCAGCACGTCGCCGGTGCGGAACACGGCGCAGTTCGACTGCATCACGTGCTGCATCCGCGCGCGCAACTTCGCGGTCGGCGTGCCGCCGGACGCGTAGCGGTATTTGTCGAGGCGGGAGAGCGCGTGCTCGGCGGAATCTTTCGGCAGTTCTGGCTGCTTGTCGTTCGGCGTGAGAATGTCGGCGCAGCGCAACGCCGCAGCGCGGCCAAATACGACCAGATCGATCAACGAATTCGATCCGAGCCGGTTGGCGCCGTGCACCGACACGCAGGCAGCCTCGCCCAGCGCCATCATGCCGGACACCACGTGGTCGGGATTGCCGTCCTTTTTGATCAGCGTCTCGCCGTGATAGTTCGTGGCGATGCCGCCCATATTGTAGTGCACGGTCGGAACGATCGGCACCGGCTCGCGAGTGAGATCGACGCCGGAGAAGATGCGCGCAGACTCGGTGATGCCGGGCAGCCGCTCGGCCAAGATTTTCGGGTCGAGATGGTCAAGATGCAGGAAGATGTGATCTTTCTTCGGCCCGACGCCGCGGCCTTCGCGGATTTCAATCGTCATCGCGCGCGAAACGACGTCTCGCGAGGCGAGGTCCTTGGCGGACGGCGCGTAGCGTTCCATGAAGCGCTCGCCTTCCGAGTTGACGAGATACGCGCCTTCACCACGCGCGCCTTCGGTGATCAGCACGCCAGCGCCGTAGATGCCGGTCGGATGGAATTGCACGAATTCCATGTCTTCGAGCGGCAGACCGGCCCGCAGCACCATGGCGTTGCCGTCGCCGGTCTGGGTGTGGGCGCCGGTGCATGAGGCATAGGCGCGTCCGTAGCCGCCTGTGGCAAGCACAGTCATCTGCGCGCTGAAGCGATGGATCGACCCGTCGTCGAGATTGAGCGCGATCACGCCGCGGCAGCGGCCCTCTTCGTCCATGATCAGATCGATGGCGAAGTATTCGATGAAAAACTCGGCCGAATGGCGCAGCGCCTGGCCGTACATCGTGTGCAGCATGGCATGGCCTGTACGGTCGGCGGCGGCGCAGGTGCGCTGCGCGGTGCCCTTGCCGTAATGCGTGGTCATGCCGCCGAACGGCCGCTGATAGATCTTGCCGTCCTCGCGCCGCGAAAACGGCAGGCCCCAATGCTCCAGCTCGTAGACGGCCTCTGGCGCGTTGCGGCACAGATATTCGATCGCGTCCTGGTCGCCGAGCCAATCGGAGCCCTTGACCGTGTCGTACATGTGCCAGCGCCAGTCGTCTTCGCCCATATTGCCGAGCGCAGCCGCAATGCCGCCCTGCGCCGCCACCGTGTGCGAGCGGGTGGGGAAGACTTTGGTGATGCAGGCGGTGCGCAAGCCCGCCTCGCTGCAGCCGACGACGGCGCGAAGCCCGGCGCCGCCGGCGCCGACGATCACCACGTCGTAAGCGTGATCCTCAATCGGATAGGCGCGGCCGTTGATGGCCGGAGCGGCGCTTCCGCCGTTTGCTCCATTGGTTGCCATGATCACAATCCGAAGGACAGCTTGAGGATACCGTAGATCGACGTCAGCGCGATCGCGATGGCGAAGAACGTGTTGGCCATGATCAGGACGAACTTGGCGATTTCGTCATGCACATAGTCCTCGATGACCACTTGCATTCCGATCCGCATGTGGGTGGTGACCGAGATCACGAACAGCAGCATGATGACGGCGACCACCGGCGAGCCGATGATCTGGGCGACGGCCGCCTGATTGCGGCCGAGCAGCATGATGAAGATCACGATCACCGCGATCGTCAGCGGGATGTTGGCGACCGCAGTCAGCCGCTGGCGCCAGAAATGTTGGGTGCCGGAATGGGCGGCGCCCAGCCCGCGCACCCGAGATAGCGGCGTGCGGATATGCTTGGGGGTATCGCTCACAGCGGACCTCCCATCGCCAGCAAGCCGAAAATCCACAACAGCACGGTGATCGCGATCGAACCGATCAGATTGGCGGTGGCGAGCCATTCGCGCTCAATCGGTCCGAGGCCGCGGCCGGTGTCCCAGATCAAGTGGCGAATGCCGCCCAGCATGTGATGAATCACAGACCACGTATAACCGAACAGGATGATCCGCCCGATGATGGAGCCGGCAAACCATTCGAACTTCGCGTAGGAGCTGGGCGAAGCCGCCGCGATGAACCACCAGGCCAGCAAGAGGGTGCCAAAATAGTTGCCAACCCCAGTGATGCGATGGACGATCGACATCGTCATCGTCAGCGTCGGCTTGTAGATTTGCAGATGCGGCGATAGTGGCCGTGCGGCGGGGGCCTTGGTTGCGGCCATCGTTTTCATCCGAACTCGGTTTTATGTTTCCTAGCCAATCCGGCTGCCCGCCGCAATCGGGACCAAAGACGACCCACAGATTAGCGGCAGTCCAAACTTCGCATCGCACGAAAGATTATCATTGATAGAAGCATGTGCAATCGCCATTATTATAAGTCTAGCTTCGTCTTTCGCGAAGGCAGCATCGTGCGATTCGATCTGGCGGACCTCAGTCTGTTTCGGCACGTGGTTGAAGCCGGCAGTATTACGCACGGCGCGCAACGCTCAAATCTCGCGCTGGCGGCCGCCTCCACGCGGATCCGGAACATGGAGGAGACGCTCGGCGTCGCGCTCCTGACCCGCGGCCGGGGAGGCGTCACGCCGACCCAAGCCGGCCGGACTTTGCTGCAGCACGCCCGCGCCATCTTGCGGCAGGCCGAACGGCTGCACGAAGATCTCAGTGCCTATAGCGGTGGCCTCAGCGGCCAGATCCGCGTTCTATCCAACACCAACGCATTGACCGAGTTCCTGCCGGAAGCGCTGAGTTCCTTTCTGTCCGCGCATCCGAATGTCAGCGTCGATCTGGAAGAGCGTTTGAGCGACGAGATCGTCGGCCTGATTGCCGAAGGGGTGGCCGATCTCGGCATTGTTGCCGGCACCGTCGATGCACGGACCCTGGAAACCTTTCCGTATCGCCGCGACCGCTTCGTGCTGGCGGTGGCGCGCGACCATCCGCTGGCCGAGCGCTCCAAGATCGGCTTCGACGAAGTGCTCGATCACGATTTTGTCGGGCTCGATCGCGCCAGCGCCCTGCAGCGCTTTCTGGCCAGCAAGGCGATGCGGATCGGTCGGCCGCTGCGGCTGCGCGTTCAGCTCCGCAGCTTCGACGCCGTGTGCCGGCTGGTGGAATGCAAAGTCGGCATCGGCATCGTGCCGGAAACGACCGCGCAGCGCGTCGCCAAGACGATGGCGATTGCGGTCGTGCCGCTCACCGATTCCTGGGCGGTGCGCGAGCTCACCATCTGCATCCGCGGCATGGACGACCTGCCGCTGTACGCCCGGCAATTGGTCGAGCATCTGCGCGCGCAGTGATGCGCGCGTGCGGTTTGCGTCAGTCAACGCGCTTTCGGTTCGTTCGGATCGACACCATCGCGCAGGTGGCCGCCGCTATGCGAATCGGGGTCTAGCGGCACGAAGTCCTCGCGGTGCAGGTAAATGCCGTAAGTATTGCCAAAACCGGCGTGGCTGCCATCCGGCAATCGCGGCCCGCCGATGCGGCCGACCATGTAGATGCCGAAGCCGAGGATGACGAATATCGGGATCGCCGGATTGAAATGGAGGTAGGCGCCGGCAACCATCGCGGCGATGATCAGTGCGATGACGAGCGCGAGAAGCTTAAGCACGGGGACCGCCTCCGTCCGGCATCCAAAGAACGACTGGCACAGTGTCGCCTTCGTGACTTGGCAAAAGAACAACAAAACAATGCCCTCGATGTGACAATGGTCACACGCAGCCGACGCCGTCGCTGCTAACCCTGTCCGCCGCAGATCAGACTACCGAGCGTTCATTCTCAACAACGTTATGAGACACGACGTGCGCCTTCTCGCCTCGATGAAATTGACAATGTTCGTGCTTGTGGTGGCTTCCGGGCCGGCATTCGCCGCAAATCTGCAGGCACATGACGATTGCGATGCCGACGATCCGGATCGCAACATAGCCGGCTGCACCCGCATCATCGAGGATGCTGATGAGGGCAAAACCATGCGCGGCGTCGCCTATGTGGCTCGCGGCCTCGCCTGGCAGAAGAAGGGCGATCTCGACCGTGCGCTGGCGGACTACACCGAGGCGATCAAAATCAATCCGAAGGATGCGCTCGCTTACAACAACCGCGGCATGCTGTGGCGCGAGCGCGGCGACTCCGACCGCGCCATCGCCGATTTCACGGCTGCGATCGCCATCGACCCGCTGCCGCGATCGGACGAGGCCTATTCGCGGCGGGGCAACGCCATCGTCGCCAAGCGCGACGTGAATGTTTACGAGAATCGCGCGCTCGCGTTGCTGGAGCGATCCGATTTCGACGGCGCCATTGCCGATTTCAACAGCGCCATCAACCTCGATCCCAACGGCGCCGACTCCTTCAACGGACGCGGCGCTGCGTTGCGGGCCAAAGGCGAACTCGACCGCGCCAAGGCCGACTTCTCCTACGCGATCAAACTCGACCGAACGCATATGGGCGCCTATTACAACCGCGGTCTTGTCGAAGTCGCGAAGGGCGAGCTCGATCCGGCGGTTGCCGATTTCACGGCCGCGCTCCGCCTCGATTCGGATTTCATCGACGGTTACGAAGCCCGCGCCGAAGCGTTCCTGGCCAAGACCGATCCCGAGCACGCCATTGCCGACCTCGACCAGGCAATTCGCCGCGACCCCAATCGCGCGCGCGACTATTACCTGCGCGGCAGCATTCGATACGACCGGTACATGGGTTTTCTCGGCGGGGGCTGGATCGAGAAAGAGGATCTGGAACGCGCGATAGCGGATTTCGCCGACGCCATCCGGCTTGATGACAAGAGCGCCGCCGCGCACTACGCGCTCGGGCTTGCCGAAAGCGCCAACGGACATCGCGATCGCGCCGCGCTCGATCTTGCCGAAGCTGTCAGGCTCGAACCCGAGAACCAGCAATTCGCCGCAGCGCTCAAAGAGATCAAACCTTGATCGGCGGGCGCGCCAACTGGCCGCGCAGCTGGTTTGTTGCGGCCAGTCTGGCGTTCGCCCTGGCGCTTGCGGCGATGAGCGGGCCGACCGGCGCGACTGACACAGCCGCCACCGCCGCCGAGAAAGATGCTCGTTTCTTCCTCGCCGTTTGTCAGAACGCACTCGATGATCTTGCCGCGGTCTCGCGGCTGGCTGCAGAGCACAACTGGAAGTCGATGGTCGATCCGCGTTTTCCCGAATCCAAACCCGAATGGGTAGACGGAATGTGGCGGGTCAACCGCGACGATCGCTCCTATACGGTCGGAACGGGGAGCGCCCCGAAAGGCATCAAGTACTGCAGCGTCGCGTTCGGCGAACCGCGAGCCAGTCGCGATGATTTCGTCGTAATCGTCGCCGAGTCCCTGCGGCTCACAGCGCTCGACGACACGGGCGCCTCCGACTTGCGCTTTGCGCGGTATCGAGTCGAGAATCTTTCGCGTGAAGGACCAACACTGCAGGTCGTCGTGTTCCACGGTGGCCTGAGCCAGGCCATGATTATCGACCCCATCCGGGAGCCGCCGCCCCTACGACCTAAATAGCAATGTAAGAACAACAGTCGGTCGCGTTGTCCCGTGCCGATCAGTTCATAGCCTCAGCGCGGGATCAGGACCCAGTAATCGAGATCGAGCAG
This sequence comes from Xanthobacteraceae bacterium, assembly GCA_035566615.1. GTDB lineage: Bacteria > Pseudomonadota > Alphaproteobacteria > Rhizobiales > Xanthobacteraceae > BOG-931. The sequence continues at coordinate 11,197 of DATMQV010000044.1, forward strand.
CACCGCTGGATCGTATTCGTCGCCGGTCTTGTAGGGAAAGTCCGCGCACGGCTGGTCGCAGGTCGCGACCGTGCGCAGCCGCAAGGCGCCGACATCCTCGCGGCCCGGCAATTCCGCCTTCGCCAGCACTTCCGACCACGCGAACACCGTGCCGCCGGCAAACAGCGGCGCGACGTGGCGGCCGCCATTGATGGCGGCGATGTGGAATGCGTTGGCGAGCCCGTTGAACGAGATGGCGCGGGCGAGCGAGATCACGTGCCCGCCGTAGATCAGCCGGCGTCCGAAGCGGCCCTGCGCCGCGGAGAACTGATCGAAGTGGATGCGCGCGGTGTTCTGATAGAGCCGTGTCGCGGTCTGGTGCTCGGCCTCCTCGACGGTGATGCCGTCGACGTGGTCGATCTTCTCGCCCACCGCATAATCGCTGAAGCGGTGCGGGCTTCCGGCCAGCGCCACGTCATAGGCCTTGCTGTCGATCGGTGGGCAGGCGCCGCCCAATAACTTCGGCTCGACCACGGTCGGCAGCCGCGGCACATGGTCTCCCGGGGCGGAGGCGCTCTCGTCGCGCTTTCGCACCATCACCCAGCGCACGTATTCGAGCACCGCGGTGCCGTCCTGCTTCACGCCGCGGGTGCGGACATAGACGATGCCGGTTTTGCGGTTGGAGTTCTCCTTGAGTCCGATCACCTCGGAGGTCGCGCTGAGGGTGTCGCCGATGAACACCGGCGCCAGGAACTGCATCCCGGCGTAGCCGAGGTTGGCCACCGCGTTGAGCGAGACGTCCGGCACCGTTTTGCCGAACACGATGTGGAACACCAGCAGGTCGTCGATCGGCCAGTCCGGATAGCCTATCGCCTTGGCAAAGGCCGCCGACGATTGCACCGCGAAGCGCCCGCCGAACAGCGCCGTGTACAGCGAAACGTCGCCACCGGTCAGGGTGCGCGGCGTGGCGTGGCGGATGGTCTGGCCGAGACGAAAATCCTCGAAAAAATTGCCGGCGCTGGTCTTGGTCATGGCGAAGTCTCTCAGCGAAGG
>DATMQV010000045.1:0-4178 GCA_035566615.1 Xanthobacteraceae bacterium
GTCATCCTCCGTCTGGAATGGTCATGGCTCGACCTACAGCGCGGCACCATGCGACGGCGAGCACCTGGCACCAGCGAGACTGCGAGCAAGCGCACCCCACCAATACCCATTCCACGGAAGCTGATGCACTTCCTGCGACGATGGAAGCGTGCTGATGCTGGCCGTGCCAAACATGTTGTCCATTATGACGGCCGTCCCGTGAAGGATCCGCACACGGCATGGGACAATGCGAAGCGCCGCGCTGGTCTTCCTTGGCTACACCCTCACATCCTTAGACACACACGCGCGACGTGGATGGTGCAGAAAGGCGTACCTCCCTGGCAGGCCGCTGGCTATCTCGGTATGACTGTGCGGATGCTCGAAGCGACGTACGGTCACCACTCGCCTGACTATCTGCGTGATGCCGCTGATATCTGAGCCGTGGCACAGATAACCGTGCCGAAAGCGTACCGAGCGACAAACAAATGCCGATAAAACCTATTCATGTTGTTGGTGGTGGGCTTGCCGGTTCCGAAGCGGCCTGGCAGATCGCGCGCCGAGGGGTGCCCGTGGTCTTGCATGAAATGCGGCCGGTTCGCTCGACCGCCGTACACAAAACGGCCGGATTTGCCGAGCTCGTTTGTTCCAACTCGTTCCGGTCCGACGATGCGCAGGGAAGCGCCATCGGTCTCCTCCATGCCGAGATGCGGCGGCTTTCCTCCCTCGTCATGGGCGCGGCGGACGACCACAAGCTGCCCGCCGGAGGGGCGCTCGCGGTCGACCGCGATGGATTTTCCGCGGCGATCGGCGCGGCCCTGGAACGCGAACCGCTGATCGAAATCCAGCGTGAAGAAATCTTCGAGCCCGCGCCGGACTGGGACACCGTCATCATCGCGACCGGTCCGCTGACATCCGAGCCGCTGGCCGAAACGATCCGCAGCCTCAGCGGTGAAGCCGCGCTCGCTTTCTTTGACGCCATCGCGCCGATCGTTCATCGCGATTCGATCGACTTCGACATCGCGTGGTTTCAGTCGCGCTACGATAAAGCGGGCCCGGGCGGCTCCGGCGCCGATTACATCAATTGTCCGCTCACCCGCGACCAATACGACATCTTCGTCGACGCGGTGCTCAGCGGCGAAAAGATCGCATTCCGCGAGTTCGAAACAGATACGCCTTATTTCGACGGCTGCCTGCCGATCGAGATCATGGCCGAGCGCGGACGCGAGACGCTGCGCCATGGGCCGATGAAGCCGTTCGGGTTGACCGACGCGCATAAGCCGAACGTCAAGCCTTATGCGGTCGTGCAATTACGCCAAGACAACAAGCTCGGCACGCTGTTCAACATGGTCGGTTTCCAGACCAAGCTGAAGCACAGCGAGCAAGTGCGAATCTTCCGCACAATCCCGGGCCTTGCCGATGCCGAGTTCGCGCGGCTCGGCGGGCTGCACCGCAACACGTTTCTCAATTCGCCGAAGCTTCTCGACGAGACGCTGCGGCTCAAAGCCGATCAGCGGCTGCGCTTTGCCGGACAAATCACTGGCTGCGAGGGCTATGTGGAATCGGCGGCGATCGGATTGCTCGCCGGCCGCTTCGCCGCCGCTGAACGATTGGGCGAGCGGCCGTCCTTGCCGCCGCCCACGACCGCGTTCGGCGCGCTTCTCGGCCACATTACCGGGGGCCATATCGAGACGATCGATGCCGGTGCTCGCTCGTTTCAGCCCATGAACGTCAATTTCGGCTTGTTCCCGCCACTTGGCCGAAAGACCGCGCGCGGCGCCCAAAAGCAGGCGCTGAGCGCACGCGCACTTGCCGATCTCGATGCCTGGATCGGCGGCACCATGCATGATGCAGCGGAATGAATCGGCATTGTTTTAGACGGGGCTGAGTTTTCGTTGGATCGACATCCTGCTCTAACTTTTTGTTTGAGCATGATCTTTTCAGAAAACCGGCTTCCACTTTTTCGGATCATGCTCTAGACACAGGCATGGTCGAGGCCGGGGCTGTGAGCGTATTAGACGGACGCTGGCGGGGCGAGGTCGTGCTCAAGCGCGACGTCTTCTCCACCATAGAGCGCGGGTATTTCCGCACCGAGGACGGTGAGGTCGAAGCAGTGCTCCGGCGCATCGACGAGGTGCCCTGGTGGAGCAAGGCGCTCGCGCACCTTCTGTTCCGGCGCGAGCGCCGCGCGCTGACGCAGGCTGCCACGCTCGATGTGGGGCCACGCCTTCTTCATGCCGAACGCCGCATGCTGGTGCGGCGCTGGATCGCCGGCGTGCCGCTGCATATCGCCAAGCCGCAAGGCGATATCGGTTATTTTCGTTCCGCCAAGGCGGCCTTGCGCAAGCTTCATCGCGCCGGTGTCACGCATAACGATCTCGCCAAGGAGCAGAATTGGCTCTACGCCGATGGCCGCGCCTATGTCACCGATTTCCAGTTGGCGTCTTGTTTTGCGCATCGCCGCAGCGCCCTCTTCCGCATCGCGCGCTACGAGGATTTGCGCCATCTGCTCAAGCACAAGCGCCGCTACGCGCCGGAAGCGCTCACGCCGGCAGAGCGCCGCGTCCTCGCGCGCAAGAGCCTGCTGACGCGGGTTTGGATGGCGACCGGCAAGAAGGTCTATTACGCGATCACGCGCGGGCTCAACGTGACCGATCGGGAAGGCCGCGGCATGCGTTTCATCCGCGAAGCCCCGGCCATCGCCGAACGTCTGCGAACCCACCCGGGCGTCCGCGACGTTGCGATTGTCGCCTTTCCCGACCGGCGCTCGGGCACCGGCCTCTATGCCTTCGTCGAGGGTAGCGCCGACGATCGCGAGCTCAGCGATTTTCTCGGCAGTATCGGCCCCGAGCATCTGTAAATCGTCGACGCCCTGCCTCGCGATGCGCAAGGCGAAGTGCGCAATGAAATTCTCGAGCTCGTCGCGCTGAACCAGCTCGATCTGATCGGATCGCTGGTCAAGACCGATAGCGAGCGCGCGCTCGTCGCCCACATCGTTTCAGGACGGCGCAATCTGCGCGATCGCTTCGCATTCTAACGCCGCGGTTGGATTTTAGTGGAGCATGATCTGCTCGGAAAACCGGCGTCCACTTTTCCGGATCATGCTCTCAGCCCGCGATCCGCGCCGGATTGCGGGCCGCACGCCAGATCAGCCACTGCCGCCGCCAGGGCGCAAGCTCGATCGGCGCGAAAGGATCTCCGCGCTCCGATCGGTCGAGCCAAGGGCGGACCACAGCAAGCGGCAGCAAAGCCGGAATGGCTTCGTGCGGCAGTTCCTCTAGTCCTTGCCGTGTCATCATCAGATGGCAGCGTGCGATATTGCGCAACTCGGCGAACGCGGCCACAAGCCCCGGCGAAGAGCGTCCAGCAAATACATCGTGCAAGCGCACCTGATGCCGCTCCAAAACTTCCGTGGGGAGGTAGAGTTGGCGCCGTGCGACATGAACTGGGAAGGCGCGAAGAATTTGGCCAAGACCTGAGGCGATGCCGGCCGGCGCAGCCACTGCCTCGAATTCCGCACCGGCCAGGATGAGCGCCGCGAGCGAGATGACCGACGACGACGTACGCCGCAGGTAAGCTTCCAAATCGTCCAGCGTCCCCGTCGGATCTTCGTAGAGATCGAACCGCCGTGCTTCGATCAGACCGAGCAATACTTCGCGGCGGAGATGATGCTGCTCCATCGAGGCGAGCAATGCTGCGGCAATCGGATTGGCGCTCGCCTCGCCGTCGCGCTCGCGATTGACCACATCGGTCCACCATTGCATGCGGATTTCACCTGGCAAGGCGGTGTGTGCAACCTCACGAACGCGCGCAATCTCGGCGCTAAAGGCGTAGAGCGCGTGTAGTGCGCCGCGCCGCTCGGCCGGAGCAAACAGCGAAGCGATAAAGCGATCCCGGTCGGCGCTCCGGACAAGCTCGGCGCAATAAGCGAATGCATCCTGCATGGCCGGACCCTAGCATCAATCGATCGCGATCAGGCCCGCGCCGATCCGGCGGCTCTCCATCAGCATAACGTTGTAAGTGCGCACGGCCGGTCCGGTGGTCATCGTGTCGAGCGAAATATGCGCTTCGCGGAAGCGCGCATGAAGCGAAGCCGGCATGTTCCTGTGCACGCTGCCAGTACCGAGGATGAAAAAATCCAACGTGCCGAAGCGCGCAAAAACCAGCGCCAGTGCGTCATCCGTCAGATCTTCGGCGTTGGC
>DATMQV010000046.1:0-5135 GCA_035566615.1 Xanthobacteraceae bacterium
CATAGCGGCCCACTGCGAGCCGCTCAAAATGCAGTGGCCGCGGCCAGTGGAAGGACAACCTCTGGAGCCCGCGACGCTGGTTCTGCGCGTCGAAGGCCCGATGGCGCTCGAAATCCAGCACAGCTCCGAGGTTATCCTGGAGCGCGTCAATCGTTTCTTTGGCTGGAGTGCGGTGGGTCGACTGGCGCTGCGGCAAGGACCGCTCTTGCGCCGCCAGCGGAGCACATCTGCGCACGGGCCGGACGCCAGAAAGGTTGAGGAGGTCGAAAGGACCCTATCCTCGGTCGAGGACGATGAGTTGCGGGCTGCGCTCGCGCGGCTGGGTGCCTCGATCAAGCGAAATTGAGCCTGCCGCCAAGTCCGGCAACGGCGACGCGCCATTGCCACATTGCCGGTTTCACGATAGCCAACGGCTTTCATCGCGCTTTTATTTCAGCGTGAAACGCTAATTCGGGAGCAGACTTTGATCATCACGCGTCGTGCCTTGACCGCCTTCCTGTCGCTGGCCGGACTTGCTGCCCTGGCGGGGATTTCTCCCCTGCGCCTGATCGCGGGAGCCAAAGCCCAGGGGGCGGCCGATGTGGCCAAACCCATGTCGCTGCCGGACATGGCACTCGGGCCGGCAAACGCACCGGTGACGATCACCGAATATGCGTCGATGACCTGCCCGCATTGCGCAGCGTTCAACGAAAACGTATTTCCGAAGATCAAGGCGGCCTATATCGACACCGGCAAGATCCGTTACGTTTTTCGGGAATTCCCGCTCGACATCAAGGCTGCCGCCGGTTCGATGCTGTCGCGCTGCATCGCCAGGGACGATTCCGGAAAGTATTTTGCGGTCACCGACCTGCTGTTCAAACAGCAGGGCGAATGGGTCACGAAGAACACCACCGAAGCATTGACCCGGATCGGCAAGCAGGCAGGCCTTAGCCAGCAGCAGGTCGAGGCATGCCTGAAGGACCAGTCGCTGCTCGACAAGATTGTGGCCGATCAGAAATTCGCCTCAGAGGTGCTGAAGGTCGATTCGACGCCGACTTTCTTCGTCAATGGCGAGAAGATCAAAGGTGAGACCTCGTTTGAGGAATTCGACAAACGCATCAAGGCGCTGCTCAAGAGCTGATTCGCTTTCAGGGTTCCAGGCCGGAACTGAAAACGCCGTCTAAGCCAAGCAAAATTCTCAGGAAATCCCTCATAAATCCCTTGGGAAAATTGGCCGGCGCCGGTTGCCCTTGAGCTCCGGCCTCGCCATTGTCGGCTCATCAAGCCGCCGGGAGCTATTCGCCCCCCACACCGAAATTGCCTTCTATGGTATTGTCCCGGCAGGGAGATTCGCGCCCTGCCAACAGAGAAACTGTGCCAAATGAAACTGACCCGTCTGCGCCTCCACGGTTTCAAGTCTTTCGTTGAACCGACTGATTTCGTGATCGAACCCGGCCTCACCGGGGTGGTGGGCCCGAACGGTTGCGGCAAATCCAACCTTGTCGAGGCCTTGCGCTGGGCGATGGGTGAGACGTCGCATAAATCATTGCGCGCCGCCGACATGGACGCCGTGATTTTTGCCGGTTCCGGCAACCGCCCGTCGCGCAACCATGCCGAGGTGATGATGACGATCGATAATTCCGATCGCACCGCGCCGGCTTCGATCAACGATCGGGAGATCCTCGAAATATCCCGCCGCATCGAACGCGAGGCAGGTTCGGTCTACCGCATCAACGGCCGCGATGTCCGCGCACGCGACGTTCAGCTTCTGTTTGCCGACGCCGCGACCGGCGCGCGCTCGCCGGCGCTGGTGCATCAGGGCAAGATCGGCGAGATCATTCAGGCCAAGCCCGAGCAGCGCCGACGCGTGCTCGAGGACGCCGCAGGCGTCGCGGGGCTTCATGCCCGCCGCCACGAGGCCGAGCTGCGCCTGAAGGCGGCCGAAACCAACCTCACCCGCGTCGAGGACGTCATCGGCCAACTTGCCGGACAAATCGACGGCCTGAAAAAGCAGGCTCGGCAGGCCATCCGCTATCGCGAGGTTGCCGCCAAGGTTCGAAAAGCCGAGGCGCTGCTTTTCCACCTGCGCTGGATGGAAGCCCATGCCGGCGTTGCGGACACAACCGCAGCCCACGACCTGGCAGTGCGCGAGATGGCCGAACGTACCCGCGAGCAGGCCGAGGCAGCCCGCTTGCAGGCCGTGCGCGCCGCCGAATTGCCGGCGCTACGGGAAGCCGAGGTCCGCGCTGCGGCCGGGCTGCAGCGCCTCACCAATGCGCGCGAAACCCTCGACCGCGAGGAAGAACGCGCCAGGGAGCGGGTCGCCGAACTCGACCGCCGGCTGACGCAATTTTCGGCCGACATTGCGCGCGAGCAGCAGCAGGCCGCGGACGCGGCGGTAGCGCTGCAGCGGCTCGACACCGAAGACACCGAGTTGAGGGACGAGATCAGGTCGGGTGTCGAAAAACGCAGCGGCGTCGATGAACGCGTGTCCGAAGCCGAGGCCACGCTGGCGGCCGCCGAGCAATTGTTCGCCGAGCTGACCACCGCGCTTGCCGATCTTGCCGCCAGGCGCAACCAGCTCGAGGGCAGCGTTCGCAGCCACCGCGACCGCCTCGCGCGGCTCGATCAGGACATCGCAAATGTCGAACGCGACGAACGGAAGCTTTTGGAAGAGACAAGCGCGGTGGGCGACCTTGCGGCGCTAACCGCGGGCATGGAAGCAGCCCAACAAAGTCTCGCAAGCCGCGAAAGCGCAAGTCAGGCCAGCGAAGCCGACCATGCGGCCGCTCGAGCGCGGCTGGACGCGGCCCGCGCGCCGCTGAACGAGGCCGACAAGCGTGTCCAACGACTCGAGACCGAGGCGCGCACGATCTCGAAGCTCGTCAACGGCGAAACCAAGAATCTTTGGCCGCCGATCATCGACGGCATCACCGTTGCCAAGGGTTATGAGAAGGCGCTTGGTGCCGCGCTTGGCGACGATCTCGATGCCCCCGTCGATCCGTCGGCGCCGATGCGCTGGACCGATGCCGGGACGAGCGAAACCGATCCCGCCCTGCCGGAGGGCGTCGAGCCGCTCGCCGCCCACGTGCAGGCGCCGATCGAGCTGAAGCGGCGTCTGGCGCAGATCGGCATCGTCACGCGCGATCGCGGCGCGGAGCTCGTGTCGCAGCTCAAGACCGGCCAGCGGCTGGTCTCGCGCGAAGGCGATGTCTGGCGCTGGGACGGCTTCGTCGCGGCTGCACATGCGCCGACCGGTGCCGCGCGCCGACTTGCCGAGCGGGCGCGGCTCGTTGATATCGAGAACGAATTGGAGCAGGCGCGCACCGATGCGGCCGCCAGGCGGCACGCGCTCGAGACCGCCGAGGCCGAGCTCAAGGCGGCCTCGGCCGCGGAGACATCGGCGCGCGAAGCCTGGCGCGCCGCCCAGCGCGAGGCGGATGGTGCGCGCGAACGTCACGCCGCGACCGAACGCGAAATCAATCGCCACGCCGCGCGCAAATCGGCCTTGACCGAAGCCCGCACCCGCCTCTCAGCCGACCGCAGCGAGGCCGAGGGCGCGCACGCCACCGCGAACGCCGCACTGGCGGAAATGCCGCCAAGCCTTCCCACCGAGACCAGGCTTGCGGAGGTCCGGACCGCGATCGAAGGCAGCCGCCACGTCGCCGCGCAGGTGCGAGCCGAAGCACAGGCGCTGGCGCGGGAAGCCGAGCTTGCCGACCGTCGGTTGCAGGCGATCACGGCCGAACGTAACGAATGGCAAAACCGAAAGGCTGGCGCCACCTCGCAGATCGAAACCATCGAAGCTCGAATCACCGAGGTCACGGCCGAACGCGTGGAGCTTGAAAACGCGCCTGCGATATTTGCAGAAAAACGCCGCGCGCTGATCAACGAAATCGAGTCGGCTGAAGGCGCCCGCCGCGTCGCAGCCGATGCGCTGGCGGCGGCCGAAAACCTGATGGCGGAAACCGACCGCGCCGCCAAGCTCTCGCTTGAGGCACTCTCCAGCGCGCGCGAGGCCTGCGCTCGTGCCGAGGAACGCCTGGATGGTGCCAAGCGCCGCCTGATCGACATTGAACGCGAAATCCACGACATGCTCGAAGTCGAGCCGCAGGCGGTAGCCGGCCTCGCCGAGATCGCGCCGGGTACAGAATTGCCGCCGCTGGCCGAGATCGAGGAAAATCTTGAAAAGCTTCGCCGCGACCGCGAGCGGCTCGGCGCGGTCAATTTGCGCGCCGAGGAAGAATTGCGCGAGGTCGAAGCCCAACACACCACGCTGACCACGGAGCGCGACGATCTGGTGGAGGCCATCAAGCGGTTGCGTCAGGGCATCCAGAGCCTCAACCGCGAGGCGCGCGAGCGGCTGCTGGCCTCGTTCGCAACCGTCAACGGCCACTTCCGGCGGCTGTTCGCCGAGCTGTTCGGCGGCGGCGAAGCCGCGCTCCATCTGATCGAAAGCGACGATCCGCTGGAAGCGGGACTTGAGATCATCGCAAAGCCGCCCGGCAAGAAACCGCAGACATTGTCGCTGTTGTCCGGTGGCGAACAGGCGCTGACGGCGCTTGCCTTGATCTTTGCCGTGTTCCTCACCAACCCTTCGCCGATCTGCGTGCTGGACGAGGTCGACGCGCCGCTTGACGATCACAACGTGGAGCGGTTCTGCAACCTGCTGCACGAGATGACCGCAACCACCGAAACCCGCTTCATCATCATTACGCACAATCCGATCACAATGGCGCGCATGAATCGGCTGTTCGGCGTCACGATGGCCGAGCGCGGCGTGTCGCAGCTGGTCTCGGTCGATCTCGAAGACGCCGTGAGAATTCTCGACCAGAACGTGGCGTGAGCTGCGATATTTTCGGAACGTCATTGCGGGGAACGTGAGCTCCGAAGCAATCCAGACCTGCCCGGACCCGCGCGAGCGGCGATATGGAGTGCTTCGCGGAGCCGGTCATCGGCCCGCGCATTCGGGCGACCCGTTTGGCTCGCAATGACAGGGTTTGGCATCGGGGCATAACAACGGACAGATGATCCCTCCCGCCCTCCCCGCCGAATTGAAAGCCGCGCTCGACGCCAGGCTCCAAGGTCTGTCGCGTCACGAAATCGCCGAGCGGGCCGCGCTGATCTCGAGGACCTACCGGGATGGTGGCGCCTCC
>DATMQV010000047.1:0-3884 GCA_035566615.1 Xanthobacteraceae bacterium
CGGCATGAGGATGATCAAGCTCGCCGGCATCGATCGCGCAGCAACCCAGGCCGACCAAGCCTACGAGGCGTTGCTTGCGGAAATTCTTGATTGCCGGCTTGCGCCCGGCGCCAAGATCACGATCAGCGACGTGGCGGCCAGGCTGCAAATGAGCCCCGGCGCGGTGCGCGAGGCGCTGTCGCGGCTGTCGGCCGAAAAGTGGACGATAGCCGCCGCGCAAAAAGGCTACTCGGTGGCCCCGGTTTCCATTGCGGATCTGAAGGATCTGACCCGAACGCGCATCGCGATCGAGCAGATGTGCCTGCGTTCGGCGATCGCGCATGGCGACGTGGAATGGGAGACGTCGATCGTTGCGGCTTACCACCGGCTCCATCGCATTCCGATCGTTGTTGCCGACACGGCGTCCAGATTGAATGACGGATGGGTCGCCGCACACACCACCTTTCACGCCGCGCTCGCCTCTGGTTGCGACAGCCCATGGCTGCTCAATTTGCGGACCATGCTCTATGCCCAGAGCGAGCGTTACCGGCATCTCTCCTTCGCGCTCGGCCGTGAAGATCGCGATGTCGATGCGGAGCACAAAGCCATTCTGGATGCATGTCTGACGCGTGACGCCGAGCTCGCGTGCCGGCTGATCGACGATCACCTCAAAAGGACGACGGATATTCTGGTGAGTTCGCCGCCGCTGCGCGACGCGCAGCGTCAAGGCGTCGTGCAGGACCAATAAGCGCGCGGTGCAATGCGCGTTACGCGGGAGGGAGTATGTCATGAATAAAATCGCGAATGTTCGTAGCGTCGCGGCGCCGACCGTCGAGGAGCTTGTCGCCCGAACCCGCGAGCTCAAGCCGTTGCTGAGCAAAAACGGGCCGCTCGGCGAATCTAACCGGCGGGTGGTCGAAGAATCGATCGAGGCCGTGCGCAAAGCCGGCCTGTTCAAGGTGTGCACGCCGAAGCGCTACGGCGGCTGGGAGATGAATACCCGCGCCATGCTCGACGTGAGTTCGGCGGTCGCCGAGGCTGACGGCGGCACTGCCTGGGTCGTTAATCTCAACAACGTTTGCTGCTGGCTGACCAGCCTGTTCCCGGTCAAAGCGCAGGACGAGATTTTCGGGGTCGATCCCGATGTCCGCATCTCCGGCGTGCTCAACCCGACGGCGACGGTGACCAAGGCGGATGGCGGTTATCGCGTCACCGGCCAGTGGCACTACAATTCCGGCGGCTGGCACTCGCAATGGGCAGTGCTTGGCATGCCGATCGTCAATGATGCCGGCGAAGCGATCGACCAAGGCCTTGCGCTGTTCCCGATGTCGGACCTCGAGCAGGTCGATACCTGGTTCGTCGCCGGGATGAAGTCGAGCGGCAGTATTTCGCTCAAGGCGAACAATGCCTTCGTGCCGAGCTACCGGGTCCTGTCGGTGCCGCGCGCCATCGAAGGCGATTACCCGACCGAAATGCGAAGCCAGGAGGCGTTCTATCGATCCGCCTTCATCCCGCTCCTGGCGATTATTCTGGTGGGGCCGATCCTCGGGCTCGGCCGCGCGGCGCTTGAATTCGTCCGGCAGAAAGCCAATTCCCGCACCATCGCCTACACCTTCTTCGAGAAGCAAAGCGCGTCGGTGGCATTCCAACTGCAACTCGCGGAAGCCGCGATGATGATCGACACCGCGCATTTCCACGCCTATCGCGCGGCCGACGATGTCGATACGGCCGCGGTGCGCGGCGTTTATCCGGATATGCTGACGCGTGCGCGGGTGCGTGCCGATACCGGCTATGTGGTCGAGAAAATCACCCAAGCCATCGATAAGTTGTTGTTCGCGCACGGCTCCGCAGGTTTTGCCGACGTCAGCCCGCTGCAGCGCATCTGGCGTGATGCGGCGGTTGCGTCACGGCACGCTGTTGTGCTGCCGCCGATCGGCTACGAACTCTTGGGCAAGGCGCTGCTCGGGGTCGAGAACAACATCACGCCGCTTATTTGAGCGATCGACGGCCCCCCAACGATCCCTTGGGGGTGCTTGCGCGGAGACTATTCAAGCGAATTGGGGCGGGCACCCTGACATCGTCGCGGCAAAACCACGGCCCCGCTGCAACAATGACACCTGCGGCCCGTGAGTTCCCGCCGGCGCGGATGGCTCCGGCACGCCCTCGGCAAGGGCCGGCTGGGCCTTTGGTGCGATTGGCACGCCTAGCGCTGGCAAGGCATAAAAGTCTATAATTTTGCGAGCACGATATACGGGGGCGCCAACAGTGCCCTCCGTCCGTCTACTTGCGGACATGAGGGACCAGGGAGGACCCATGAACGCGGTTTACTCCAGTCGAACATTCGGCGGAGACAAGCGGCGCGCCTGGGAGGCCGTCGTTAGTCAATTATACGCCTCGATGGACGTGGAGGTTCGCGGCGTGCCTGAATTCCAGGGCGAGATCACGCATTCCCTGCTCGACGATCTCGACCTGACGCACGTGATCGCCGACTACGAGATCGCCAGCCGCAGGCGCCGGCATATCGCCAGAGACGTGCGCCAAAGCTGCGTTTTCTTGTTCGTCAAGAAAGGGCCGATGACGCTGGAGCAATTCGGCCGCGAAGCGCTGCTCGACGCCAACAGTTGTTCGCTGGTGGATTTGGCCTCGCCCTACGTCCTCAAACATGCAGGCGTGACCGACACGTTTTTCTTGAAAGCTCCCGAGGTCGTTCTCAGATCGAAGTTCAAGGACATTCACTCACATTGCGCCGTGGCCCGCCCGATCGGCCCCGGAATGGGGAGTATCGCCGCCGATATGATTGCTTCGCTCGTGCAAAACGCCAGCGAAGCGGGCGAGCAGGGCGCCGCCTACCTGGCAACGCAGATACTGGACATCCTGGCGCTTGCCTTCGAGGCCGCCCCGACAGATATGCCGGAAGGACCGTCGCTTGCGCAAGCCGCCGTGCGCAGGCGTGCGCTCGCCTACATCGATCGCCGCATCAGCGATGCGGCTCTCGATCCCGCCATGGTCGCCGCTGCAATCGGCGTCTCGACGCGCTATCTCCACCGTGTCTTCGAGTCGTCGGAAACGTCTGTGAGCACGCACATTCGTGCCAAGCGGCTCCAGCGTGCGCGGGAGGATCTTTCCGACGATAGGCTGCACCAACGGTCGATTTCGGAAATTGCCATCCGCAACGGCTTTGCCAATCAAAGTTCCTTCGCGACTTGCTTCAAAAAGGAATTCGGCGTGTCGCCGCGAAGCGTTCGCGCGGCGGCGCGCCCGCCGGATCGCCGCCGCGCTTTTTAGAAGGCGCATAGTTTCCAGGAAGGCGCTGTTTCTAAAATAATAGGACGCGCGGGAAAAAATGCGCGCCTCCCAGAGACAATCGCCTTCATTTAGACTGTGGCGCATCAACAGAACGCCCATTGGGGCGCGGTTCACGCACTGTCGGTGAGGGAGGGGAGGCCGTGAAGGCGCAGCCGGTGTCGTACCGCTACCTGCTCACGTATCATGGGGCGCCGTTTGAATTGGTAGCGGCGACTGATGCGACGTTCGCCGCGACTCTGAATGCAATTTTTCCGGCGCGTCGCGATGGGCCCGACGCATGCTTTTAAACGGCAAGCTCAATCGGGCACCGAAGTTTGCGCGGCCGGGACGGAGCGGGTATGACTCGCACAAATCGCTGACAGCAACTGATAGCTCCGTGTGTCGCAGCAGGGAGCGCAGGCTGGTCGGAATCACAAATTTCGAGCGACGGCTGCTTCGGCGTCGCTTAGGGAGGTCACCATGAGCGGCACTGTCCGTTTCGATTTCATGCACTTCATGCCCTATGTGCATTTGCCGGAGAATCACAAGGACTACAAATCGCTTTGGGTCGACTTTCCGAACAAATATTACGATCCCAAGCGCGGCTACGAACTTTATCA
>DATMQV010000048.1:0-8671 GCA_035566615.1 Xanthobacteraceae bacterium
GAATGGGCTCGTCACAAGCGCGCCGCCGAGCGGAAATACCGACGTCGAGCTTTGATAGTTGTAGCCGCCGGCGGCGGTGAGGCTGAGCTTCGGGCGATAACCCGACAAAGCTTGTGGCACATTTTCGTCGGTCGCGCGCAACGAGGCCCGCTGCGCGTTCAGCGACGGATTATTCTGATAGGCCTGCACCAGGGCCCATTCGAGCGTGTCGGCCTGAGCCGCCAAGGTTACTATGCCAAGGGCGGCAGCGGCGGTGAGTAGACCTGTAAAGGCCAAACGGCACGCAAGCAGCACGTTGCCCATGAGACCACACTGCCTCCCCCAGGCAAATGCCTCACAGTTCATAGTCGATGGCGGCTCGCGATGCGTTTGCCGTCGAAGCGGCCATCGATAATCCAGCACAGTTAGGGCCAACGTCACATGAGAAGCTGAGACGCAGCATGGCATACCGCACTCAAGAACTTTGTCCCCATCAAGGCAGCCAAATGGTCCGCCTTGACTTCGAGCCATATGGCGACAAGTTTGCTTGAACCGCCTGTTATCGAGCTCCTGAATGCAACACTAAAGGGTAAGGCGCTGGCTCGAAGCATGGCGGTCCGAGCGCCGACAGGTTCTGTCCTCTTCGCCGACATGGTTGGCTTCACGGGCCTTTCGGAGCAATCGGAGGATGAAGCCGCCTAAAACCTTGTGCGTAGGCTCGCGAAGCTGACGGAGAACGCCGTAAATGAGCAGGGCGTCGGTGCGGAGTTTTGCTGGCGACGGCATTATGGCGGTCTTTGGCGCACCGGCCTCGCGCCACACCACGGTATGCACGACACCACGGTATGCACGACCGTACGTCACTTCAGCGGTTATCCGCTCGCCGCAACATTTTAACAGAGCGGCGATATGAGCGCGACTTGAAGCTGGTTCCTTTGCGACGCAAGGGATGCGGCAGCCAGGCTAACTGAAAAACATGGTCGCGACTTTGCGCGCGGCGAACATCCGCGCCGAAAAGCATAGTTGGATCTGGGAAGGAGACAATAATGGCCGCTAAAGGGAGGAAGATCGATCACCAAATTCCTTTTCTTGTGGCTGTGGTCCTAATCAGCGCATGCCTGTGTAGTCTGTTCGGCGACCGTGCTCGCGCAAAAGAAACAAATAGGGCTACACAGAATAACGCAAGTGTTCACTCAGAAGAACCGTTCCATACAAGGAGCGTCAAGACACCAGCAGGCCACCTTTCGCAAAAATGGGGGCCGGTTGCGGCTGCTATTCGAGATGAGTTGCAAACTATATCCCTCTGTTCTGAGACGCCAGATAAATGTTCGTCCGATGGAGCTATGAAATTCCACGATATAATCAAGATGGCCTTAGAGTACGAAGGGCAAGTCCGACTCAACCAGATAAATCGTGCGGTCAATCTTGCTGTTAAGTACACAACAGACGCAAGGAAGTATGGCATTCCCGATCACTGGGCGACACCATTTGACACGCTGAGGTCTGGGGAGGGCGACTGTGAAGACTATGCGATCACAAAATATGCGCTGCTACGGGCAATGGATATGCCGGCCAGCAATTTACGTATCGTACTTGTTTTTGACACAAGGAGAAAGGAGTACCATGCCGTCGCAGCGACCCATCTGGGCCGTGCTTGGCTGATCCTCGACAATGGGCGGCCTGGCACTTTAGAAGACGCTAAATTGGCCAACTATCATCCACTTTTTATTATCGACGACTCGGGCGTCCGGACGTTATATCGCCCGGCGCGTGCGGACGGATCCAAGATACTGAACTGGAACCGAATGCAATAGAAGCCGCGCACAATGGCCGCCGATGACGAAGCAGAGAGGCCGCTTGTTGGGGCAGCTGATGCTCGCGATGCAGCCCTTGCCGCCGGGCGGCGCCATGATGAATTACGAAGGCACCGGCCGAAAAACCGCGCGATCTGCACCAGCCTATTTTGGGCACCGGATGGTTGCCCACGCCTGTTTGGCACAGAGATGCAATCGCCGAATCGAGCTCCTGAATGCACACCGAAGGCTAAGGCGCTCACTTCGAGCCACGGCACGATTGCGGCGTTATCAGGATCTCTCGACCACAATATTGCGGCCACGCAAAGAGGCTTGATCGTCGTAACGACCCTTGTTCGAACGATTTGGCAGCTTAACCTTTGACTGCCGCATCTTTTTATAAGGAATGAAGTCGAGCATCGCCGCGATGCAATTGAGTCGCGCGCGTTTTTTGTCGTCCGATCTGACGATATGCCACGGCGCATAGTCGGTATCGCTGGCCTTGAACATCATGTCACGCGCGCCAGCGCCGGAAGGACTCCAAGTCCATCGGACTAAGCTTCCACTGCCTCACCGGATCGTTGATGCGTGCGCGAAAACGCCTTTCCTGCTCGTCCTTGCCGACTTCGAGCCAGAACTTGATTAGAATGATGCCAGCCTCGACAATGTATTTTTCGACTTCCGGGCAGAGCTTCAGGAAACGCTCCACCTCCTGCGGCTTGGTAAAGCCCATCACATTTTCTACGCCAGTGCGGTTGTACCAGCTCCGGTCGAAGATGACGATTTCCCCTGCCGCCGGAAAGTGCGTGATGTAGCGCTGTATGAACATCTGCGTTTTTTCGCGGTCCGTCGGTGCCGGCAATGCCACCACGCGAAAGACGCGCGGGCTGACCCGTTCGGTGATCGCCTTGATCGTCCCGCCCTTCCCGGCAGCATCCCGCCCTTCGAACACGACGATGACCCGGGCCCCTGCCGCTTTTATCCAATCCTGCAAATGGCAAAGCTCGACCCGTAGCTTGCGTAGCGCCTTCTCATAATCCTTCCGTTTCATCTTGGTATCGCTAGGAGCAGTCGACGCTTTTGCCATTGACTCAACTCCCGAAGATGACGCGCCGAAAACGGCTCATAGCGAAAGCGAAGTAAAACGCCAAGGGCTATCGCATTCTCGCGCGCCGCTTCAAAACACCGTTCGGCGAAATCGACATCGTCGCGCGCCGCCGCGGGGCGCTGGTCTTCGTCGAGGTGAAAGCGCGCGGACGCGCCGATGAAGCGGCCGAGGCCGTAACCGGGCGTGGAAAGCAACGGATCGTCGCCGCCGCCGAGCTGTGGCTTGCCCGCAACCCCGCCGACGCGCAACAAGAGATTCGCTTCGACGTGATCCTGGTGACGCCGGGCAAACTCCCACAGCACATCCCCAACGCGTTCGATACAACGCGCTGATTGCGGGTTTGAGAGTAAACCAGGCCAATGCACTATCCCGATGGACAAGAAATGCACGTCGGCGATCGCCATGGCGCCGTGGGAAGGAAGCGAAGGACCAGTCGTCTGTTCGATCGACACGCAGGAATATTCGCCCGACTATCCGAGAGAGCACTGGGCGTGTCTTGCTCGAGGCGTTCTGATCTTGTCCGAAAAGCCGGTCTTGTTCATTGCATCGAGACCGAAGGAGAGATGCGGCTGCTGGCGAGAGGCAAGAGATTATCCTTGCCGAAATAATCCTGCCCGAGGAGCCAATGCGGGGCGTTCGGTGAGCGCTGCAACAGCGCGGTAGCAACCGGCGCGGAAATTTGCTTAGACGGTTATCCCCTCGCCTCGCGGATCGCCTCATGCGCCTGAACGTCGCCGTACAAATGGACCCGATCGAGCGGATCAATATCCGCGGCGATTCGACTTTCGCGTTGCTGCTGGAGGCGCAGCGCCGCGCTCATGCGCTGTCCTATTACACGCCCGATCGCCTCGCGCTGGCCGACGGCAAGGTATCGGCGGCGGTGCGGCCGCTGGTGGTCCGCGACGCGCCCGGAGACCATTTCACGCTCGGCGAGCCGCGCGTGACCGACCTTTCCACGTTCGACGTCGTGCTGTTGCGCCAGGACCCGCCGTTCGACCTCGCCTATATCTCCACCACCCACATGCTTGAGCGCATTCATCCGAAGACGCTTGTAGTCAACGATCCGGCGCATGTGCGCAACGCGCCGGAAAAGGTCTTCGTCACCGAATTTCCCGAACTGATGCCGCCGACGCTGATCACGCGCGACCTCGACGCCATCAAGGCATTTCGCGCCGAGCACGGTGACATCGTGATGAAGCCGCTTTACGGCAAAGGCGGCGAAGCGGTCTTCCGGCTGGAGCGCGAGGATCTCAATTTCGGCTCGCTCTACGATCTCTTCGCCACGATGTTCCGCGAGCCGTGGGTGGTGCAGAAATTCCTGCCGGCGGTGAAAGACGGCGATAAGCGCATCATTCTGGTCGACGGCGAATTCGCCGGCGCCGTCAATCGCGTGCCGGCGCCCGACGATCTGCGCTCCAACATGGTGCGCGGCGGCGTGCCGAAAGCAACCGACCTCACCGCGCGCGAACGCGAAATCTGCGCGCGCCTCGGGCCTGCTCTGCGCGAGCGCGGCCTGCTCTTTGTCGGGATCGATGTGATCGACGGCTTTCTCACCGAGATCAACGTCACATCGCCGACCGGCATCCGCGCTATCAAGAATCTCGGCGGGCCGGACGTGGCGGCGCTGATCTGGGACAAGATCGAGGAGAAGCGCGCGAAGCGTTAGAGGTCAGCGCGCTGACTCACTCTTTGGCTTCAATCGCGCCAGCGCTGCGCGGATCGGCGCGAACGGGCCGTATTTGTGCTGCGTCTCGTTAAAGCCGTCGAGATAGGGCCCATACGGCGTATCGACCGGTTTTAGCGCGAGATCCGGGAAATCTTTTTCCAGCCCCGATTTGTGCGGCCGCGGCTGTGACACGACGAAGGCCGCAACGTCCCAGGCGTCGACCGTTGAAAGCACGGGATTCAGATAATCCGCGCCTTGCGGCATGTTGGAATGAACGAAGTTCGCCGCGGTGATGAGACGGTCCATGCCGGCGCCGTCGTTGAACGAATCCGGCCCCCAGAGCGGTGGCACCAGGTAACCGAGATCGGTCGTCGGCAGACTGCGGCGGATGCCCGATCCGTCGGTGTTGTGGCAGCCGGCGCATTTCGCGACATAGATCGTGCGGCCGCGCTTGGGGTTGGCGGCGCGATCAAGTTCCGGAATGTTTCCGGCGCCGAGACCGGGAATGCGCTGGTCGGGCGGCACGCCAGACGACAGAAATTTGATGTACGCGACAAAGGCAGCCATTTCAGGCGCGTCGTTCGGGATGGCGCGGCCGTTCATGCTGCGCGTCACGCAGGAATTCACGCGCTCCTCGATCGTGATCTCGGCGCCCGCCCGCGCGCTGTAGCGTGGAAACGCGTTGTAAAGACCGAAGATCGGCAGCCCAAATCGCTTCGTCCCGGCCTCGAGATGGCAGTTGCCGCAGGCCAGGTTATTGCCGGCAAAGCGCTTCGACGGATCGCTGACGTCCGGCCCGATGTGGGCGTAGGTCGCGGTGATGAGATCACGGCCACGCCGCACCAGGCGGCCGTAACTATCTTCGGGCAAAGCGCCGACCTCGGGCACGGTCTAGATCGTATCTTTGGATGGCGCCGCGGTTTGGCTGTGACCCTGCACCGATAGCAGCGTCAGGATCGCAATGGCTGCCGGCAACAGGCCGGCGCGGCAATATCGGCCGACAAGGCTTTTCATGGATTGGGACGCTGGCGATCGGTTGCGTCGCAATCATACGACATTTCGATCGCCAATGCCCGCTAGATCTGCATCTAGCCGCGCGCCGGCGCCGGTGCTGCGGCCAATCCCGCGCCCTCGGGCTTGGCGATGGTCAGCACCAGAATGGCGGCAATCATGCAAAGCGCGCCGGCGGCAAAGAAGGCCGGCAGATAGCTCGCGAATGCTGTGCGCGAGAAGCCGGCACCGAGTGCTGCGGTCGCCGCGCCGATCTGATGGCCGGCGAACACCCAGCCGAACACGATGCCGGCGCGTTCGCGGCCGAAGCGGTCGGCGGTGAGCTTCACCGTCGGCGGCACGGTTGCGATCCAGTCGAGGCCGTAGAATACCGCGAACAGCGACAGGCCGTAGAACGTGAACGTCGTGAACGGCAGGAACAGCAACGACAGCCCGCGCAAGCCGTAGTACCAGAACAACAGCCAGCGATTGTCGACGCGATCCGACAGCCAGCCGGACCCAATCGTGCCGACAAAATCGAATACGCCCATCATCGCCAGCACGCCAGCCGCGGTGACGGCAGGCAAGCCATAGTCGCCGCAGAAGGTGATGAAATGAGTCTGGATCAGGCCGTTGGTGCTGCAGCCGCAAATAAAGAACGTCGCGAACAGTACCCAGAACAGGGGCACGCGCGATGCATCGCGCAGCGCTTCGATCGGCGCAGATAGAAGCGAGATGAGGCCGTCGCCGGCGGGCGGCGGCGGTACGATTTCGCGCTCGCCGTAGGGCGGCAGATTGAGATCGCCCGGCCGGTCGCGCATCAGCGCGAGGGCGAGCAGCGCAGCGAGCCCGAGCAGGCCGCACACAAAAACCAGCGCCAGCCGCCAGCCGAAATGATCGGTCAGCGACGCAATCAGCGGCAGGAAAACGAGCTGGCCGGTGGCCGAGCTCGCCGACAAAAGACCGACCACCAGGCCGCGGCGCGTGGTGAACCACCGCGTCGCCACCGTGGCGGCGAGAACGATAGCGGTCAGCCCGGTGCCGATGCCGACCACGAGGCCCCACAACACGATGAGCTGCCAGACTTGCGTCATGGCAAGCGACGCGAGCAGGCCGCCCGCGATCAATACCGCCGCGCAGATCATCACGCGGCGAAGCCCAAAGCGGTTCATGAAAGCGGCGGCAAACGGGCCGAACAATCCGAACAGCAAGAGGCGCAGCGCCAGCGCCGAGGAGATCTGCGCATTGTCCCAGCCGAACTCGCGTTCCAGCGGAACGATCAGCACGCCGGGCGCGCCCATGGCGCCAGCCGTCACCAGCATGGTCAGGAAGGTGACGCCAACGACGATCCAGCCGTAATGGATATTACGGCGGGCGAGAGCGGCGGCCAGCGGGGATGAAATCATGGCGCCTGTGAACCGTGCTTGCGTACCGGCCTTGTACAGAGCGTTACTGCCAAAGAGCGTCAAGTGATAGCGTTAGATGACGATCATCATTATTCTTGCCGATTGATGACGGTCGTCATATAATTTGTCAAGTGTAAGGCATCTGCACGCAGGGCTGGAATGCAGGCATGCGAGTAAGCCGGGAACAAGCGGCGGCGAACCGGGAACGCATCATCGATGCGGCGGCCTCGCTGTTCCGCGCCAAGGGCTTTACCGGCATTGGCGTCGCCGACATTATGAAAGCCGCCGATCTCACCCACGGCGGCTTCTACGGACACTTCACGTCGAAGGACGATCTCGTTGCGCAAGCAAGCCGGCGCACCATGGCGCGCTCGGCGGCAAACTGGACGCGCGTGGTGGCGCAGGCGCCCGACGATCCCTATGCGGCTTTGCTGCAGCACTATCTGACGCCGCGCCACCGCGACGAGCCGGGCCGCGGCTGCGGCTTCGCGGCGCTCAGCAACGACGCCGCGCGCAGCGGCAAAACGGTGCGCAATGCCTTCGCCGAAGGACTGGAGCCCCTGATTGACATTCTGGCGCAGTCCGTGCCGGGCCGCACCAAAGCGATCCGCCGGCGCAAGGCGGTTGCCGCCATGGCTGGGCTCGTGGGCGCGTTGTCGCTCGCCCGCGCCGTGGGCGACCCGGCCTTGTCGGACGAAATTATCGCCGCCGTGAAGTGCGAGCTGTTGGCGGCGGCGCGGCGGTAGAGCACTATTCGCTGACGGCCGCGGCCCGGGCCGCTGTTCCCTAAACGTTCTTGATGAGCGGAAAAAGTTCCGCTACTCTGCCGCACAGGTGGGGGTGCACATGGTCCAGCGGGTCACCACGGTCGCGTTCGAAGGTATCGAGGTCAGGCCCGTCGATGTCCAGGTGCAGGTCGCACCCGGCATGCCGGCTTTCACCATCGTCGGCCTGCCCGAAAAGGTCGTGTCGGAAGCGCGCGAGCGGGTGCGGTCGGCCATGATCGCATCGGGGCTGGCGCTGCCGGCCCGCCGCATCACCATCAATCTGGCGCCGGCTGACTGCCAAAAGAGGGCAGCCACTACGATTTGCCGATCGCGCTCGGCCTCATGGCCGCGATCGGCGCCATTCCGCATGACGCGCTGTCCGGCTTCGCGGTCCTGGGCGAGCTCGGCCTCGACGGCTCGATCGCACCGGTGGCGGGCGTGCTGCCGGCTGCGATCGGCGCGAACGCCCGCGGCGAAGGCCTGATCTGCCCGGCCAAATGCGGGCCCGAGGCGGCCTGGGCGAGCCCGGAGATAGAGATCATCGCGGCCGCCTCGTTGATCCAGCTCGCCAACCACTTCAAGGGCACGCAGGTGCTGTCGCGGCCGCAGCCGAAGATCCTGGAGGTGAAAGGTGCAGCCTCCGATCTAGCCGATATCAAGGGCCAGGAAAGCGCCAAGCGCGCGCTCGAAGTGGCCGCCGCCGGCGGCCACAATCTTCTCATGGTCGGGCCGCCGGGCGCCGGCAAATCGATGCTGGCGGCGCGGCTTCCATCCATCCTGCCGCCGCTCGCGCCGGCGGAGCTGCTCGAAGTCTCCATGGTGCAATCGATTGCCGGCGTGATCGAGGGCGGCGCGCTGACCAACCGCCGGCCGTTCCGGGCGCCGCATCATTCCGCCAGCATGCCGGCCTTGGTCGGCGGCGGCCTGCATGCGCGGCCGGGCGAGATTTCGCTCGCCCATCA
>DATMQV010000049.1:0-11369 GCA_035566615.1 Xanthobacteraceae bacterium
CACCTTCTCCTCGAGCAACCCCGCTTCTTTCATCGGCGGCGGTCAGCTCGGCATAAACTATGAATTCCCTAGCGGTCTTGTTGTCGGCGCAGAAGCGATGTTCGACTGACTTGCGAACGCGCCGACAACCTTCACAGCCTCGAACCTAAGGGCCGGCACAGCGACCGGAACGATCAACAATCGCTGGATCCCCATGGCGACGGGTAAGGTCGGATTTGCGTGGGACCGTCTGCTTGTCTACGGCAAGGCCGGCGGCGCGTGGGTCGGTGGGACCAACAATTCGTTCGCTGCCGGCGGGACGCCCGTCGGTGTTTCCGGCAACTCCAGTAGCGCCGGCTGGACCGCAGGCGCGGGCGTCGAATGGGCTTTCGCAGGCAATTGGTCCGCGCGCGCCGAATATGATTTCATAGGCCTGCAAAACCAGACCTTCACCGTGCCCGGCACCCCGGCTACGCGTTTTGCCGGCGATACGATCAACGTCAATAATCGCACGATCCAGATGATAACCGCGGGCCTGAATTACAAATTCAGCCTGTGGTAGTGCTGCGTGCGCATGATACCGCTGACTGGAGGTGCGCGTTCCACTGCCTGCCTTTCGCCCGGCGCTTGATCGGTGGAATGCTCATGGCGCGCTCCTAAGAGCAATTCTAATTCTAAAGTGCGAAAAGAAGTTGCTTGCCGCAACGCTCGATGTGTAAGCAGACGCAATGTTGATCTGTGTGCCGGATGTATTGAGCAAGGTGGAGGTTGCGGACTTTCGCGCGGCGATGGATGCCGCTGACTGGGAAGACGGCCGCTCGACCGCCGGCGCGCAGTCGGCGAAAGTCAAGAAGAACGAGCAGTTGCCGCCGAACAGCGATATCGCGCGGCAGTTGGGCGAAGCGGTCGTCAGGGCGCTGGTGGCCAATCCGCTGTTCGTTTCCGCCGCGATCCCGAAGCAGATTTTTCCGCCGCTGTTCAACCGTTACGGCGTGGGTCAGCATTTCGGCGTTCACGTCGACAACGCGGTGCGCGGCGATCATTTGAGCGGCGCGCGTATCCGCACCGACCTGTCGGTGACGCTCTTTCTGTCCGAACCGGAGGAATACGACGGTGGCGAATTGATCGTCGAAGACTATTACGGCTCGCACCGCGTCAAGCTGCCGGCCGGGCATCTGGTGCTCTATCCGGCTACCAGCCTGCACGCCGTCACGGAGGTGACGCGGGGTGTGCGGGTTGCTTCGTTCTTCTGGCTGCAAAGCATGGTCCGTGACGGGCATGCGCGCAGCCTGATCTTCGATCTGGACACTGCAATTCAGGGACTTGTGCAACGGGTGGGGCGAGACGACCCCGAACTGGTCAAGCTTACGGGCATCTATCACAACCTCATCCGCTGCTGGGCCGAAGTATGAAATCCTGGCACCGGTGCGCGGCGGGAGCGGTTGCCTCCGCGTTGTTCTTATTGCTGGCGGCGCCGGCGCTGGCGCAGTCACCGGCAACCCCGCCGGCCACGAGCGCGCCGGAAACGCTGCCGGCGCCGCCCGTTCCCGCCGAAGCCGCGCCGCCGCGGCCGGAGCCGCCCGCCGTGCGCCCGCTTCAGGACAGCGCGCCATCAGGCCCCGCCGTCCGTCAGCCGCGCGACCTGTCGCCGTGGTCGATGTTTCTCGCCGCCGACATTGTGGTCAAGGTCGTGATGGTGAGCCTCGCGTTCGCTTCGCTGGTGACCTGGACCATCTTCTTCGCCAAGACGCTGCAGCTATCGCACGCGCAAGCGCGGCTTCGCCGCGCGCTCGCCCGGGTCGCCGAGGCGCGCACGTTGTCTGAGGCGCAAAAGGCGCTCGACGGCAGGCCCACTGCGCTGACCGCGCTGGTGCGCGCCGCGCTGCACGAAGTCCGTTTGTCGGGCGAAAGCTCGAGCGACGCCGGCATCAAGGAGCGCAGCGCTTCCCGCTTTACCGAGATCGCGCGCGCGGAGGCGCGTTCCATGCGCTTTGGCATGGCGGTGCTCGCCACCATCGGCGCGACCTCGCCGTTTGTCGGGCTGTTCGGCACCGTCTGGGGCATCATGAACAGCTTCATCGGCATTTCTAAAGCGCAGAATACCAACCTCGCTGTGGTGGCGCCCGGCATCGCCGAAGCGTTGCTGGCGACGGCGATCGGCCTTGTCGCCGCGATCCCGGCCGTGATCATCTACAACCACTTCTCGCGCGCGACCAAAGCCTATCTGGAATATGTCGGCCGCGGCTCCGGCGCGGTCGGCCGCCTTTTGTCGCGCGATCTCGACCGGTCGCGCGACCGGCTGTTGGCGCGCGCGGCGGAGTGAGCAATGGCGGCTGTTCTCGGCGATCTCGATGATGACGGCGACGAATTCGGCGAGGCGCATGACATCAACGTCACGCCCTTCATCGACGTCATGCTGGTGCTGCTCATCATCTTCATGATCGCGGCGCCGTTGTCGACCGTCGACCTGCCGGTCGACTTGCCGACCTCCACGGCGGTGCCCCAGAAAAAACCCGACAAGCCGACCTACGTCACCATCAAATCCGATCTCGCGGTCGCCATCGGTGAAACGCCGGTCAAGCGCGTCGATCTGGTGCGCACGCTCGACGCGATGGCGGGCGAAGGCAAGGACCGCCGCATCTTCCTGCGCGCCGACCGCGGCGTGTCGTACGGCGAATTGATGGACGTGCTCGAACGTTTGCGCGCCGGCGGTTACGGCCACATTGCGCTGGTCGCGCTCGAAGGCGTGCCGGACAGCGCAGCGCCGGGTTCGACCACCGGCACTTCTCCTTAGGGCGCTTGTACGATGTCGGAGCTCTATCACCCTCGACACTTGTCCCCGGTGCTGTGGAGCATCGCCGGGATCGTCGCCATCGCGCTGCATGCCGGCGGTGTTGGGCTGGCGTTTGTCTCGAAGCAGGCGGACAGCGAGCCGGACCTCGGCGCGCCGGCCATCGAGATCGGCATCGAACTCGCGGCGCCGAAACTCGAGCCGACCGATCTGCCGGTCGGCCCCGACACCGAGGCGGCGGCGCGGTCGCCTGCCATGGTCGAGCAGAAAGCCGTGATCGAGCACACCGACTTGCCGAAGGCGACGCCGACCGAAACCGACGATCCGGATCGGGTCGTGTCGCCGAACGAAACTGAAAAGCCCAAGGAGGAAGAGCCGAAAGTCACGACGATGCCCACGCAGGCGTCGACCCCTTCGATTGCCGCCGAGGCAACCGCTTCGCCGACCCTGCAGGAGGCGCCGGAAGCCACCCACTCGATCGCTCCTTCGCCGGGCACCGGCGAGAGCGCGCGGCGCGAGAAAGCCACCTGGCAGAAGGAGCTCGCCGCCCATTTCAACAAATTCAAGCGCTATCCGGCCGAGCGAAAGACGCCGCACGCCGAAGTCGTGGTCAGCTTCGATCTCGACCGCATGGGGCACGTGGTGTCGAAGCGCATCGTCAAGGGATCGGGCGATGCGGCCTTCGACGCGGCGGCGCTCGATATGCTGCAGCGCTCCGATCCGGTGCCGGCCCCGCCGCCGCTCGTGGCCGACGACGGGCTGACCTTCAGCCTGCCGGTGATCTTTCAGGCTAGACTAAGGACGCCGCCGGTGCGGGTCGCACCGCTCAGAGCCCGCGATAGAAATTTTCTTCGGAGCGAAGCTGCACTGAAGAACGAGTAGATCAAAGACCTGACCGAGCGGGCGAGAGAAACCAACTACGTGGTCGCCGGACTACCGAGAAAGCTCACTCCGCCGCTCGGTCGGCCGGAGGATATTCGCAACGCGCCATATTGACTGTTCGCCAGCTTTCAATTCGGTCTTCTGAATGCACGGCTCAAAGTTCAGTTTAGAGTTACAACTCCGTTGACCGGTCCGTACATGGTTCCGCAATAACAACCGATCCCGACGGGTCCCGCCCCAGGAAGCAAGCACACCACTACAGGCGTCCGACAAATATTTCCCATAGGAGGCGCTGGCAGGATGGCGGGTGCAACCACGTTCGCTTGGGCCCCTAAGCCGGCATTCGCAACCTGGTTGGCTTTCGCATTTGCTGCGTTTTCCAAATCGATATTGTCATGCATATCGATCGAGTTACCGCCTCTCAAAATACTGCCCGCAGCCTTTAAGACATATTCAGAGAGGAACGGTTCGACGCCTCCGCGATTCGCGTACTGCACTACGTGCTCAAGCTCGTGGAACAACGTCCAACCATCATTGGGGTCACCAAAGTTCATACCTCTAACGAAGTAGATAGTATTCCCAATGGTCACATTGGCTCCATGGATCGTGTTGATTCCGGTCGCGTACCGGACTGCATGGAGATCAACCGAGTAGAATCGCTGAATTTGTGGATGAGAGACTGGTCAAGCGCATACACGTTGTTTCCCGCTTGGTTCTGCAGAAAAGCGATGTAGTGGTCGACGATTGGTCGAACGGTTTCGTATCCAATCCGTGCAAGTATTTGCGCCGGGCAAGCGGACAAATTAGCAATGCACTGTTGTAATTGAGGGACCGAAAGGCCCATTGGTCCCCCCTGTTGAAGCGGCCCCCCGGGGCCGAAAGGCGAGCCTGGTGTATTCGCTAACGGTGGGGCAACTTGGCAAGTTGCCTTTCGCGCCTCGCAGATCGGATCGTTGCCGCGCTGGATGCAGTGGCCGAAGGCTGACGCAAGGCATCTGTTGCATTCTTCGTTGGGATCACAGGCTCGTGCACCGGAACCGTGAAGGGCAGCGAGGAAGACAATGGCAATAGGAAGTCTAACGCGCATGGCGGCCTCCTAACTGTTATTCCATCGCTTGCGGAGCTTACACTCTCTAAGGTTGTATGTGAAGGGTGTTTCTAGCTGCCCTATATTGGGAATTTTTCCGATCGGGTCGTTGTCGCGTGGCGGGCCCAGCGGCTGTGCTCCAGCCGGCTGCGCTGAACATTCAGTCCTTCCGCTCGGCCTTGATCTCGTCGAACTTGGCAAGTGCGTGCTCGAACTTGTCGTTGAACAGCCACATTGCGTCGAGGATTTCGCGGAAGGTCGCAGATGTCTTCGCCCTGTCTGCCTGCCCAAACGTGAAGATGCTGTTGTTGCGCAAATATCCCATGATCGTCGGGTCGGAGATCACGTAGCCGGAGAGGTTGCCCGAGCTCAGAGCGGATTTGGTCGGAGCGGGGACGATCTGGATGAGCTCGAAGAATTTCATCTGATCAATCGGGTCCGGCAATGTTTGCGCGATCGCCGGAATTTGCGGGAAAAGGCCGGCGTGCGCGTTCATCAGCCCGTCCCGCACGGCGGTCCAATGATTGAAGCGATGATCCAATTTCGCGGCGCGCGCCTCTTCTTGGTCGTCGCGGGCGATCAATGCCGGATCGAATGTAGCGATCGTTTTGCGCATCGCCGCCCATTTCTTTCGGCCGATCCGATCCTCCGATACGCCGGTCTGAAAGCTGCCTTTGTATTTGTTGGAACGCGCGTTGCCGATGTTCTGGTTGCCGTTGGTCTCGGCAAAGAAAATGCCGAGGCTGATGCGGCCTGCGATCTCGGCATTCGCCGCATCGATGCCTTTGGCGCGCGCAATCGCGGTTGCCAAGTCAACGACGTCGTGAAACGGCGTGCCGGAGTTTTGCGCATCCGCGGGCGGCGCCTGCATGATGGCGAAGAGATTCCTGTACTCGTCGAGCAGCGGCTCGTTGTCGGCGTCGAAATATTGCGGCGGAATGCCGTACTTATTGGGCCGGCCGATTCTTGCCGGCAACAGGTCGGTGAGGTCTTTGTACGCGCTCATCATGGCGATGCGCGCGAGATAAAGCGCCTGTCCGGGCAAGTTCGGCAGCGGCTGATTGGCCTCGATCTGCGCGCGGCGCTCGTTCAAGACGGACCTAAATTGGGCGACTGCAGTGTTGTAGGCGTCGAGCGCATCCGCCTGCGCTTTGGTGAGCGCCGGCGCGGCCTTGGCTGATGAGATCAAACGCATATCGCTCATACCGGCTGCGATCAGCGCCGTGACGGCGCCAGCCATCGGCAGTGTGAACAAGAGCCCGAAGGCAACGCGCGCCGCGAAGCGCGATGCGCGATTGGTCTTTCGCCTTGCTGAGCCGGCCCTGGTCACAGTCCGAGATAAAACTTCTTGATCAGGTTGTTGTTGTTGAGCGCGTCGGCCGAGCCGCCTTCGAACGCGATCTTGCCGTGCACGATCACATAGCCGCGGTCGGCGATGCGGATCGCTTGCGTGAAATTCTGCTCGGCCATCAGCACCGTGAGATTGTAACGCTGCTTCATCTCGGCGATGGCGTCGATCATGCGGCTGACCAGGATGGGGGCAAGCCCGACCGACGGCTCGTCGACCAGCAGGATTTTCGGCGCCAGCATCATGGCGCGCCCGAGCGCCAGCATCTGCTGCTCGCCGCCGCTCATCGAGCCGGCGAGCTGCGAGCGGCGCTCGGCGAGCCGCGGAAAGGTCTCGAAACAGACTTCGAGGTTGCGGTCGAGCGCGCGGCGCGCGGTGCGGCGGAAGGCGCCAAGCAGCAGATTTTCTTCAACCGTGAGCTTGGGAAACAGCCGCCGGCCTTCCGGCACGAGTGCGATGCCGAGATCGACGATCTCTTCGGTGGTGCGGCCGACCAGGTCGTGATGCACGCCGTCGATCTCGGCGACGATCGAGCCTTCGCTCGGCCGCACCATGCCCATGATGCATTTCATCAGCGTCGACTTGCCGTTGCCGTTGGTGCCGAGCAGCACCACGGTTTCGCCTGCGCCGATTGTGAGCGACACGTCTTCGATCACGCGCACCGCGCCGTAGGCGGCGTGGATGCGTCCGATATTCAGGCTACTGGCCAAGATACGCCCTCTCGACTTCCGGATCGCGCATCACCGCATTCGGTTCGCCGTCGGCGATCTTGCGCCCGGAGACCAGTACGGCAAGCCGCTGCGAAAAGCTCATGACCGCGCTCATGATGTGCTCGATCAGAACGATGGTGACGCCCTGGGCGTTGAGCCGCATCAGCAGCGTCAAGATCTCCTCGACCTCCGAATGCGTGAGGCCGGCCATGGATTCGTCGGCGATCAGAAGCTTCGGCTCGGCCGCCATGGCGCGCGCGAGTTCGAGTTTGCGCATCTCGACCTGGGTCAATTCGCGCGGCAGCCGGTGCGCCTTGCTTTCGAGGCCGACCTCGCGCAGAAGCTCGACGCAGCGCGCCTCAATATTCGGCCCGTCAAGCGCGGCGCCATGCGCCGCGACCGTATCAAGAGCGGTGCCGCGCGACGCCACCGTATAGAGCAGCGGCACGCGCATATTGTCCGCCAGACTCAAGCTCGCGAACGGCCGCGGCAATTGAAACGTGCGCGAGAGCCCGCGGCGGGTGCGCTGGTGCGCGGTCATGCCGTTGAGGCGGTGACCATTGAAAGTCACCGAGCCGACTTCGTTCTGCAGGGTGCCGCAGATGCAGTTGACCAGCGTGCTCTTGCCGGACCCGTTCGGGCCGATGAGCCCCAGGCGCTCACCGGCCTTCACGACCAGCGAGATGCCGTCGAGCGCGACAAAGCCGCCGAAGCGCTTGCCGAGGTTGTCGATAGTGAGCAGCGCGTTCGCCGCGTCTGTCGCAGCACCGGCAGCGGTCGTCGTCGAACTCATGGAATGTGTTCCTTGGCGTCGGCTTCGATCCGGCGGCGGCCCACTTGGCCGACCGGCCGATGCCCGATGAATTTCTGCACCAGCCCGATGATGCCATTCGGCGCGACGATCACAAAGCCCACCAGGAGGAGGCCGACGATCAACAGATTGACGGCCGAGGAGATGGTCACTGTCGCGAGCTGCTGCAGCGAGCCGAGCAGCACGGCGCCGACCAGCGGGCCGACCCAGCTTGTGGTGCCGCCGATCAGCGGCATGGCGATCGAGTTGACCGCATAGTCGAGGCCGAACGCCGAGGAGGGTTGCAGGAAGCCGATATAATAGGGAAACGGCGCGCCCGCCATGCCCATGAGCGCGCCCGAAATCGTGGTCGCGATCAGTTTCAGCCGCAGCGTCGGCACGCCGGAGGCCTCGGCGGCGAGCTCGTCGTCGCGGATGGTGGCGAAGCCGTAGCCGAGCCGCGAGCGCTCGATGACCCGCGCAACCGTGATGGCGCCGATGGCAAGCAGCATCATCACCACGAACAGATACTTGATGTAGCTGCCGAACGGCCAGATTGCCTCCGGCCGCACGATATAGGCGCCGCGCGAGCCGCCGACGAAATCCCAGTTCACGATCAGCGTTTGCAGCACCACCGCGAGCGCAAGCGTGGCGATGGCGAAGAAGGCGCCGCGCAGCCGCAGCGTCAGATAGCCCATGCCAAACCCGACAATGCCGGAGACGATTCCGCCGACGATGACCAGAAGCGGAATCGGCAGCGGATAGAGCTTGTGCACGGCCACGGTCGAATAGGCGCCGAGCGCGAAAAAGGCGGCCGAGCCGAAATTCACATAGCCGCAATAGCCGCCGAGAATGTTCCAGGCGGTGGCGAGCACGACATATTGCAGCACCACATAGCCGGCAAAGAAGTAGTAGTCGTTGTTAAGCGCGAGCGCCGCGCCGAAAATCGCGCCGCCGACGATCAAACAAATGACGAGGAAGAAGCTGGAACGCACGGTCAGCGTCCTAGCAGGCCGGCCGGCCGCACCGCCAGCGTCAGCAGCAAAAATCCGAACGAGACCGCCGGCGCCCAGGACGGGCCGTAGAAGGTCGCGGTCAGGCTCTCGACGATGCCGACCAGCATGGCGGCGATGACGGTGCCCGGCAGACTCCCCATGCCGCCGAGCACGCAGATGGCGAACACGCGGCCGATATATTCGCGGCCGACCGAGGGCTCGACCGGCTGAATGACGATCAGAAAGGCGCCGGCGAGCGAAGCGCTCGCGATCGAGATGCCGAAGGCGATGCGCTTGATCTGGATCGGATCGACCGCCATCAATTTGAGCGCGAGCTGATCCTGCGCCACCGCCATGATGGCGCGGCCGATGAATGTGCGGGTGAGCACGAGTTGCAGCACGGCGATCATTAACAGCGAGACGAGGCTCGGCACCAGGATGCGCAGTGGAATGTCGACGAAGCCGAAATGCCAGGTCGGGCCGATATAAGGCGCCTCGACATAGCGGTAGTCGACGCCGAAATAGAGAACGAGCACGACTTCGGTGATGAACAACAGCCCGAAGAAGAAGGCGAGCCCGCGCAGCGATTCTTGGCCGCGCTTCTCGAACGACACATAGTAGATCTGATAGATGCCGGCGCCGAGCACATAGAAGGCCGGCGTCGCGAGGATGCTGACCAGGATCGGATCGAGCCCGAGGCTGACATTGACGATGTAGGCGATGTAGGAGCCGAGAATGATGAACGCCGGGTGGGCGATGTTGACGATGTCGAGGATGCCGAACGACAGCGACACCCCGGCCGTCACCGCTGCGTAGAACGCGCCGATCAGGATCCCGGATATGATGGCATTGATCAGAAGATCGAACGAAATGACCATCCCCCGCCCTGCGCGCCCCCGGAGCCAGTTTCTATTCCGGGCCAGCCGACAGGCTCGTCCGGAAGACGTCTGCAAGAGAATAGGCAATGCGCTAGAGCATGATCCCGAAACGCTTGCCCTCGGGCTTTGCCCCGATGGGTGGAAACCGGTTTTCGGTCAACATCATGCTCAAACGAAAATCTACGCGGCCGGCCGCACCTGTGCGGGAAGCGCCATCGGCTTGTTGGCGCTGTCGAGGAATTCAACGGTCATGAAGATCATGTCCTTGTCGCCGATATTTTCCAGATCGTGCACCTTGAATTCGCCGGCGGCGTAGCTCTCATGGCGCGTTTCGCCCGGCGCATAGGTGTATTCGACCGTCTTGCCGTCGTTGACATGCTGCCGGCCGCGGCCGCCGGTTACGCAAGTCCAGAAATAGTCGAGCACGTGGCGATGAAAGCCGACCCGGTCGCCCGGCTGGAGCCGGATGATCCATACCCGGGTGCGCTCGCTCTCGGACAGGAGCTCGGTGCCGACGCAGGGGTTGTTGTTGGCCCGCTCGCGCTCGAACTCGGCGGCAATGGCCGGCGGCCAAGCCGAGATGTCGGCGTGATCGCTCGTCTTTTCCAGCATCGTCTGGGCCATGGCTTTCTCCAAGATGGCTTTCTCCAAAATGGCCTTCTCTAAGATGGCTTTGTCCAAGGCGGTTTTCTCCAAGGTGGCTGTCCTCCGAGGACTTCCGCCAGCATTTTCGGCAGAATACAGAAGGCTCCTAGCCGTTGGCAAATCGTGCGGCCAAAGTAACTGCGGCGAATTAACAAGGTGTCGGCATGGCGCAAAGGCGCGCCCTGGTCATCGGCGGCTCGATGAGCGGGCTTTTAGCCGCACTGATGCTGCGGCGGCGCGGCTGGGAGGTCGACATCTACGAGCGGGTGGCCGGCGAGCTTGCCGGCCGCGGTGCCGGCATCGTGGCGCAGCCGACGCTGATCGCGCATCTGAATAAGCTCGGCCTTGATACCGGCGAGCTTGGTGTGCCCATCGCGCGCCGGCAGATGCTCGACCGCGAAGGGCGCGTAACGCTGACGGGCCGCTGCCCGCAAATCCTCACCGCCTGGGAGCGCGTCTACCGGCTGCTGCGCGATGCTTTTCCATCTGCGCACTACCATCGCGGCCAGGAATTGGCGTCATTCGAACAAATGGCGCGCGGGGTCGTGGCCCGTTTTGCCGACGGCAGGGCGGCCGAGGGCGACGTGCTGATCGGAGCCGATGGGCTGCGCTCGACCGTGCGGCAGCCTTGTCTGCCTGCGATTGTGCCGCTCTATGCCGGTTACGTCGCCTGGCGCGCCATGGTGCGGGAGGACGCGCTGCCGCCTGCGCTCCATCATGACCTCTTTGATGCCATGACCTTCTGCCTGCCGCCCGGCGAGCAATTTCTCGGTTATCCGGTCGCCGGTCCCGACAACGATTTGCGGCCCGGGCGGCGCCGCTACAACGTCGTCTGGTACCGGCCGGCCGACGAAGCGAAGGAACTTCCCTGGCTGCTTACCGATAAGAGCGGCGTGCTGCATGCGGTCTCGATTCCACCGCCGCTCATCAGGCGCGAGGCGATCGGCGCCATGCGCGCCGCGGTCGACCGGCTGCTGGCGCCGCAATGCCAGGCGCTCGTGCAGCTGATCGCCGAACCGCTGCTGCAGCCGATCTATGATCTGGCAAGCCCGCGCCTTGCGTTCGGCCGCGTCGCGCTCATCGGCGATGCGGCTTTTGTCGCGCGTCCGCATGTTGCCGCCGGCGTGTCGAAAGCCGCCGACGATGCGGCGGTGCTGGCAGCCGCGCTCGACGGCGATGATGTGGAAACAGCGCTCCGCCGCTACGAAGCGGAGCGCTTGCCGGACAACAACCGCATCATCGAGCGCGCGCGCCATCTCGGCGC
>DATMQV010000050.1:0-10498 GCA_035566615.1 Xanthobacteraceae bacterium
TTCCAACGGCAGCGCGCGTCGAACATGGCCCTGAGGATGTTCAGTGAATAAGGAAGCACAGCTTGCCACCCTGCTGACGATAGGCCTTGCCGTTGCCCTTTTCGGTTGGCTCTCGTGTATCTCACATCGTCGCCGAGTCATCCGAGCAAGAACAAGCGCGCCACCGCGAGCCGATTCCGAAGGTGGCTAGACGCTGTGCGGCAACGATTGCTGAACACCCGAGAATGACTCGTGAAGTATAGTAATAATGATTCGGGGTAGCCCACCTCGTACCTTTGGAAACGGCTTAGGGAACAAGGGCCATGAAATCATCAATCGTGAAGCGCTCCATCGTTCTGGCGGGACGCAAGACGAGCGTCAGCCTTGAAGAACCATTATATCAAGGCTTGAAAGATATAGCCGCCAGCCGGCGGGTGACGCTGTCTGATTTGGTCGCCGGCATTAATACCCATGCTCAATCACTATCAGGCGGCCACGGCATCACCTAATCGAAGCTTCGTGGCATCCGACCAACAACATGCCGCGCACTGACTCAGCCGTGGGTGTGGATTGGTAAATCGGCTGTCGGCTAGCAACGTAGCCCAAGGCCGGGCGGACTCACCAGCGCGTGGCTATCAATTAGGCGTGGACTTCTCTTTCCGCGGATCTAAGACGTCTTTAGCTCTGTCGATTCGATTTCCAAACCATCTTTGGAGGGCGGCCGGGCAACGACCCGTTCCAGACGCCGAAAGACATCGGTGAGATGGCTGCTTTCCTAGCCTCCGATCGGGCGGAGAACATCACCGGCGCCGCCTTCAATGTCGACGGCGGGTAGGAAATCCATTGAGGGGCTGACAGGAAACGGTATGCCGGCGCGCCCGCACATGAGGCACCGTTGCCGCCATTTGATCTTGCCGCCGCTCGGACTGGCCGGTTCAATCGGCGTCGGCCAGTGTCGTCTTGCGGCTCTTACCGAGAGCGACCCCAAGCTAGCGAGCCCGGTTTGATCGCCCGGCAGGCACCGGGCCCGCTCTCAGGGACACGCCTAGTCCAGAGGTCGTCTCAGCAGCTCCCAGCTTGGCGACATTGGCGGTTATCCGCCGAGCCGCGGCGGTAAGCTCAGTACCCAAAGGACGCCCAAGGCGGCCACCACTACGACACAAAGCGCAAGGAGCACGGGCACGGCGGGGTCTTTCCTGGGCCCTGAGCTAGCCCTGAAGGGTTGCAGTACGATGACGCTGTTTGACTCCCGCTGAGCCATCGGCCTGAATAGGCGGGCGAGGGCCATTTGGCCCATCATCCGCACAACGCAACTGACTAAGCCCCGGCCGCCAATGGCTGGGGCTTTTCGTTGGGGCGTTCTCCGCCTTGCCGAACTCTTTGGTGGATTTTCAGGCCCTCCACTGGGGCGTGCAGGTGTCGAAGATACAATTCGTCCCAAAGGGTTGATCCGCCATGGCGTCGGATCATTGTATTGACGATAGCGAGTTTAGTGCCAGCACGCGGTACCATGTTTCGAGCCTCGTCCTTCTCCGTGTCTTTGCGCGGGTTAATATGGTGGTGCGGTAGCATGGACCGCCACCAGCCAGTTCAACTGGTGGCCGTGATCGTCGGACATAGACCGCGGCCATGGCCCACCAGCCCCGCCGCCGTTTCCCACCGCGGTTTCCCATCATAGCGGAAACAGCGAAATCGGTTTGCCACTTCCGCCAAAAACGCGCGTATTGCCGTGATGAAAAGCGACAGTGTTTGCCACTTTAGCGACGCCTAACACATTGATAGATCGGTAGTAGGCTATACCATGCCGATACCAAGAACATGGAAGGATTAGGGAGGATATTGCGATGAAAAGCTTTGACGTCTGCGAATGCGGCGCGCCGCTGAAGCTCATGGAACGGCCGACGCCGAAGCCGACCGGCAGCGAGGTGCTGTTGAAGGTCTTGGCGGCCGGCATTTGTCACAGCGATCTGCATATCTGGGAGGGTTATTACGACCTGGGCGGTGGGAAGCGGCTGCAATTGACCGATCGCGGCGTGAAGCTCCCGTTGACCATGGGCCACGAAAATGTCGGCGAAGTGGTCGCGGTCGGACCCGACGCCAAGGGCGTGAAGGTCGGCGACCGCCGGCTGGTGCATCCCTGGCTCGGCTGCGGCGAATGCGCCATCTGCCGGACCGGCGAAGAACAAATGTGCCGCACCCCGTTCAGCATCGGGGTGTTCCGCTCCGGCGGCTATGCCGACCACTTGCTGGTGCCGCACCCGCGTTATCTGTTCGATATCGGCAATATCCCGCCCGAGCGCGCTGCTCCGCTCGCCTGTTCGGGCATCACGACGTACGGAGCCTTGAAAAAAGTGGGGCCGATGTTGCAGCAGGAGCCGATGGTCATCATTGGCGCCGGCGGTCTCGGATTGATGTGCCTTGCCCTGCACAAGGCGATGGGCGGCAAGGCCGCCATTGTGGTCGATATCGACCCGGTCAAGCGGGAAGCGGCCAAGAAGCGCGGCGCGCATATGACTATCGATCCCTCCGCGGCGGACGCCAGCAAGCAGATCGTCAATGCCACCGAGGGCGGCACCTGGGCGGTGATCGATCTGGTCGGCGCTTCGCGCACCGCGCAACTCGGGCTCGACAGCCTGCGCAAGGGCGGCAAGCTGATCATCGTCGGCCTCTTTGGCGGCGACATCACAGTGCCGACGCCGTCGTTCCCGCTGCGCGCCATCACGATCCAGGGCTCGTATGTTGGCAGCCTCAATGAGATGGCCGAACTGCTCGATCTGGTGCAGCGCAAAGGCGTGCCCGATCTTCCGGTCGGCACGCGTCCACTCGCCGCCGTCAATGATGCGCTCGAGGAGCTCAAGTCCGGCAAGGTCGTCGGGCGCCTGGTGCTGACACCGGCGGCGTGATGGAAGCGAGACCACCTGATCGAAATGAATGTGAAAGGAAAAGAGCATGGACGCTGCCGGACTGCGAGCACTGCAGGCGCCGATCAAGGATCGGTACAAGAGCGAACCGCAAGCAGCGCTGATCACGCTGAGGGCGCATGGCACACTCGACGACAGCAACATCGCATGCAAAGTCGAGACCGGACGTGCGCTCGCGGTTGCAGGCTTGCATCCGGCGACCGGAGGCTCCGGTCTCGAATTGTGCTCAGGCGACATGCTTCTGGAGGCGCTGGTCGCGTGTGCCGGCGTCACGCTCAAAGCGGTCGCGACCGCTATCGATGTGCCGCTGAAATCGGGTGCGGTCTCGGCCGAGGGCGATCTCGATTTCCGCGCCACGCTCGGCGTGGCCAAGGATGCGCCGGTCGGCTTTGCCCAAATCCGGCTCCGCTTCGACGTCGAGACCGATGCGCCGCAAGAGAAGCTCGACCAGTTGCTCAAGCTCACTGAGCGGTATTGCGTCGTTTATCAAACAATCAAGAGCGGGCCGCCGGTCGAGGTCAGCCTCAGCCGCAAATAACCCCGCGCCGTGTCTGCCGATCTTATCTTCTGGTATGGATTCGCCCTGAAAATGGTGATGACGGCGTCAGTCGTCGTCATCACTTCGGTGGCGGTCGAGCGCTCGGGCCCGTTCGTCGGCGCGCTGATCGGTGCGCTGCCGACCGCGGCCGGCGCCGCCTACACGATCCTTGCGCTCGAACATCCGCCGGCTTTCATCGCCGCCAGCGCCATCGGCAGCGTTGCGATCAATGGCGCCGTCGCCATCTTCGCCGCGATCTATGCACTGCTGGCGCAACGCCGCGGGTTGTTGGTCAGCCTCGGCGGCGCGGGGATCGTGTGGTTCGCGATCGCGGCGGCCTTACGGCTCGTTGAGTGGACGCCGCTGGCGTCGGTCGCGCTCAACGTGGTGATCTATGCCGTGACTATCCCGCTGAGCTGGCGCTTTCGCGGCAGCACCCGGCCGGTCGCCTTCGTGCGCACCCGCTTCGACATTCCGCTGCGCGCCTTGACCGCGGCACTGGTCGTGGCAGTCGTGACTGCCGCGAGTTCCAGCATCGGCTCGTTTGCGTCCGGTATGTTTGCTCTTTTCCCGATCATTCTCGGCAGCTCGATTGTAATCATGCATCCGCGCATCGGCGGCAAGGCGACGGCGAGCATGATGGCGCACGTTCAGCTTCCGCTGATCGGCTTGGCGCTCGGCTTTCTTGTCGTGCATTACCTCGTGGCGCCGATCGGGGTGTGGCCGGCGCTTGCGGTCGGGCTCGTCGTCTGTCTGGCGTGGAGCGGTTTGCTCTTGATGCTGCGCTTGCGGCAGCGGAAGCGCAAACAAGCTATTTCGGCTTCGCCAACTGTGCCTTGAGCGCGTAGAGCGCTTCGAGGGCCTCCCGCGGCGACATTTCGTCGGGATGGAGCGCCGTGAGCGCTTCCACCAAAGTAGCTAGCGCGGCGTCGCTATCGCTGCGCGGCGCCGGCGGTGCCGGCAGCGCTGCGGCGAACAGCGGCAAGTCGTCGATCAGCTTGCGCGCCGGCGACATGCGATCCTCGGCTTCGAGTTGCGCCAGAACGAGCTTGGCGCGCTCGATCACGCTTGCCGGTAATCCCGCAAGCTTCGCCACCTGGATGCCGTACGAGCGATCGGCGGCGCCCGGAACCACTTCGTGCAGGAAGACCACTTCGCCCTGCCACTCCTTCACCCGCATGGTAGCGTTGAACAACCGCGGCAGTTTGGCTGCGAGCGCCGTCATCTCGTGGAAGTGCGTGGCGAACAGCGCGCGGCAGCGATTGTTCTCATGCAGATGCTCGATGGTCGCCCAGGCGATGGAGAGCCCGTCGAAGGTCGCGGTGCCGCGGCCGATCTCGTCAAGAATGACGAGCGCTCGCTCGCTCGCTTGATTGAGAATGGCCGCCGTTTCCACCATCTCGACCATGAAGGTCGAGCGCCCGCGCGCGAGATCGTCGGCGGCGCCGACGCGCGAGAATAGCCGGTCGATCACGCCGATATGCGCCGCCCGCGCCGGAACGAAGCTGCCCATTTGTGCGAGCACCGCGATCAATGCGTTCTGGCGCAGAAAGGTCGATTTGCCGGCCATGTTCGGCCCGGTGACCAGCCAGATGCGGCCGGCCCCCTCGCTACCCTGCCTCGCAGGGCGCGGGGGTGGCGGCGACAGATCGCAATCGTTGGCGACAAACGGACCGCCATCGGTCGCGAGCGCCTGCTCGACCACCGGATGGCGGCCGCCGCTGATGGCGAACGAAAGGCTAGCGTCGACTTGCGGACGCACGTAATCACGCTCGACCGCGAGCACCGCGAGGGCCGAGGCGGCGTCAACGACGGCAAGCGCATCGGCCGCGCGCTTGAGGGCGACGCTGCCGGCCGCTACCGAAGCGGCGAGCCGCTCGAAGATATCAAGTTCGAGCGCCAGCGCACGATCGGCCGCGTTGGCGATTTTCGCCTCCAGCTCGCCGAGCTCGGTGGTGGTGAAGCGCACCTGGCCGGCAAGCGTCTGCCGGTGAATGAAGCTCGCGTTGAGCGGCGCGGCGAGCAATTTCTCGCCATGCTGCGCGGTGACGTCAACAAAATAACCGAGCACGTTATTGTGCCGGATTTTCAGCGAGCGAATGCCGGTCGTTTCGGCGTAGCGGACTTGCAGCGCGGCGATGACGCGGCGCGATTCGTCGCGCAACGCGCGCGCCTCGTCGAGGGCAGGTTCGTACTCGGCGCGCACGAAGCCGCCGTCACGCCGCGAAGCGGGGAGTTCGTCGGCGAGCGCCCGATCAAGCTCGGCGGCGAGTGCGCCGTCTGGCTCGCGCAGTGCTTCAACCGCGCGAGCAAGATCGCGCGGCAATTCACCCAACGCCCATATTCGCTCGGCGATCGCTGCTGACGCGAAGATGCCGTCGCGAATGGCGGCGAGGTCGCGCGGACCGGCGCGGGCGATCACGATGCGGGTCAAGGCGCGCGCAAGATCGGGTGCCGCTTTCAGGCGTTCGCGCAGCTCCGCGCGCGCGGCGCTGTCGCTTACGAATGCTCCGACCGCGTTTAAGCGATGAGCGATCTCGTCCGCATCGGTCAGCGGCGCGGCGAGCCGCTGCGCCAGAAGCCGCGATCCCGCCGCCGTCATGGTGCGGTCAATGGCGGCAAGGAGCGAGCCGCGCCGCTCGCCGCCGAGCGTGCGGATGAGCTCAAGATTGCTGCGTGTCGCCTGATCGATCGCGAGCGTCGCACCGGCGGTCTCGCGGATCGGCGGCGACAGTGGCGGGCGCTTCCCGACTTGTGTCCGCTCGATGTAGGTGACCGCGGCGGCCGCCGCCGTGGCCTCGATGCGCGAGAATGCGCCGAACGACGCGGTCGTCTGCACTCCGAAGAACGATGCCAGGCGCCGCTCGGCCGTCGCGCCATCGAAAATGTCGCGGGTCAGTGGCGTCACCGCCGGCAGCGAACGCAGGTAGGGGGCGAATTCGTGATCGGAGTAGAGCGCGTCCGACACGATGATCTCTCCCGGCTCGATGCGGGCGATTTCGGCGGTGACGCTCGCCCGCTCGGATTCGCCGACGCGGAACTCGCCGGTAGAGATATCGATCCAGGCGAGCGCAAAGCGGTCTTCGTCCGAGGAAACGCGCGCTCGCGCCAGCGCCAGCAGATAGTTGTTGCTGCGGGCCTCGAGCAGCGAATCCTCGGTCAGGGTTCCAGGCGTTACCAGCCGCACCACATCGCGGCGCACCACGCTCTTGGTACCGCGCTTGCGCGCTTCGGCCGGGTCCTCGAGCTGTTCGCACACGGCGACGCGATGTCCGAGCGCGATCAGCCGATGCAGATATTCGTCCGCGCGCTCGATCGGAACGCCGCACATCGGAATGTCGTGGCCGAGATGCTTGCCGCGTTTGGTCAGCACGATGCCGAGCGCGCGGGAGGCCACTTCGGCATCCTGGAAAAACAGCTCGTAGAAGTCGCCCATCCGGTAGAACAAAAGACAATCCGGGTTGGCGGCCTTGATCTCGATATATTGCTCCATCATCGGGGTGACGCGGGTGGCGTCATTCGCCGCCTTGCCGCGGCTGCCTTCTTGCGCCCCCGCCTCAGCCGAGCGCTCGCCTTCCGGCGAAGTTCCGGCGTTCTCGCTTGTCGTGGGGTTGGCCGCGTCCATGGCGGCGGACGCTAGCAGAGGTTGGGTGGGGGGAAAAAGCGCGGCTGTGCAAAAGGCTCAGCATAGATCGGGTGAGCATGCGCAACAGCCGCACCAAGGTGCGGCTGTTGTTTCGCCAGGAAAGAAACCGAAAGCCGTTGACCGGCCCCGGATTAGGACGAAGCTTCAGTACGGCGCGACGTTGTCGAACACCGTCCCCCTGTAGGGGTCGGGCTGACCGTAGGCGGTATAGGGCGCTACGTTTTCAAACGGAGTGCCGTAATAGGGGTCGGTCCAATAATACTGCACGCCGCGCTCCACGGCGGATGCCAACGTGGTGGTTCCGAGAAGCAGCCCCACAATGAGGGCAGGGAGAACTTTTGCTGACATTGTTTCAATCTCCATGTTTTTCGAGATTCTTGACCACGGCTACGCCGACCAACAAGCGACACGGGCTGTGGTTCCGCGACGCGGGCGGCCCTCTGCAGTGTAACGACCCGATCCGCTGCGTTCTGACTAATTCTCGGATGACTATTTGATGCAGGATGATTTCAAATAAGACAGCAGCCGCGCTGAGTTCCCCGGCGATGATTTGATGAAAAGTTTGCTGCCGACGCGACGGCGGCATCGGGCGCAGCTTGGATGCAGTGACCGGCCGCGTGCGCGGTGGCGTTCGGCAACGGCGATCTTTACGGCTTGCCGTCTTTGTCGGGCACGGAGCCGGTTATCGCGATCAATTTTCGCCGAACCGGAAAGAGACTGAGGTCGAGCGAATGCGAGATTACACCCCAAATACCCGAAGGAGCAAACAACATCAGGACAATGGCAAGCGCGCCGAGCAGCATCAGATACCAGGAGCCGAGTGCGGCCAGGTAATATTGCAGCAGATAAAATATCGCGACGCCGATGATCGGACCTTCCATCGAGCCGATGCCGCCGATCACTACGATGAAGATGACGTAGGCGGTCCAATCGATCAGCGAGAAGGCGGCGTCCGGCGAGATACGCGCCTTCTGCAAGAAGATCAGCGCGCCGACCATGCCGGTCGCGACGGCGGTGAGCACATAGATCAGGAATTTGGTGCGGAAGACATCGACGCCGGTGCTCTCGGCTGCGGTCTCGGAATCGCCGAGGGCGGACAGCGCCAATCCGTGACGCGAGCGCAACAGCCTATAGACCAGCGCGAACGTGCCGAGCGCGAGCAGGAGCGCGAGCCAATACACCATCATGTCGCGCGCGGCCGGACCGCGCACGGCAAAGAAGTCGCGCACGGAATCGAGGCCGACGATCGAACTGGCGATGTCCGGCGGCAGCGAGGTCCCGGTTCCACCGCCCAACTGTTTCACCTGCGCGAGCACGAGCCGGCAGACTTCTGCGACCACCCACGTGCCGATCGCGAAATAGGCGCCGCGCAGGCGAAAGACGATCAGCGCCGCCGGAATGGCGACCAGTCCCGCCAGCGCGCCGGACAGTACGATCGAGAGCACCGCATCGAGGCCGGCGATCACCGTGAAGGCGAACAGCGCATAGGCGCCGACGCCGACAAAAGCTTGCTGTCCAACCGAAATCAGGCCGGCGCTGCCGGCGAGCAAGTTCCACAATTGCGCCAGCGACAGCATGGTGAAGACATAGAATAATTCTTGCAGCAGCACGCGGCTTGCGAATGCCGGAAGAGCGAACAGAATAACGATCGCCGACACCGCAAGAATGAGCGTGATGGTCGAAGCGCGCGTCTCGCGCACGACGGCAAAGCGCGTGCGCACTTTCTCGCTTTTCGTGACTGTGCTCATGCTGCCGGTTCGCATCGCCGCCCCTCAATCGACCGCGCGCGGGAAGAGCCCGCGCGGCCGGATCACGAGCACGATCAAGAACGCGATGTGACCGGAGAGAAGCTGCCATTCGGGATCGATATGGGCGCCGATCGTCTGCGCGAGCCCCACGACGATGCCGCCGGCCAGCGTGCCCCACAAGCTGCCCAGCCCGCCGATGATCACAGCCTCGAAGGCGTAAAGCAGCCGCGCCGGGCCGATGCTCGGATCGAAATTGGCGCGGGTTCCGAGGAAAAAAGCGGCGAGTGCGCACACCGCGAGCGAAATCCCCATGGTCAGCGCGTAAATCGAACGGTTGTTGATGCCCATGAGCTGCGCGATTTCCACGTCGTCGGAGGTGGCGCGGAAGGCGCGTCCGACGGCGGTGCGATAGAACAGCGCGTTGAGCAGGAGGATGACCGCGACCGCAGCGACCAGTCCGATCAGCGGCATGATGCCGATGGCAATGCCGCCGCCGATCGGCAGCGACGCGCTCTGCAAAGGTCCGACATCGAGCCGCCGCGTGTCGGCCGAAAATGTTTCGAGGAGCCCATTCTGCACGATGATGGAAAGACCGAACGTGATCAGCAAAGGCGGCAGAATATTGCGGCCGAGCGCCCGGTTGAGCAGCAGCGATTGCAGCGCGTAACCGAGCGCGAACATGATCGGCACGACCACCGCGCAGGCGACGATCAGCGGTACGCCGGCGCTGGTCGCCGCCAGGATCAAAAACGCGCCCAGCACGATCAGATCGCCATGCGCGAGATTAACCAGCCGCATAATGCCGAAAGTGAC
Source organism: Xanthobacteraceae bacterium (assembly GCA_035566615.1). Lineage (GTDB taxonomy): Bacteria > Pseudomonadota > Alphaproteobacteria > Rhizobiales > Xanthobacteraceae > BOG-931. The sequence continues at coordinate 9,646 of DATMQV010000050.1, forward strand.
CGAAAGCCCGGTGGCATAGAGCGAATAAAGCCCGCCCAACAGGACTCCTTGCAGCAGCGTGTCGATCCACCCGAGCATCGTCTATAATCCGAAATAAGCGGCGTGAATGGCGTCGCGGCTCAAATCCTGCGGTCGGCCGGTGAGGCTCACCCGGCCCTCCTGGAAGCAATACGCGCGATCCGCCACCGACATGGCGTGAAGGAGATCCTGCTCGACCAGCACCACGCTGGTGCCGCGCTGCTTGATATCAGCAAGCGCCGCATAGATATCGCGAATGATGATCGGGGCGAGCCCGAGGCTGAGCTCGTCGCACAGGAGAACGCGCGGATTCGACATCAGGCTGCGGCCGATCGCGACCATTTGTTGCTGGCCGCCCGAGAGCGCCGTGCTCGGGGCATTGCGGCGCTCGCGCAGCGCGGGGAAAAGCCGGTAGATCGCCGGGAGATCCCAAGGTCCGTCGGTGTGGCGGCCATAAGCGCCGACCAGCAGATTCTCCTCGACAGATAGCGAGGAAAACAGTCGCCGGCCTTCCGGCACCAGCGCGATGCCGAGCTTGACGATGTCGTAGGCCGGCAGCGCCCCGATGTCGCGATTGTCGAAACGCACGGCGCGCGCCGGGCGCGGCAACAAGCCGGCGACGGCTTTCAAGAAGGTCGATTTGCCCGCGCCGTTCGCCCCGATGATGGCGACGGTCTCACCCTCGCCGAGCGTGAAGGTAATGCCGAAAAGGGCCTGGAAGTCGCCATAAAAGGCGGTGAGATCGTGGGTCTCGAGCATTGCCACGTCGAATTGCCTCAGGCCTTTACGCCGCGATACCCATATAGATTTCGCGCACCTGATCGGAGGCCATGAC
>DATMQV010000051.1:0-10421 GCA_035566615.1 Xanthobacteraceae bacterium
TCCGCCATCACCTGGAAATATCCGAGCTGCATCCTGCGCGGCGACAATTCGCGCGGCGAGTTCTACTCGATCGCCATTTCCAACGGCTATCAGCAGGTCGATTCCGGCACCAAGATGCTGCATCTCGGCAAGAACACGACGAGCCGCATCATCTCGAAGGGCATTGCCGCCGGGCACTCTAACAATACCTATCGCGGGCTCGTCACCGCACATCGCCGCGCCACCGGCGCGCGCAACTTCACCAATTGCGACTCGCTCTTGATCGGCCAGCACTGCGGCGCGCACACGGTGCCGTACATCGAGGCGAAGAATTCGAAGGCGGTGTTCGAGCACGAGGCGACGACCTCGAAGATTTCCGAGGAGATGCTGTTCTATTGCCGCCAGCGCGGCCTGTCGGCGGAGGAGGCGACTGCGCTCGTCGTGAACGGCTTCGTCAAGGACGTGCTGCAGCAATTGCCGATGGAGTTCGCGGTCGAGGCTCAGAAGCTGATCTCGGTTTCGCTCGAGGGATCGGTCGGATGATCCGCATCCCGCTCGTCCCCGCGCAAGCGGGGACCCAGAGCTGGATTCCCGCTTGCGCGGGAATGAGCGGAAAAACGTTCGAAGAATTGGATTGAAGACAATGACACTGTTGGAAATCAAAAATCTGCACGTCGAGATCGACGGCAAGGAGATTCTCAAAGGTCTCGACCTCGCCGTAAATGCGGGCGAGGTGCACGCGATCATGGGGCCAAACGGCTCCGGCAAATCGACGCTCGCCTATGTGCTCGCCGGCAAGGCGGGCTACGAGCCGACGCAAGGCGAGGTGCTGTTCAACGGCAAGAACATTTTCGATATGGAGCCGGACCAGCGCGCTGCCGCAGGCCTGTTCCTCGCCTTTCAATATCCGATCGAGATCCCCGGCGTCGCGACGATGACCTTCCTGCGCACCGCGCTCAATGCGCAGCGCAAGAAGCGCGGCGAGGCCGAGTTTTCGACGCCGGATTTCCTCAAGCGCGTGCGCGAGGTGGCGAAGAAGCTCAACATCGATCAAGACATGCTGCGCCGCGGCGTCAATGTCGGCTTTTCCGGGGGCGAGAAGAAGCGCAACGAGATCTTGCAGATGGCGCTGCTCGAACCGAAGCTCGCGGTGCTCGACGAAACCGATTCCGGCCTCGATATCGATGCGCTGCGCATCGTGTCCGAAGGCGTGAACCGCCTGCGCGGTCCCGACCGTTCGTTCGTCGTCATCACGCACTACCAGCGGCTCCTCAACTATATTGTGCCCGACGTGGTGCATGTGCTTTCGAAAGGCCGCATCGTGCGCACCGGCGGCAAGGAACTCGCGCTTGAGCTCGAAGCGCGCGGCTATGCCAAATATCAGACCGAAGAGGTGGCGGCGTGAGCGCGATTTCTGCGCGCGGATCGTTCCCGAGGCGATGCTGCCATGGCTGAACTGAAAGTTATCAAGACCGCGGCGGAGACGGCGCTGGCGCAGACGTTTACGCAGGCGCGCCCGCATCTGCCGGGCGGCGAGGCGATCGCGAAGGAGCGGGCCGCCGCGTTCGACGTGTTCGCACGCGAAGGCCTGCCGCATCGCCGCATCGAGGACTGGAAATACACCGATCTGCGCGCGCTGATGCGCGACGCAAAGCCGCTGGCCGCTCCGCCTGACGCGCAAGCGAAGGCGCGCGCCAAGCGCGCCGGTGCGTTGCTCGACGAGGGCGAGGCGCTGCGGCTTGTCTTTGCCGACGGCGCGTTCGTGCCGGAACTGTCCGACACCGCGGCGCTGGAGGACGGGCTTTCGTTCACTTCGCTTGCCGCCGCGCTCGCCGACAATGACCAAGAGCTGATGCGGCATCTCGGCAAGCTCGCGCCCACGAGCGACGTTGCGGTCGCGCTCAACACCGCGCTGATGGGCGACGGCGCCGTCATCCGCGTGCGCGACGGCGCGACCATCAAGCGGCCGCTGCATCTCGTGTTCGCCGCGTCGGAAAAGCCGGCGGCGAGTTTCACCCGTTCGCTGATGACGGTCGGCAAGGGCGCGCGCGTGATGCTGGTCGAAAGCTACGAGGGGCCGGCCGGCAGCGGCTATCAGGCCAACGCTGCGCTCGAAGTGTTCGTCGGCGGCGAGGCCCATGTCGATCACGTCAAGGTCATCGGCGAGGGCGCCGACGCGCTGCATATCTCGACGCTGGCGGCGGCGATCGGGGCGCGGGCGCGGTTCAATACGTTCACGTTCACCGCAGGCGGCGCGGTGATCCGCAACCAGCTCTTCCTCCAATTCGACGGCGAGGAGACGGTAGCGAATATCAGCGGTGCGACGCTGCTGAAGGGACGCCAGCATGCCGACACTACATTGGTCGTGACCCACATCGCGCGCGGCTGTCAAAGCCGCGAAGTGTTCAAATCCGTGCTCGACGACGAGGCGCACGGGGTATTCCAGGGCCGCATCATGGTGCGGCCGGGGGCGCAGCAGACCGACGCCAAGATGATGACGCGGGCGCTGCTGCTGTCCGACCAGGCCGAAGCCGACAACAAGCCGGAACTGGAAATATTCGCCGACGACGTGCAATGCGGCCACGGCGCGACCGCAGGCGCGATCGACGAGGAGCTGAAATTCTATCTGATGGCGCGCGGCATTCCGGCCGCCGAGGCCGAGGCGCTTCTGATCCAGGCGTTTCTGGGCGAGGCGATCGAAAGCATCGAGCATGCCGGCATGCGCGAGACGCTGATCGAGCAGGTGGCTGCATGGTTGCGAGGGCGAAAATAGGGTTCGGGCCGCTCATCCTTCGAGGGCCGCTTTCGCGGCCACCTCAGGATGACGGTTCAGGATGTTTGATCTGTCATCCTGAGGTGCGAGCGCAAGCGAGCCTCGAAGGATGAACGGGCACTGAGGTTAGGAATGCATCCGGCAGTGAGTAACGGCGCCTACGACGTGAACCGCATCCGGGCGGATTTTCCGATCCTGGCGACGAAGGTTTACGGCAAGCCGCTGGTCTATCTCGATAACGCTGCGTCCGCGCAGAAGCCGCAAGCCGTGCTCGACCGGCTCGATCAAGTCTACACGTCGCAATACGCCAATGTGCATCGCGGGCTGCACTACCTCGCCAACGAGGCGACCGAGGGCTACGAAGGCGCGCGCGAGAAGGTGGCGGCATTCCTCAACGCCCGCCGCAAGGAAGAGATCATCTTCACCCGCAACGCCACCGAGGCGATCAATCTGGTCGCCTATACGTTCGGCCGCGAGCGCATCAAGGAAGGCGACGAAATCATTCTCTCGATCATGGAGCACCACTCCAACATCGTGCCCTGGCATTTTCTGCGCGAGCGCCAGGGCGCGGTGATCAAATGGGCGCCGGTCGACGACGAGGGCCATTTCCTCATCGACGAATTCGAGAAGCTGATCGGGCCGCGCACCAAGATGGTGGCGATCACCCACATGTCGAACATGCTGGGTACGCTGGTGCCGATGAAAGAGGTGACGCGGATCGCGCATGCCCATGGCATTCCGGTGCTGGTGGATGGCGCGCAAGGCGCGGTGCATGCCGACGTCGACGTGCAGGATATCGATTGCGATTTTTACGCCATGACCGGCCATAAGCTCTATGGCCCGACCGGCATTGGCGTGTTGTACGGCAAATACCAGCATCTCGAAGCCATGCCGCCGTTCAACGGCGGAGGCGAGATGATCCGCGAGGTGACGCAGGACAATGTCACCTACGGCGATCCGCCGTACAAATTCGAGGCTGGCACGCCCTCGATCGTGCAGGCGATCGGGCTCGGCGCCGCGCTCGATTATGTGGCTTCCGTCGGCAAGGCGCGGATCCACGCGCACGAGACGGGCCTCGTGCACTACGCGCACGACCGGTTGCGCGAGATCAACTCGCTGCGCATTTTTGGGACGACCAAGAACAAGGGCGCCATCGTGTCGTTCGAAATGAAGGGCGCGCATCCGCACGACGTGGCGACCATCATCGACCGCTCGGGCGTGGCCGTTCGCGCTGGCACGCATTGCGTCATGCCGCTTCTGGCGCGCTTCGGCGTCACGGCGAGCTGCCGCGCCTCTTTCGCCATGTACAATACGCGCGAAGAGATCGACTGCCTGGCGCAGGCGCTGATCAAAGCTCAGGACATTTTCGCATGATCGACGAGCCGAAAACCGATAGTGCAGGGGCGCACGCGACCGACGTGGTGGCGGAGGCGCCGCTGACGGCCGGTTCCGGGCAACTTAAGATCGAGCACGGGTCGGCCATCCCGGCGGACGAGCTTGCGCGTTTGAGCGACGAGATCGTGGGCGCGCTCAAGACCGTCTACGATCCGGAGATTCCCGCCGACATCTACGAACTCGGCCTGATCTACAAGGTCGATGTCGACGACGACCGCGTCGTCAAAGTCGAAATGACGCTGACCACGCCGAATTGTCCCTCGGCGGCGGAGTTGCCGGCGATGGTGGAAAATGCAGTGGCAAGCGTGCCGGGCGTGCGCGAGGCCAAGGTCGACATCGTCTGGGATCCGCCGTGGGATCCAAGCCGCATGTCGGATGAGGCGCGCGCGGTGCTCAACATGTGGTGAGTTGCGCGCCGGCTGCTGGGCCCTTACATAAGGTAGACGAGATAAGTAAGTGCGATTGTTAGGAGTTTTCGAGTTACACTAGTTCGCAACTAGCAACCGATCGCAGCACCATGTTTTGCTCGTAGAGCGGACATGAGGAGGAACTTGAAGATGGCCAGCCCCCGGCCGAGACCTAAGGTGATGCGGCTCACTGATGCCGCAGCGGAACGAATCAAGTCGGTCATGGCCAAGGCCGACCGGCCGATCGCGGCCGTGCGCGTCGGCGTCAAGAATGGCGGCTGCGCCGGCATGGCCTATACGATGGAATATGCCGAACAAATGGGCCCGCTCGACGAAGTGGTCGAGGACAAGGGGGTCCGCATCCTGATCGATCCGAAGGCGGTGCTGTTCCTGCTCGGCACCGAGATGGACTACAAAGTCGACAAGCTGTCCGCGCAATTCGTGTTCAACAATCCGAATCAGACCTCGGCGTGCGGCTGCGGCGAGTCGGTGCAGCTTGAGCCGGCGCAATTCGAGGCCGGCGGCGCCGAGGCGCGGTAGAGCGTCGTCCTCCGCTCATTCCCGCGCAAGCGGGAATCCACAAAATTTGTGAGCCTGCCGGGCCCCCGTCTTCGCGGGTACGAGTGGCAAGCTTGCGTGTTGCCGCGCGACCCGCGACCCGGCCGGCGCGACCCCGCCGGCCGGAGAACGTCGCTCAATTCCCATTGCGCTCACACCGAATGCGCCGGCCGAGGGAGCCGAACGATCGCATCAGGGCTGCCGGATCTTGAATGTCACAAACGCAAAGTTGTGCTGCGGGTCACATCGCGCGCAGCAACGCGGTGAGAACTCCTCCGCGCGTCTTCGCTCGTGCAGGAGGGAACTGATGACACTTGCTGCCAATCATCAGTATCGCGCTTTGCTGGCTATTATCGCAGGCGGTGCGGCCGTTGTGGGAATAGTGGTGCTAACCGCCGGGTCGCTCGTGTCCACGAGCCAAGCAAGAACCGATGCTACCCCTACATTCGGCACTTTCAGCACGTCCTTGGAGTTCGTCGAACCTGCGGCGTTTGTGATCGTGCCTTCACCGGTCATCGACACCAATCCGCAATTCTATTTTGGCACAGGTGACGGGAGCAGCGGGTATTACGCCGAAGCGCCGGCTCGCTGAGCGATCTCACAAACGTGCAAGTTCTTCTTGATCTTTTGTTATGGCTTCCGGACTTGCCGCTTGCGTGGCAATCCGGGACGACAAGGCGTCAAGCCACCCGCGCGGGTGCCGGCGGCGCGACGGTCGCTTTCGCCTCGAGATCGCATTCGGCGACCACCTGGTTGCGGCCGTTGTGCTTGGCGGCGTAGAGGCATTTGTCGGCGCGGTCGAGCAGGGATTGCGGCGTGTCGGTCGGCCGCAGCAGCGCTACGCCGATTGAGATGGTGACGCGGCCGAGGCGCTCGCCGCTCGAGCGTTTCATCAGTTCCTTGTTCATCACCGCGCGCCGGATCTGATCGGCGACGCTGATGGCGGAGCGCAGCGCCGTCTTGGGCAGCGCGATGGCGAATTCCTCGCCGCCATAGCGCGCGGCGATGTCCTCACCCCTGACGATTTGCTTCACCGAGACGGCAACGAGGCGCAGGACCTGATCGCCGGTGAGATGTCCGAACCGATCGTTGAAAGCCTTGAAGTGATCGACGTCGCACATCAATAATGCGAGCGGCTCGTAGCCGGTCTTGGCTTCTGCGACCGTGCGGTCGAGCTCCGCATCGAAGAACTTCCGGTTGGCGAGCGTCGTCAGCGGATCGGTCAGACTCTCGGTCCGCACGATCTCGAGATTCTGCTGCAGCTGCTCGATCTCCTCGCGCGAGGCTGATAGCCGCGCTTCGAGTTTTCTGTTGCTGGTCTCCATCTCCTTGGCGCCGGCGATCAGCCGTTCGATCACCGCGCGCAACGCGATGCCGTCGCCGCCGCCGTGCAGATTGCTGCTGGCGCCTTGCAGCTCTTCACTCGCGTCTGCGAGACTTGCCGAATAGCTCGTCGCCGAGCCCGCGGCGGCGTTGATCGTGGCGAGCACTTGTGTGATCTCGGCGGCCATGCGCGAACCGACGCTGTCGAGCCGATCCGTCACGCGACCAGGCGACAAGTGCGCCTCGTAAATCCGCTCGATGTCGGATTCTTCGAGCGTGCCTTGCTGCGCCAGCGTATCGTTGATGGAGCGGTTGAGATCCGGATTGTAGCCGGTGGCGTACTGATACCAGACCTCGAAATTGCGCGGCGAAGCGGACAGGCGGAGCGCGCGGATTTGTTGAAGCGCGATCTCGGCGAAGGCGAGTGTACGTTCGTGCTCGTTGCTTGGCACGGCCACAGCTCTCTTCCGGTTCAACTTAAGATATTGGGACACGCTTTCACGGCACAACGGGCCGTGAGGAATGCGCGGAACCTAAGAGCAAGCGATGAAAGAGCAGTAAACAATCGAACGCGCGCAGCGCGCGCGACAATGCGGTTTCACAGCGTGGAGTATCTACGCTTTCTGCGGCACCGGGCGCAGCAAAAACGCCGGCAGATGCGAGGTGTCCGCTTCCTCGTTGCGCTGCTTCGCCGGTTGCGGCGGCCGCTGCGGAATGCGCGCGATTGAGGCGGAAGGGCGATGCGTCTGCCGATGCGCGTCGTTGCGCGCGCGCCGCGGTTGCGGCGCAGCTTGCCGTTGCGTTGCGGCCGCCGGCTGCTCCTGTGCAGTCACCGCCGGCGCGGGCAGGGCGCCGTCTTTCATGAAGGGAATAGCACCGCCGGTCAGCTTTTCGATCGCCGCCACCGCCTTGGCGTCGTTCGCGCCGGCGACAATCGTGATCGCGGTACCAGTGCGTCCGGCGCGCCCGGTGCGGCCGATGCGATGCACATAGTCGTCGGGATGCACCGGAACATCGAAATTATAGACGTGGCTCACGTCGGGAATGTCGAGGCCGCGCGCTGCGACGTCGGAGGCGACCAGCAGCGTAACCTCGCCCTTGCGGAATTGCTCGAGCGCGGCCGTGCGCGCTGGCTGGTCCATGTCGCCATGCAGCGCCAGCACCGAAAATCCGTGCCGAAGCAGCGAGCGATGGAGCGTCGCCACATCGCGCTTGCGATTGCAGAAGATGATGGCGTTCTTCAAGCCTTCCGCCGCGCGGACCAGGCGGCGCAGCGTGTCGCGCTTGTCATGGCCCTCGCGGCCGGACTTGACCAGAAACTGGGCCGTGGTGGCGAGGGTGGTAGCGGGCTTGGCGACTTCAACGCGCACCGGATTGTGCAGGAACTGCTCGGTGATGCGCCGGATTTCCGGCGGCATGGTCGCGGTGAAGAACAGCGTCTGGCGAGTGAAAGGAACGAGTTTGCAGATGCGCTCGATGTCGGGAATGAAGCCCATGTCGAGCATGCGGTCGGCTTCGTCGATGACCAGAAGCTCGACTCCGTTGAGCAGGAGCCGGCCGCGCTCGAAATGATCAAGCAGGCGGCCCGGGGTCGCGATCAGCACATCGACGCCGCGCTTGAGCTTGGTGTCCTGATCGTCAAACGAAACGCCGCCGATTATGAGAGCGACGTTGAGCTTACTGTTGGCGCCGTATCTGGAGAAATTCTCCTCGACTTGCGCCGCGAGCTCGCGCGTCGGCTCCAGAATGAGCGTGCGCGGCATGCGCGCACGGGCGCGGCCCTGTTCCAGCATGGTCAGCATCGGCAGCGTGAAGGCCGCCGTCTTGCCGGTGCCGGTCTGCGCGATGCCGAGCACGTCGCGCCGGGCGAGCACGTGCGGTATCGCTTGATCTTGGATCGGAGTGGGAGTTTTGTAACCGGCCGCCGCAACGGCGGTGAGAACTTTGTCGGACAAGCCGAGATGTGAGAAGGACATAAACCCTCAGATCGGGCCGTGCCGGGCGTCAAACCGGGCTTTCGAACCCATGGATAAAAACGGGGAATGACGCGCTAAGGTCGAATCCGCCCGTGCCTCAGGTGACGGAAACATAGGTTCGAAGCCGCGAAAGTCAACCTTCTGCGCCGCTATTAAGCTTAAAAGGCCGCTTCATTTTCCGTCGTCGTAATGAAACAAAAGAACTGCCGTGCCCACCGATTCCTCCGATAGCTTGCCGGTCGTCCTGGTTCCCGGGCTCAATTGCTCGGCGCGGCTTTACGCCGAGCAAATTCCGGCGCTGTGGCGCTTTGGCCCAGTCGTGGTGGCCGACCACACCCGCGACACCAGCATCGCCGCCATCGCGAGCCGGATTCTGGCTGCGGCGCCGCCACTTTTCGCTCTCGCGGGGCTCTCCATGGGCGGCTACATCGCATTTGAGATCATGCGGCAGGCGCCGCAGCGGGTGCTGAAATTGGCGCTGATGGATACCGGGGCGCGTCCGGAAACCGCCGAGCAGACCGCGCGCCGGCAGGGGCCGATGGCGATGGCGCGTGCCGGAAAGTTGATCGAAGTCGCCGACGAGTCGTTTGTCTTTTTTGTGCATCCAAATCGTCACGGCGACGTCGCACTGCGCGACACGGTGCGAGCCATGGCGGAGGAGACCGGCGTCGAGGCGTATCTGCGCCAGCAACAGGCCATCATGGGACGGCCGGATTCGCGGCCCGGACTCGCCGCCATTCGATGTCCGACATTGATGCTGGTCGGTGAGCAGGATAAGGGAACGCCGCCGGAGCTCGCGCGGGAAATCGCCGCCGGCATTCCCGGCGCACGTCTCGTCATCGTGCCTGACAGCGGTCACTTGTCCACCATCGAGCAACCGCAGGCCGTCACCAAGGCGCTCGTCGAGTGGATGCGGGCGTAACGCGCCGGTCAGCAAACGTGCGACGCCGCAGCGGCGCCTGGCAGTTCCTATATCGCCCGCAAGCCGGACATGATCTTGAAACGGCCGAACCTATTCGAATGATCCGAAGCCGACACCATCGCGTCAAATTTGCTGCCATTATACAGTAGAGTGCTTATTATCCTGATCGCGCAATAGATGGATTACGCGCGCAACTCTCTGAGACACCTCGTTGCTCCGAAATGTCTCCGATAGCGCATCTTGAATTTGTTCAATGCGTTGAATTGCTGCTTCAGTGGTCGTCATTCCGGCCTCGATAAGCAGAGAAATTGTTGCTAATTCCACAATCAGAGTGGCCCGGAAATTTGCCGCACCTTGTTCTCGTACTTTGTCGACGTCTGGCATAGTCGTGCCGGCAATGCGGCCATTTTGATCTTCGGCCATTGCTCATCCTCCCGGGTGAACATCCAAATCGGCAACCACAATAATGCAACCAGCCGCTCTTGCCGCATAGGGGATGATGTACGAAAATTCGGCACAGACCCGAGGCAGAGAGATTGCGAGCTCATCCCGCTCGAATGATCGTACCTCCGGTGAGCGCTTTTGCTCAGACCGAGGTCGCTATCTTTGCAATCGTCAAACAGAAACCAGGGACGTTGAACACCCGGTTATTTCAATCGGAGCAAAACAATGAATATCTTTTACATCATCGGCGTAGTGGTCGTGGTCATCGTGGTCGCAGGCTATCTCGGAGTGCACCTCTGATGAACGAGATCGCCCGGAAAAGGCTGGGCCCGCGCGGCGTACCTGGCGCCCCTGATACAGCGAGAATGACGCCGCAGGAGGGCAAGAATATCCCCAAGTCCGGCGGGTTTGACGGCCACACCGCCTAGGTCAAATTCTTTTTTGGTTGGCGGAATCGCCAAAGCGGCCGGGCGCTCCGAAGCGGGTGGGCTCAGCCTCGCCTGCGGCGCCGCCAAATTACCCCCGATTTTTCGAATTTCCTCGGAACCACTCGACCGTCGGCAACTAAGCGATACCCCTTTCCACCGCACTCCCGACACTCACTGCCGTCGAAAAGGCCGGTCGCTTTACAATGCTCGCAGGGA
>DATMQV010000052.1:0-10447 GCA_035566615.1 Xanthobacteraceae bacterium
CGCGACCAGCCAGCCGCAATCGACCGGCACGTTCGCACCCGTAATGGCGGACGCAAGCGGCGAAGCGAGAAATGTCACGACCTTGGCGATCTCCGACGGCTCGACCAGGCGGCCGAGCGCCGAATTGCCGGCAAGCGACGACGGGTCGCGCTCGCCCTTGTCGATCGCCGCCTGCAGCGCGGGCGTTCGCGTATAGCCGGGAGAAACCGCGTTGACCCGCACCTGCGCCGGGCCCCATTCGGCGGCGAGGCATTCGGTGGTCGCGATGACGGCAGCCTTGGCCGGCCCGTAGGCATGGAGCGGCATCGAGCGCATGCCGGCGACCGAAGCGATGTTGATGATGGCGCCGCGGCGGCGCGCGAGCATGTGGCGGCCGAAGGCGACGCAGGCGACATAGGTACCGCGCTGATCGACGCGGATCACGTCATCGTAAGAGGACATGCTCAATTCGGTCGGCCGGACCGGCACCTGAATGATGCCGGCGCTGTTGACCAGCACTTCGACCGGCCCAATCTCCGCTTCGATCGCCGCCGCACAAGCTTCGGTCGCCTTTTCGTCGGCCACGTCGGCGCGACGCGCGTAACCGCCGACCTCCTTCGCCACTGCCTCGGCACGCGCAAGCTCGCGATCAAGCACCACGACTTTGGCGCCGGCGGCTGAAAGCTCCCGGCAACACGCGGCTCCGATGCCGCTCGCTCCGCCGGTGACGACGGCTATTCCTTCAATCCTCATGCGCTTCCCTGTGCGCTCCCTGCCAATGCCGTCTCGGGCGGAATTCGTCGCCCTGCCCCCTCGCGTCTCTCGTCACGCAAGCGGGGGGATCAGGGCGCGGATTTGGAGAGGGCGTGACCTTCCAAGAAAAATGAACTATGAATCAACAGTCGTCAACCGATGAACACTTCTGATTGCGCACGATGGCAAGCGTAAGCACTGCGGGAAATACCAAGCCGAAGCTCACCCGCGCCGAGCGGAATGACGAGGTCAAAAAGCGGCTGTTCGATGCCGCCACCAAGGTGGTCGGCCGTCTCGGCTATGCGGAGGCTTCCGTCGCGCGCATCACCGAGCTCGCCGAAGTCGCCCAAGGAACCTTCTACAACCACTTCGAAAACCGACAGGAATTGCTCGATCATTTGCTGCCGACCATCGGCCTGCAAATGGTCGATTTCATTGCCGAGCGCGCCGGCGCGCTGCCGCCCGGCGCCGACAGGGAGACCGAACGTTTCCGCGCCTTCTTCGACTTCGTGCGCGAAGTGCCGGAATTCCTGCGCATCCTCAACGAGGCCGAAGTGTTCGCGCCGAACGGCTATCAGCGGCATCTCGACAATATCGCAACTGCTTACGTGCGGACGCTCAAGCGCGAGCGCAGCGCTGGTCAGGTCGAGGATTACACGGATCAAGAACTTGAAGTGATCGTGCACATCCTCATGGGCGCACGCGGATATCTGAGCCGGCGCTACGCCTATACCGAAGGCTCGGCGCACGCCGTCCCGGACTATGTGATCTCGGCCTACGAAAAGCTGCTCGGCTCGGGCTTGTTCCGCAAAGGCGGCATACGCGACTAGAGCGGGATGAGTCATGTCGGATCGGCATCCCGCTCTAGCTTTTTGTTTGAGCATGATCTTTTCGGAAAACCGGTCTCCGCTATTCCGGATCATGCTCTGGGCGTGATCAACAAGCCGGCACCGCAACGGGGAGAAAATGTCAATGGCGACAGCAGGCGCGCATCCGTTCTCGCTGGAAGGCAAGACCATTCTCATTGCCGGCGGCGCGAGCGGGATCGGCGCGAGCGCAGCCGCGATCTGTGCCGGCCTCGGCGCGAAGCTCATTTTGGCCGATGTGGGCGACGCGACGCCGGTGGCGGACAAGCTTCGCCGCGAAGGACATCAAGCGAGCGCGGCTTCGTGCGATGTCACCGACCGCGCGGCGGTCGAGCGTCTTGTGTCCGGCGCGGGTGCGCTCGACGCCTTGATCGTGTGCTCGGGCATCTGTCCCTTCGACGATTGGATGGCCGACGACTGGGACGAGGTCTACGAGCGCACCAACGCGGTAAACGTGAAAGGCACGGTCAATTGCGTGCGCGCGGCGCTGCCGCGAATGATGGACCGCGGCGAAGGAAGGATCGTTCTGGTCGGCTCGCTTGCCGGCCGCAGCGGCGGGCTTTTGTCGGGCCCGCATTATGTCGCATCGAAAGGCGCCGTCGGCGCGCTGGTGCGCTGGTTTGCCCGCAAGGGCGCGCCACGCAACGTTCTGGTCAACGGCGTTGCGCCCGGCCCGGTCGACACCGGCATGATCGCTGGGCGCGACCTCAATCTCGCCGCTGTCCCACTCGGCCGCATCGCGCGGCCCGAGGAGATCGCCTCCACCATCGCTTTCCTATGCTCGCCGGCTGCGAGCTACGTGTGCGGCGTCATGCTCGATGTGAACGGCGGGGTCTACATGTCATAGCTTCGCGCGGGAGGTTTCACGCGGCCGCGACCGATCCAAGCGCGCGCCCCAAGCAACGAATTTCCTTGAAATATTTCCGAGCTTTTTGCGCCCTTCTTGCCTTGACAACACTTAGTGAATAGAGTTCATTTAAATAAAAGTGACGACTGAATCACGGTTCACGTTTCACAGGTTGGCCTCGCTGCCCACCGCGCGAAACAGAAGCAAAGGCCGGTTGTAGCGGCCGACGGGGAAGGAACGATGTTGCGTTGGCGTCCGACGCAGGAAGAGATTGTCTTTCTTCTCGCCGCGTTGATGTTTTGCGGTTTCTCGCTGCTTCTTCCCGGTTTTCTGGCCGTCGAAAATCTTTTGTCGCTGGTGCGCAGCGTGTCGATCCTGGGCATTCTCGGGCTCGGGATGGCGCTGGTGGTGATCGGCCGCGGCATCGACCTCGCGATGGTCGCCACCATGGTCGTTGCGGTGGCGTGGGCGATGGCGCTGTCACGCACGCAATTGCCGCTCGGCGCGGCGCTCGCGCTCGGCGCGGTCTTTGTCGTCGGCGTCGGCGTGGTCACCGGCATCATCGTTGCCTACGCCGAAATTCCCGCGATCTTCACGACGCTCGCCATGGGCTCGATCGTGTACGGCATCGGCCGCATCTTCTTCTTTCAGATCGACGTGCAGAATGCGCCGGCCGGCTATTCCTGGTTCAATTTTCTCGGTAGCGGCCGCGTTGGCGGCATCCCGGTGATCGTGCTCGCCTTCGCCGCCATGGCGCTGGTGATGTTTGCTTTGCTGCGCGAGACGCGCTTCGGCCGCTTCGTCTACGCCAGCGGCGACAACCCGCTGGCGGCGCGCATCACCGGCATCCCGACGCGCGTTCTGACGGTCGCGCAATATATCTTGAGCGGCCTGATCGCCTACTTCGCCGGCATCGTCATGGCGGCGGCGGTCTCCGGCATGAACACCCGCATCTATAATTCAACCATGATCTACGACGTGCTGCTGGTGGTCGTGCTCGGCGGCATCGGCCTCTCCGGCGGCCGCGGCGGCGTGCGCAACGTGCTCGTCGGCACCATGCTGGTCGGCATCCTGCTCAACGGCATGACCATTCTCGACGTCGGCTACACCGCGCAGAACCTCATCAAGAGCATCATTCTGCTCGGCGCCATCGTCATCGACACGCTGATCAATCCGCGTGACGAGCAAACCGCGCAACAGGGCGACATCTAACAGACAAGAAAAGGAGAGTGAGCATGCCACTGGGAAACAAACAGGGAGGAAGGAAAATGCGACTGAAAGGCTTCTTCGCGCTGGCTTTAACGGCCGCGCTTTCATGTGCGGCGCTCGCATACAAGCCGGCGCTCGCCGAGGATACCGGCCTCGACCAGGTCGGCCGCGGCGACTATCTCGCCGGGGTCAAGGGCAAGAAGGTCATCTTCATCCCGATCGCGATGGGCTTCGACATCACCGAGTCCTGGGCGGCGATCTGGCGCAAGCAGGCGGCCGCGCTCGGCTACACCTTCGAGATCCGCGATCCGAACTGGAGCACCGACGCCGGCACCAAGGCGCTGACCGCCGCGATCGCGGAAAAGCCCGATCTCCTGATCATCCATAATCCCGACATTCAATCCTACGCGCGGCTCCTCAAGCGCGCGCAGGACGACGGCATCAAGGTGCTGCAGGTCAACATGCCGTCGGTGACGACCACCGATTCCTATGTCGGCGCCGACTGGGTCGCGCTCGGCGAAGAGGAAGCCAAAGCGCTGGTCGATCATTGCTCGACCGGCAAAGGACCGTCGACCAAGATCGCCTTCGTGCAAGGCGTCGTGACCGGCGCCGCCAACATCTATCTCAAGCGCGGCATCACCAACGTGCTGTCGCAGCACCCCGAGATCAAGATCGTGTCCGATCAGGCGGCGAACTACGATCCGGCCAAGGCGCGCGCCATCATGGAGACGGTGCTGCAGCAGAATCCCGATCTCTGCGGCGCGGTCGGCGTGTGGGACAGCGCCGATGTAGGCATCGGCGCGGCAGTGGCGGCGGCCGGCAAGACCGGTCAGGTCTTCGTCGTGACCAGCGGCGCCGGCAACAAGAGCGCTTGCGACAACGTCGACAAGGGCCTCTTGACCATGGACATCAGCTACAACTCGCCGCTGCAGGGCGACATCGCCGCCCAGCAGATCGCCGAGCTCCTGCAGAGCAAGGGCAAGGCGGGCGAGCGCAAGGTGTTCTATTACGGGCCGCTCACCAAGATCACCAAGGAGACCGTCACCCCGCGCAATTGCTGGACGATGGACGACCTGAAGTAACGCAGCGACCGAGCCGCCGCGCCCATGCCGTGCGCGGCGGCTCTTTTTTGGAAACTCGGTTTCGCGTGACCGTCAGCTCAAGCCAATTGAGCAGCATGAGACGCGAACCAAATCTCCCGAACCAATCGGCGGGACGCATTCCATCGTGATCAACCGCGACGCCTTAATTCGCTTTCGCTACCGCTTCATCCCCGATCACGTCATCGGCGAGTTGCTGGCCAAGCGCTGGATGGACAACGCCATTCCGTTCCTGGCGCTGGTCGTGGTCCTGATCGTGTTCGGCCGCATCCTGCCGGACTTCTATTCCATTTCGAACGTCACCGATCTCAGCCGGCAGTTCGCCGAGACCGGCCTGGTCGTGCTCGGGCTGACGATCGTGATGCTCTCGGGCGGCATCGATCTGTCGGTCGGCTCGGTCTTCGGATTGGCCGTGCTGACCGCCTCGATCTGCATGAATGTCTGGGACCTGGGCGTCGGCGTGACGCTACTCGCCTGTCTCGCGCTCGGCATCGTGTGCGGCGCCATCAACGGCATCCTGGTCGGCTATCTGCGGCTGCGTGCGTTCCTTACCACGCTGGTGACGCTGATCGTCTTCCGCTCGATCTACGAGTTGGTGTTTCCCGGCTTCTCGACCGCCATCGTCGCCAATATTCCCGACTCGCCGATCTGGGACTTCATCGGCAATAGTAACGTTTTCGGCGTTCCCTTCAGCTTCCTCGTGACCGCGGTCATCGCGGTGCTGTGGCATGTCGTACTCTCGCGCATGCGGCCCGGCTGGCGGCTGATGGCGGTCGGCGGCGCGCGGCGCTCCGCGCACAATGCCGGCATCAGCGTGCGGCGCACGATCTGCAACGCCTACATCTGGTCGAGCGTGCTCTGCTGCCTTGCCGGATTCTTCAACGCCGCACGACTCGGCAGCACCGGATCGGATACCGGTGTCGGCATGGAGATCACGGCGCTGACCGCAGTGGTGCTGGGCGGCAATTCGCTCGGCGGCGGGCGCGGCTCGGTCGCCAAAGCCGTGCTCGGCACCGTCATCGTTCTCATCCTCTCGAATGCGCTGATCGCGCTCGCGGTGCCCGGCCCAGTCAATTCGACCATCCTCGGAATCGTGCTGATCGCGGCGGTGTTCGTCGACGTGCGCTGGCTGAAGAACCGCCACAAGATTCTCAACAAGGTCTATGTCTCGCCGACCTATTTCGCGCCCCCTCCCCCGCCTTCGACCGCGCCGGATTCGGGTTCGCCCTACGCGCTGAATGACAAGCTGCGCTCGGTCGGCGCGGTCGGCTTGGGCATCATCGAAGGCGCCGAGGACATGATCCTCGACCGCGAGGACAACCTCTATTGCGGCAACCGCCATGGCGACATCATGCGGTTCTTCGGGCCGGATCACACCCGGCACGAAATCTACGCCCACGTCGGCGGGCAGCCGCTCGGGCTCGCCTTCGACCCGCAAGGCAATCTCGACGTCTGCATCGGCGGCATGGGGCTTTATCAGATCACGCCGGATCGCAAGCTCAACAAGCTCTCGGACGAAACCAACCGCACATTATTTTCGGTGGTCGACGATTCCCGGCTGCGGCTCGCCGACGATCTCGACATCGCCCCTGACGGCCGCGTCTATTTCAGCGAGGCCACCATCCGCTTCGAAATGCATGAATGGCCGGTCGACGCGCTCGAGAGCCGCGGCAACGGCCGCATCATCTGCTACGACCCGAAGTCGGGTAAATCGCACACCGAAGTCTCAAACCTGATCTTTCCCAACGGCATCTGCATGCTGCCGGACGGCGAGTCGTTCTTCTTCGCCGAGACCTTCGGCTGCCGGGTCAGCCGCTATTGGTATGCCGGTCCGAACAAGGGCCGACTCGATATCGTCATCGACAACATGCCGGGCTATCCGGACAACATCAATCGCGCCTCCGACGGCAATTACTGGCTGGCGATCGTCGGCATGCGCTCGCCGGCGCTCGATCTCGCGCTGCGCATGCCGGGCTTCCGCCGCCGCATGGCGCGGCGCATTGCGCCCGACGCCTGGATGTATCCCAACCTCAACACCGGGTGCGTGATCAAATTCAACGAGAAGGGCGAAGTGCTGGAGAGCCTGTGGGATCTCGGCGGCAAGAACCATCCGATGATCACCTCGATCCGCGAGCACAAGGGCATCCTTTATCTCGGCGGCATCTACAACAACCGCATCGGCACTTACAAGATTCCCGGCGCCGACCCGAACTGGTGCGCGCTCGATACCTATTGGGGGCGGAAGTGATCGGCGTATTGCGGCGAGCGGTCGACAATTTTCTTGGGCGCGGCGAAGCCGCCGTTACGGTGCCCGTCATGGACGGGCCGCTCAAACCCAACCAGCTGCTCGAAGCCGCCGGACGGGTGCTGACCGCGCCGGAGATCGACAATCTCGCGGCGACGGCGGAAGGAACGCTCTACACCAGCGGCAACACGCTGGTCGGCATTCCCGGCGGCGAGGTCGCGCGCTTTCCTTCCGTCATAACGTGCCTCGCGGCAGACGCCGGCGGCGCGATGGCGCTCGGCTTCGAGGACGGCGGCATCGAGATCCGCGGCGGCGCGCCTAACGGCCGGCGCTTCGATCAGGTGAACGGCCAAAAGCTAAATTGCCCGACGGCGGCGCTTTTCCTCGATGCCAGCACGCTGATCGTCACCAACGGCTCGGCGCAGCATCGTCCTTTGCAATGGCGGCGCGACCTGATGACGCTCGGGCGGAGCGGTACGGTATGGCGGCTTGATCTTTCGACCGGCAAGGCGCTGGCGCTGGCGAGCGGCATCGCCTGGCCGTGCGGTATCGCCGTTGCGCCCGACGGCCGCCTGTACATCTCCGAGTCCTGGCGCCATCACGTGCTGCTCATCGACGCCGCGAAGGCGAGCCGGCCGGCTCTCGCGCTCACCGACCCGCCGGCCTATCCGGGGCGCATCGCGCCTGCGGCCAAGGGCGGCTATTGGCTGACCTTCTTCTCGGTGCGCAATCAGCTCGTCGAATTCATCCTGCGCGAGAAGGACTACCGGCAGCGCATGATCAAGGACGTGCCGGAGCCGTTCTGGATGGCGCCGGCACTGGCTAGCCTCGGCAAGTTCGAAGAACCGCTGCAAGGAAGCGGCCTCAAGCAGATGGGCATCCTCAAGCCGTGGGCGGCGACGCGCTCCTACGGACTCGTTGTGCGTTGCGACGACAAGATGCAGCCGATCTTCAGCTATCACAGCCGCGCCGATGGGACGATCCACGGCATCACCTCGGTGTGCGAAGAGCGTTCCGATCTGTTGGTCGCCGCCAAAGGACCCGGCGTGCTGGTGCGGCTGTCCGGAGCCGCCGACAGACCGATGGGAACGAGCCCGTCATGAGCCCAATTCTCGAACTGCGCAAAGCGACCAAAGAGTTTCGCGGCGTGCCCGCGATCAAGGACATCGATTTCACTCTCGAGCCGGGTGAAATCCACGCTATCGTCGGCGAGAATGGCGCCGGCAAGTCGACACTGACCAAGGCGCTCGCCGGCGTGCACAAGCTTACCTCCGGCGAGATGCTGTTCGACGGCAAGCCGATGATGCTGTCGGCGCCATCCGAAGCCTTGGCGCTCGGCATCGCCATGGTGTTTCAGGAAACCATGCTGGTGCCGTCGATGACGGTTGCCCAGAATATCTATCTGGGCGACGAAAAGCTCTTCAACCGGCTGCGTGGGCTGTACAATCAGGCCCAGCAATTCCTCGCCGGGATGAATTTTCAGGTCAATCCGACCGCGCTGGTCTCCTCGCTCGGCGCGGCGCACAAGCAGATGGTCGAGATCGCCCGCGCCGTTCATCACAAGGCGCGCATCATCATCTTCGACGAGCCGACCGCCTCGCTGACGCCTGAGGAGAAAAATCACTTCTTCGGCCTGGTGCGGCGCCTGGTGAAACAGGGCGTCGCCGTGATCTTCATCAGTCACGCGCTCGAAGAAGCGCTGATGCTCGCCGACCGCATCACCGTGCTGCGCGACGGCGAGCTGGTGGTGACGGCGCCGGCACGCGAATTCGATCGCGAGCGGCTGATCCAGGCGATGGTCGGCCGCAGCCTCAGCGCCACGCTGCATGGCGCCGCCCAGCGCGCGCCGCGGCCTTACGGCCGCCGGGTGCTGAGTGTGCAGAATCTCTCCAGCGGCAGCATGGTGCGCAACACGTCATTCTCGGTCTATGCCGGGCAGATCTCCGGCATCTTCGGCCTGGTCGGCGCCGGCCGCACCGAGATGATGAAAGTCGTCGCTGGCGTGATCAAGCGCGACCTGTTCTACGGCGGCGACGTGCGGCTGGAGGGCAAGCAGGTACGCTATCGGGTGCCGCGGCAAGCGGTGCGCGACGGCATCGTCTACGTGACCGAAGATCGCAAGGTCGAAGGCTTCTTCGAAACCATGTCGATTGCCGGCAACATCCAGACCGGCGACGAAGCAACCGGCGTCAACCCGCTCAAGATCGTATCGATGGCGAAGGCCCGCACGCTGGCCAAGACCTGGATCGATGCCCTCTCGATCCGCGCCATCGACGGCAACGCGCGCATCATCGAGCTTTCCGGCGGCAACCAGCAGAAAGTCGTGATCGCCAAATCGCTGGTGCAAAAGCCGAAGCTGATCATTTTCGATGAGCCGACCCGCGGCGTCGATGTCGGCGCCATCGTCGAGATCCATCAGCTCATCAACCGGCTGGCCGACGAAGGCTTCGCCGTGGTGGTGATCTCATCCTATCTGCCGGAGATCATGGCGCTGTCGGATCGCATCCTGGTTGCGCGCCAGGGCAAGATCATCGAAGAGATGAGCATCGACGAAGCGACCGAACAGAAAATCATGTACGCCGCCGTGCATTAAGGCGCGATCTGGCCGCGTCGACCCAACTCCGCTCATTCCCGCGAAGGCGGGTATCCAAGGGGAGCAATGTCGAGCCGCAGGACCTCTTCTGGGTCCCCGCTTTCGCGGGGACGAGCGGAAGGAGAATAGCGGTCGGGTAAGTCCCGTTCCGGGGGACCGTCGTTCGCACCGAATCCTTTAACGCGCTAACGTCTAGGCCTGCGATCTGCCTGGAAAGCGGCCAAAACCGACTTCCCCTGGTCGCGACCCAGACTGCGGGTAACCCGCTCATTGTGCCGGAGTGTTGCCGCTTCGCCACAGCTTTTGCGTGAGGGGCAGGCCATGAAGGCGGCTGCTGTCGCATTGGTACTGTCGCTATCGCTGCTTGCCGCAGAGCGCGCGCTCGCGGCTGATCTTCCTTTGCCCGGGGGCGCTCCGATTCCGCCGAGCAGCTATTATCCGATTTCGCCGCCGCTGAATTGGGGCGGTGTCTATATCGGCCTCAATGGCGGCTATGGCCTCGGAACCAGCAACTGGACCAATTCAAGGGGATCGACCGGCAATTTTGCCGACAATGGAGGCCTCGTCGGCGGTACGCTCGGCATTAATTATGCGGGCTTCGGCGATTGGGTCTTGCTGGGTTTCGAGGGCGACTTCGACTGGTCCGGCGCCACCGGCAGCGCTGCCTGCTCCAGCCTCTCGCCGTCGGGGGCGCTGGGACCGAATGCAACGTGCCAAACCAGAATCGATTGGCTCACCACCTTCAGATTGCGCGCCGGCTACACTTGGTCTCACTTCCTTTTTTATGCGACCGCCGGCGGCGCGGCCGGCGATTTCCGGCTCACCACAAATCCCAGCGGCGCCTTCCACAATCCG
>DATMQV010000053.1:0-10606 GCA_035566615.1 Xanthobacteraceae bacterium
CTGCAAGCTTGCCTACAAGACCTTCGGCAAACTGAGCGCGGCGAAGGACAACGCCATCGTCTACCCGACCTGGTATTCGGGCCAGCACTACGACAACGAATGGCTGGTCGGATCGGGCATGGCGCTCGACCCGGACAAATATTTCATCATCATCCCGAACATGCTGGGCAACGGCTTGTCGTCGTCGCCGAGCAACACGCCGGAGCCCTACAACGGCTCGCGCTTCCCGCTGGTGACCGCTTGCGACAATGTGCGGGTGCAACACCGGCTGGTCACGGAGAAATTCGGCATCAAAAAGCTTCCGCTCGTCACCGGCTGGTCGATGGGCGCGCTGCAGACGTTCCATTGGGGCGCGCTCTATCCCGACATGGTCGAGCGTATCGCGCCGTTCTGCGGCTCGGCCAAATGCTCGCGCCACAATTTCGTGTTTCTCGAAGGCGTGAAGGCGGCGCTCACCGCCGACGCCGCCTTCATGGATGGCTGGTACAAGGAGAAGCCCGCGAAAGGCTTGCGGGCGATGGCGCGCGTCTATGCCGGCTGGGGATTTTCGCAGGCCTTCTATCGCGAGCGGCTCGACCTCGAGCGCCTGGGCTATTCCTCGCTGGAAGATTTCCTGGTCGCCTTCTGGGAAGGCTTCTTCCTGCCGAAGGACGCCAACAACCTTCTGACCATGCTGTGGACCTGGCAGAACGGCGATATCAGCGACAACGAGCTCTATGACGGCGATTTCAAGAAGGCTTTGGGAGCCATCAAGGCAAAGGCCTATGTGATGCCCGGCCAGACCGACCTCTACTTCCCGCCCGAGGACAGCCAGTTCGAAGTCGCCAACATGCCCAACGCGAAATTCCTGCCGGTCCCCTCGATTTGGGGTCATTTCGCCGGCGGACCCGGAACCAACCCGGACGACGTCAAATTCCTCGACAGCGCGCTGAAAGAGCTGTTGCGCTCATAGCAGGCACCGGCCGGAGCCCAGATTTGCTAGGGCATGGGCGCGCCCCGGCGGCCGTTGCGTGATGTTCCGCGGATCGGGCGCCTTGGAAATTTGGCGAGTAGAAGGCCCCTATGCATGCGACGTGATCTGTGTCACAGCGGTGGCGAACCGGACCGCTAAAGATTGCGGCCAATTCAAGCCTCTGCCTTCACGCTGGCTGGGCGCAATTGAACTTGGCGCCGGCGGGCCTTATCTGGTCAGGATTGCGCAATCGCGCGACAGCCACTACCCCATCCGCCGGCGATATGCTCATGACCCCCAGACTGCGATTGATCCTTAGCGCGGCCACAGCTTTTGCCGTGGCGGCACCGCTATTGGCGCCGGTTGGCTTTGCCGTGACGCCGGCGCGGGCCCAGGGCTTGGCGAGCGCGGGGGGTGGCGTTTCTCGGCCTCACCTAGTCACGCCAATCCGGGCGAAGCGGGGAGGCGCGGCAAAAACCCAAACTCCCGAGGCGCCGCTGCCCAAATCCTCGGAATTGCCGCCACGAATCACCTACACGGCCGCGGAGGCAATCCAAGCGGTCATTCCGGGAATGCCGGACGCACGCTTCTGGGGCGATTCGGAACCCGATTTCAAAGCCGCCCTGCCGTCGCAGCCCGGGCCTTGGCTGATCCTCTCCAGCGGTGGCGCCGACGGCGCCTTTGGCGCCGGTTTGCTCAACGGGCTGACGGCAGGCGGCAGGCGCCCGGACTACGCCGTGGTCACTGGCGTCAGCTCCGGCGCCCTGATGGCGCCGTTTGCATTCGCCGGAAAGCAATACGACGAAGCGTTGCGCAGGTGTTACACAGAAATCACAGCCGCTGACGTGTTTGAAGCTGGAAGCAGCACCGCCGAGAGCTTCGTCAATTCCTGGCCGCTGCGCGAATTCATCGACAAGCAGATCACGCCGGAACTGATGGCGGATATTGGGGCCGCCCACCGGAACGGACGACGGCTCTTCATCGTCACGAGCGATCTCGACTCCCAGCGCTCCGTGGTCTGGAATATGGGCGCGATCGCCGCGCACGGCGGCGACGACGCCGCCAAGCTGTTCCGCAAAATCCTGCTCGCCTCGGCGTCCATTCCCGGCGGCTTCCCGCCGGTGTTGATCGATGTCGAAGCCGGCGGCAAGCGCTTTCAGGAAATGCATGTGGACGGCGGCCTCGGCGGACAATTCTTTGTCGCGCCGCCGTCATTGATGGCCAGTACGAGCGACTATCGCCTGCCGGCCACGCAGCTTTACATCGTGGTGAATACCAGCCTGCAGCGGGAGTTCAAAGTCGTCGACCGTTTTGCCCCGACGATCCTGACCCAGTCGATCGGCATGGCCGTACCCGTCGACACCAGTCTGATGATCGACCGCGCCTATGTCGTGGCGAAGCGCAGCGACGTCGACTTCAACGTCGCGACCATCCCGGCGAGCTTCGACTTTCCGAGCAAGGGGCCTTTTGACCCGAGCTATATGAAAGCGCTCTTCCAGGTCGGTTTCGACCAGGGCAACGGCTCCACGGCCTTCGCCGCGAAACCACCACCCCCGCCCAGCGGACCTACGCCTCAACCCAGTCACATTCAGAAAACCGGAGCAAACTGATGCGAAATTTCTTGCGTTCGATTTTTGCGACTGCCGTTGTCGCCCTGCTTGCCGCCAGCGGCGCGGTTCCCAACGACGCATTCGCCGCACCGAAGGCGCACGCCGGCAATTTCGACGGCAGCTGGAGCGTAGTCATCAACACGGTGCGCGGCGATTGCGGCAGCGGTCTGCGCTATGGCGTGCGCATCGTCGGCGGCCGGGTGGTCGGTGAGAATGGCGGCTATTCGGTCGCCGGCGCCGTGGCGCCGAACGGGGCGATCCGGGTGATGGTCGCCGAAGCCGGACGCTCGGCGAGCGGCACGGGGCGGCTTGCGGGCAACTCCGGCGGCGGCGTGTGGCGCACCTCGAGCGGCGAATGTTCCGGAAACTGGGCGGCTGCGCGTCACGCCGGCTGGTGAGCTGAAGCCGCAGCGCTTCAGCTGACTGTCATCCAGACTTGCGCGCGGCGGTGCTCGCGTTCCACCATGGGCACACGTCGCGCGCCCGCAGGTAGTTGCCATCCATCACATTGAGCGGCACGCGTCCGCCGGCTTCGGCGACCGCGATGCGCATGGCGCGTGCCTCCTCGCGTTTTTCCGGCGAGAGCCACATCCGATCGTGGCCCCACAGGCTTGGGCCGTCCAGGCGCTCCTGCGGCGTCCAAGTGGCAGGATCAATGCTGCGGCCACCCCAGCCATATTCGACCATGAATTTCGACGGCGAGATCGAATAGAACGATGTCATCTCATCATTGGCGTGGCGGCCGAAGGTAGCGCCGATGCGTTCCGGGTCGCGCAGCGCCAGATCGTAAGCCTGTCCCACATCGTCCAGGTAACAAAGCTCCACCATCAGATGGTGAACGCCGTCGGTTCCGGTATCGACAAAGGCGAGGCTATGGTGGCGCGGGTTGAGATGGAAGAAATAGGCTTTGAAAGGCCGCAGAATATAGTCGCTCAGGCGGAAGCCCAGGATGTCGGTGTAAAACGGCATGACCTGGTCAAGTCGCGCGGTGGTCAGCACCGCATGTCCCATGCCGAGCGGGCCGGTGCGGAAACCGGAGATCGAGCGCCCCGGCTTGAATGGCTCGGTTGCAAGCTCGGCGCCATGGAAGGCTTCGAGCCGGTTGCCGATCGGATCAGTGAAGACGATCAAATCTTGAACGCGACGCTCCTCGGCGAGCGCGCGTGAGCCGCGCGCGACCGCAATCCCGGATTTTTCCAGATGCGCCGCCAGCGCGTCGAGCGCGGTGGCGTCGGCGACTTCCCAGCCATAGAAGCTGACGCTCTCGCCGGCATCGGCATTCACGATCAAGCGCTGCTTGCGGTCATCCATACGAAACGCGCGCACGCCGCGGCTTTGGTCGACGAGTTGCATGCCGAGAAAGCGCGTGGCGTAGGCCGCCCATTGATCGACATCACCGGTGCGGATCCCGACATAGCCGAGCGACTGAAGCTGCATCGCGTTTCCTCCAGCTTCATATGTTATCAGATCGGCGCGAACCGGTAAATTTTGCGCCTCACGGCGGCTAATTTCAGTGGAGCATGATCTTTGCGAAAAGCCGGTGGCCACCCCGGATCAAGTCCGGGCAGGCCTTTTCCGGATCACGTTCTAAGCCGTGTAGCTTGCGCTGTCGCCGCCGGTGACGTCGTAGGTCGCGCCGCTGACCATGGAGGCTTCGTCGGAGGCGAGGAACACCACCGCCGGCGCGATCGCTTCCGGCTCGATCCAAGGCACGCCAAGCGGCGTTTTGGCGATCAGCCTTTTGCGGGCTTCTTCTTCCAGAACGGCGGTTGGCTGTTCGGATTGCAGATCGTCGACAGCTTGCTCATAGCGCTGCCGATGCCGGGTGAGAGGGGTATCAATCAGACCGGGGATAAGCGCGTTGACGGTGATCTTGTGCTCGCCGAATTCCAGCGCCGCCGACTTCATCAGGCCGATGATGCCCCATTTGGACGCCGAATAAGCGGCGCCATATTTGGTGCCGTGCCGGCCCTGCGTCGACGACGTGACAATGATGCGGCCGCCGCCGTTCGCGACCAGATGCGGCGCCACGGCGCGGATGGCATTGCAGGTACCGGTGAGATTGACGTCGATCTGATCGTGCCAGTCGGCATCTTCCCATTCCAGGATCGGTTTGAACGACTGAATGCCGGCATTGGCAAAGAGAATGTCGAGCCGGCCAAAGCTGGCGCGTGCCTTCGCGGCAGCCGCGCGCAGTGCCGAAAGGTCGCGCTGGTCGAGCGTGGCTTCGCACCAGCGTCCGCCCGCCGCCTCGACCAAGCGGCCGGTTTCGGAAAGTTCGTCGCGCGTCGCCGGCGCAACCTCAAGCGTCGCGCTGACCGGCCCGGCGATATCGATGCCCATGACATCGGCGCCCTCGCGGGCGAAAGCGACGGCGACCGCGCGACCGATCCCACGCGCGGCGCCGGTGACGATGGCGGCTTTGCCGGCAAGCCGGCCTCCGGCAGTCTGTTGCACCTTTGGTTTTGCCTCGGTCATGATGCATTTCTCCGTTGGTGAGTCCCGGCCCGCGGCGCGAAACGTACCACCGGCATCGCGTGATCTATCGGACGAAGCGCGCTCGCCGACGCGGCTACTTTCGTCAGGCTTGCAGCGCGCGCGTGGTGTCGTCGAACAATTCCTCGACCGAATAGCGGCGCGGCGTGAGCTTTATCTCGAAGGCGTAAGCGCTCATGAGTTCGAGCGACGGTCTCACCGCATCGAAGCCGAACGGTATGAGATCGATCGCACCGGGCTTCGGCAAACCGGCGGCTTGTTTGCTCGCCAGCAGCAGGCGATAGACTTCGCGCACGATCCCGGGACTAGACTTGGCCAAACTTTCCTTGAGGACCACCATGTGATTGACCGGCACGGCGCCGTTCTTTTTGTACCATTCCTTGGCTGCCGCCTCCGGATCGGGAATGACGCTCTTGAACTGCGGCTCGCTCGGCATGGCGCCGCCGAAGATCGCGGCGTCAAGCTCGCCGTCGAGCAGCATTTTGGCGATGTCCTTGCCGGCGGCGGCGCGCTCGACGCCGGGCGGGTCGCGATATTCGGCGACGTGCGCGTCCTCGAACGTGACCCATTTCACCTTGCCGAGATCGAGACCGTAGTCCTTCCATAAAATGCCGCGGATCCACACGCCGGTAGTCTGCGAGAAGGCGCGCACCCCGACCCGCTTCCCCGGCAGATCTTCCGGCCGCAGCGTTCCGCGTTCGGAATTGTACAGCATGGTGCCGTGCTGAAAACGCCCCATCATGGTCGCCGGCATGAGGACAAGCGGCTTGTTGTAGGCCTTGGCTTGCAGATAGGTGACGATCGCCATCTCGCTGATGTCGAATTTTTGCTCGCGCGCCATCGGCATGAAAGCGCGATTGACCGGATTGATTTCGGTGAACTCGAACGCCACCCGGTCGGATTTGATCTGTCCCTCTTTCAGCGCCTTGGTGTGCGGGTAGGTCCCAAAACACACATTCAAGGTTTCGACTTTTTCGGCAGTCGTCACGCTTATTCCCTCGCCTCGCCCGTTCGCGCTTCGAGTCTAGAGCATGATCCGGCGGCGTGGGAAGCGAGTCTTTTCGCCGTACAGCGTCACGGCGAGATTGGGCGGAGCATGGGCGACGCTTCAGGCGCGCTTGGCGCGCGACCTGCCGCCGCTGAGCCTCGCCTTGGGCTGGCGCAAGGCTTCGCCGCGGGTGACTGCGACGACGTTCGACGGCGAGAGAAACAGCCCTTGCAGCATTTGCCGCTCGATCGGCTTCTGCAGAATCGGGACGTGGCTGAAGCGCTCGTCGATGGTGTCGGCCTCATATCCGGTGACGAAGACGAACGGAACGCCGCGCGCCGCAACGATATCGGCGACCGGATAGGCCATGCCATCACCGAGATTGATATCGAGGATGGCGGCGTCGTAGTCGATCTCCTTGGCCGCCTGCAGCGCGTCGGCGGCGCGCGAGATCGGCCCGATGACCGAATGTCCGGACTCGGTCAGGCATTCCTGGATCATCATCGCAACCAGCGCTTCGTCCTCGACCAGCAGCACTCGCCGTCCCGATGGCGAATGCGACGGTCTGGCGTCGTCGGCAGCGCTATTGCTTACGCGCTCCGAGTCGCGCGTGCCGGCATTATTGCCGAGCGGGATCGCCAACGTGCATTGCATGCCCGGCGGCGCCCATTCGAAGATCGCTTTGCCGTTGAGCTGGTTTTCGACGCTGGTGCGGATCACCTTCAGGCCGAAGCTACGCGCTGAAGGCGGCGCCACGCGTGGCCCGCCGGTTTCGATCCATTCCAGGACGAGATAGTCCCGCCGCAATTGCCAGTTCAGGCTGAGCTTTCCGAGCAGAGACGACAATGCGCCATGCTTGGCGGCATTGGTGGCGAGTTCGTGCAGCGCCAACGCCAGACCCTGCGCCATATGCGGCGACAGCGAGACATTCGGCCCGGTGACTTGAACCTTGTCGACTTCGCCCGCCCGATACGGCGCCAATTCTTCCGCCACAAGAGCGCCCAGGTCGGCGCTGTGCCAGCGCGCATCGGACAACAGTGCATGCGCGCGCGCCAGCGCTTTGATTCGACCCTCGACCGCGGCGACATAGCCCTCGACGTTATTGGCCCGTGTCAGCCGCACGATCGACTGCACCACCGCAAGCGCATTGCGGGCGCGGTGATCGACTTCGCGCGCCAACAGGTCCTGGCGTTCTTCGGCTTCTTTGCGCTCGGTGACATCGATGGTGACGCCGCTCACACGCACCAGCCGGTTGGCGGCATCAAAGCTCGCGGCCGCAGTCCCGGTGCACAAGCGCACGCTGCCGCTCGGCTGCACGACGCGGAAATCGGTCTGCACCGTGCGTTCACCGCGCGCCATGCGCCGACCACTCTCGAGGAGCCGAGTCCAATCTTCGGGGTGGATCATGGCGCGGATATTGTCGACGGTGACCTGGAAGCGTCCGCGCTCGACGCCGAAAATATGGTGCTGGCCTTCGTCCCACTTGCATTCGCCGTTGACGGGATCGAAGTCCCACGAGCCCATCTGACCGGCGGCGAGCGCCAGGCTGCGGCCCTGCTCGCTTTGCACGAGCCGCACATTCGACGCTTCGACCTCGGCCGTACGCTCGCTGACGCGCCGCTCCAACTCGGCATTGAGCCGCTCGAGCTGCCGGGTCTTGCGATAAAGCTCGGCGAATATCCTGACCTTGGCGCGCAGGACCGCCGGCACGACCGGGACCGGCACGTAATCGACGGCACCCATCTCGTAGCCGCGCACGCGATCGACATCGTCCACCTGCACGGCGGAGATGAAGATGATCGCGGTGCGCTGAAAGCGCGGATGCTCGCGGATCATGGCTGCGAGCTGAAAGCCGTCGAGCTCCGGCATGCACACGTCGATCAGCACGACCGCGGCTTCGTTCTTGAGCAGGAATTCCAGCGCCTCGCGCGCCGAGCTCGCCTTGATGAGATTCTCGCCGAGACTGCGCAGAATCTCCTCGTTGGCGAGCAGCTTGGCGGGCTGATCGTCGACCAAGAGAACGTTGATTTTGTCGTTTATTCCCCGCATGTCTTGCATGGCAAAGCCTAGCGATGCAGCCACATCCGCAACGCGGAGAGGAGCTGTTCGGTGTTCACCGGTTTGGCGAGATAGTCGGAGGCGCCGGCCTCAAGACACTTCTCGCGGTCTCCCTTCATGGCTTTTGCCGTCAGGGCAATGATCGGCAGCCGGCGATAAGCCGGGTTGCCGCGGATGGTTTCGATGGTCTGATAACCGTCCATTTCCGGCATCATGATGTCCATCAGCACGATCGCGAGTTCCGGCGTCTGGTCGATCAGCTCGATCGCCTCGCGCCCGGTGGTGGCGGTCAAGACCTGCATGCCGCGGCGCTCCAGCGCGCTCGACAGCGCGAAGATGTTGCGCGCATCGTCGTCGACCAGAAGCGCGGTGCGGCCGACCAGATCCTCGTCCGAGCTGTTGAGCCGCTCGAGCATGCGCTGCTTCTCGGCCGGCAGATCGCTGAACACGCGGTGCAGGAACAGCGCCGTCTCGTCGAGCAGGCGCTCCGGCGATTCGACGCCCTTGACCACGATGCTGCGCGCCATGGTGTGCAACTGCGCGTCCTCGTTGGCGGACAATTCGCGGCCGGTGAACACAACGACCGGGACATCCGCAAGCGCCGCTTCATTGCGCATGCTTTCGAGCACTTCGAAGCCCGACATGTCCGGAAGGCGCAGATCGAGCACCACGCAATCGCAGGCCTCGTGGCGTAGGATATCGAGCGCTTCTCTGCCGGTCCCGGCGTTGACGATCTCGATGTCGTCGTGGCCGAGCAGCTCGCGGATGCTCATCTGCTCGGCCTTGTTGTCCTCGACCACCAACAGCCGGCGACGCCGCGGCTGCGAGAAATCCTTGATCTTAGAGAGCGCCTCGGAAATGCCGTCACGCGTCGTCGGCTTGGTGACGAAGGAGAAGGCGCCGCGCGCAAGCCCGTGCTGGCGATCTTCGTCGAGCGTGACGATCTGCACCGGGATATGGCGGGTCAGCGGATTCTGCTTGAGCTGGCTCAGCACGTTCCAGCCCAGCATGTCGGGCAGGAAAACATCCAGCGAAACCGCCGTCGGCTGATATTGCTTGGCAAGATCGAGCGCATCGTCGCCGCGCATCGCGAGCAGAACCTTGAAGCCCTTGTCGCGGGCGAGGTCGATCAGAATGCGGGCATAATGCGGATCGTCTTCGACAATGAGCAGAATGGCATCGCCGGGCTGGATATCGAGTCGATCATCCGGGATCTGCTCAACACTGCGCTCGATCGAAACCTGCGGCGCTGGCATGACGCTCGGCGCGGCCGCTCGCGGCACTGTCGTCGTGCCCATGTATTTGATCGGCAGATAGAGCGTAAAGCTCGAGCCGTTGTCCGGCGCGCTGCGCAAATGAATTTCGCCGCCCAGCAACGTTGCCAGCTCACGGCTGATGGCAAGGCCGAGGCCGGTGCCGCCGTATTTGCGGCTGGTCGACGCATCGGCCTGCTGAAACGCCTCGAAGATGATCTTCTGCTTTTCCAGCGGGATGCCGATGCCGGTGTCGGAAACCTCGAAAGCCACGACTTGCGAAGCCTGGCTCAGGATCGGGTGGGTTGCCGTCCAGCCACCAACGGCGGCGGACACGTTCAGGCGCACGCCGCCTTGGGCGGTGAATTTGAAGGCGTTCGAGAGCAGGTTTTTGAGAACCTGCTGCAGCCGTTTGGAATCCGTGGTGACGGTGCGCCCGAGATTGAGGTCGAGGTGGACATCGAATGACAGTTGCCGCGTCTCGGCCTCGTGGCGGAACGGGCGCGCCACCATCTCCAGAAGATTGGAGAAGAAGATCTCTTCGGCGTCGACCGTCACCGTGCCGGATTCGATCTTCGACAAGTCGAGAATGTCGCTGATGAGGTTGAGCAGGTCGGTGCCGGCGCCGTGGATGGTTCTGGCGAACTCGACCTGTTTCGCCGTCAAATTGCCTTCCGGGTTGTCGGTGAGCTGCTGGCCGAGGATAAGGATCGAGTTGAGCGGCGTGCGCAGCTCGTGCGACATGTTGGCCAGGAATTCCGACTTGTATTTGGACGTGAGCGCAAGCTCGGTGGCTTTTTCTTCCAGCGCGCGGCGGGCCTGCTCGATTTCCTGATTCTTGCGCTCGACTTCGACGTTGCGCTCGGCGAGCTGCTGCGCTTTTTGTTCTAGCTGCTCGTTGGTCTGTTGCAGCTCTTTCTGCTGCGCCTGCAACTCGCCGGCAAGTTGCTGCGACTGCTTGAGCAGGCCCTCGGTCTGCATCGTCGCCTCGATCGAATTGAGCACGATGCCAATCGAGGTGGTGAGCTGTTCGAGGAACATGGTCTGCAGCGCCGTGAATTCGTTGACCGAAGCAAGCTCGATCACGGCCTTGACCTGGTTCTCGAACAGAACCGGCAGCACGATGGTGTTGCGCGGCGGCAGCCGGAACAGCGCCGAGGAAACCGCGATGGCGTTCTCCGGCATGTCGGTGATCAGCATGCGGCGCTTGTCGACCGCGCATTGCCCGATCAAGCCTTCGCCGAGCCGC
>DATMQV010000054.1:0-13660 GCA_035566615.1 Xanthobacteraceae bacterium
CGCCGCTCGACGGCTACATCCTGCCGGACGAGGACCATGTCGCGGATCTGTTGAGCTTCGTGCGTCGCTGGGATCGCAGCGCGCCGCTGGTCGTGCATTGCTATGCGGGCATCAGCCGCTCGACCGCCAGCGCCTTCACCATCGTCTGCGCGCTCAATCCGCAACGCGACGAGACCAGTATCGCGCAAGCCTTGCGGCGCGCCTCGCCCACGGCGACCCCGAACATCCGCATCGTCTCGCTCGCCGACCGGCTGCTTGGCCGCGACGGCCGCATGGTCGCGGCGATCGAAACCATCGGTCGCGGCGAAATCGCCGTGGAAGGCAATCCGTTCCGGCTGGAGCTGGAATAACCCTTTCGTCATTCCGGGGCGCCACCGAAAGCCGACTTGGACGGCAGCGAGCCCGGAAACCATAACCATCGGCACCGAGGTAGCGTTCAGGCGCTGTGCAAATCCGCAACGCTGCGAATATCGATTCCGGGCTCCTCGCTGACGCTCGGCCGAGAATGACGCTATCCGTCGCTATGCGCTAGTCGGCGATCGCCGGCCGCAGCGTTGCTGTCGCGGGCGCAGGCTGCGGCGACTCGGTCGGCGCCGGTTTTGCCGCTTCAGCGGCCGCTGCCGGCTGTTGCTGCGTTTGCGGTTGCGATTGCTGCTCCAACGGGGGCGGCGCCATCGGAGCGGATTGTACCGAGACGACCGGCGCAGACTGGGCCGGCGCCGCCTGGAACGGCGCTGTGCGCCCTGGCTGAGCTGCAGCCGGCGGCGCCGTGCGGCTGGTGATGCGCGTGCGCGGTTCCGGCAGGCGGCTCATCATCTCTGCGCGCGGATTGTGCTGATAGAAATCGCAATAGGCGAAACCGAGGCCGGATATGGACCCGCGAAAGCGGCGATAATCGATCTTCTCCACCCGGAAGCAGGGCTGCATGATCATGCCCGACAGGTGCGCGCACATCGAGGAGCCTTCGACCCGCAGCGTCCCGGGCGGCAGGTTCGCAAACCGCACCTCGCCGCGGCCGCCGGGCCGGATGGTGCCGACCACCGAGCCGTCGGCAAAGATGCGGCCCATGCCGGCGGTTCCATCGAAGCAGGTATAGGAGAACAGCTTGCCCACGACGAACGCCCGGGCTTGTTCGGGACCAAGCTCCTCGGCCTTCGCCGCGATCGCACCCAATACGCATGTACCGGCAACAACAGCAACGCGCACTAACATCGGCGACTCCACTCTCAACGCGAAGGCCATGTTAACAAGATTTCTTAACCGTCCCCTTACCATACGGCCTCGCAACGATAGTGGAAATTTCGTGAGTTTCCCGGGCAAATTCGCGGTTGCTTACCGAACTTTTACCACAATGCGGCCACGCACTTCGCCGGCGAGGATGCGCGGGCCGGCATCGATCACGTCACTCAATCCGATTTCGCTGGTCATGCTTTCGATCTTGCCGCGATCGAGATCGGTTTCGAGCCGCCGCCAAGCTTCCTGCCGAAGCGGCAGCGGGCACATGACCGAATCAATTCCGATGAGCGATACGCCGCGCAGGATGAAGGGAGCAACCGACGTCGGCAAGTCCATCCCGCCGGCAAGTCCGCAAGCGGTGACGACGCCGCCATAGCGTGTCATGGACAGCACATTCGCAAGCGTTGTCGAGCCGACCGCATCGATGGCGCCGGCCCAGCGCTCCTTGCCGAGCGCACGCGGCTGGCCGGCCAATTCCTTGCGCTCGATCACTTCGGCGGCGCCCAGCCGCTTGAGATAGTCGACCTCCGATGGCCGGCCGGTCGAGGCGATCACGTGATAGCCCAGCTTGGCCAACAGCGCGACCGCGACCGAACCGACGCCGCCGGCCGCGCCGGTGACGACGATGCTGCCGCGTGCGGGCGTAATGCCGCCGCGCTCGAGCGCCAGCACCGACAACATCGCGGTGTAACCCGCGGTGCCGATGGCCATCGCCTCGCGCGCGCTCATGCTCGCGGGCAGCCGCACCAGCCAGTCGCCCTTAACGCGCGCCTTTTCCGCATAGGCGCCGAGATGGGTTTCGCCGAGACCCCAGCCGTTGAGGACCACCTTGTCGCCGGGCTTCCACAACGGATGCGAGGAGCTCTCCACCGTGCCGGCGAAATCGATGCCGGCGATCATGGGGAAACGCCGCACCACCGGCGATTTGCCGGTGAGCGCAAGCCCGTCCTTATAATTGAGTGTCGAGTATTCGATTGCGACGGAAACGTCGCCGTCCATCAGATCCTTTTCGTCGAAATCGGTTAGCCGGACGGTCTGTCCGGCGTCCGCCTTCTCGACGACAACCGCTTTGAATGTCGCCATTGCTCCGTCCCGGTCAGGCCGGCAACGGCGCCATCCGCGCTACCGGCTTCTCTACGATCGGCAGATTGATCAGCGCGGAGAGTACACCGAACAGGATCGCCAACCACCAGACCAGATCGTAAGAACCGGTGCGGTCGAACACAATGCCGCCAAGCCAGACGCCGAGGAAGCCGCCGACTTGGTGGCTGAAGAAGGTGACGCCCGAGAGCATCGCCAGCCAGCGCGTGCCGAACATGACGACGATAATGCCGTTGGTCGGCGGCACGGTGGAAAGCCACATCAAGCCCATCACGGCGCCGAACATGATGCAGGTGAAGGCCGTGATCGGAAACATGATGAAGGCGAAGATCGCCGCGGCGCGGCCGAAATACAGAAGCGACAGCAAATAACGCTTGGGCATGCGCTCGCTGAGCCAGCCGGCGCTCAGCGCGCCGACGATATTGAACAACCCGATCGCCGCCAGCGTCCAGCCGCCGACATCGGAGGAGAGGCCGCGATCGGCGAGATAAGCCGGCAAGTGCACGGTGATGAACGCAAGCTGAAAGCCGCAGGTGAAGAAGCCAAGCATCAGCAGCACATAGGAGCGATGCCCGAGCGCCTCGCCGAGCGCTTCTCGCAGCGACTGCGAAGCGGCCGGCGAGGTCCCCGCCGACGACGCCGGCGACGAGAGCGCCAGCGAAGCCGGCAACACAACAAGAATGACAATGCCGAAGGCGACCAGCGCATTCTGCCAGCCGAGCACATCCATCAAGAAAACGGCGAGCGGCGAAAAGAGGAACTGACCGAAAGAGCCCGCCGCCGTTCCAAGACCGAAGGCGGTCGAGCGCCACTCAGCCGGCAATAACTTGCCGAAGGCCGCGAGCACAATCGGAAACGTGGTGCCGGAAAGACCGAAGCCGATCAGCGCGCCGGCCGAGAGATCGAGCATCGCCGCACTGGTCGAATGCGCCATCAGCACCAGGCCAAGCGCGTAGAGGATGGCGCCGGCGCTCAGCACACGGACTGCACCGAACCGGTCGGCGATCGCGCCGGCAACTGGCTGGGCCATCCCCCAGAGGAGATTTTGCACGGCCAGCGCAAAAGCAAAGACGTCGCGGCCCCAATGGTTGGCACTCGACAGCGGCGTGAGAAAAAAGCCGAGCGCAGAGCGCGGGCCGAAGGCGACCGCCGCGATCAAACACCCACAGACGATAACGACCGCAGGCGTTCTCCAGCTCGTCGCCATCGATTGAGCCGACTGGGGCGCGCTGTCGCGCGGCGTCGCCGATGCAACGGAGCGCGTCAAACATTCAGACATAACAGTCCCGGGGGCAAATGCTTCACGAAACACAGACAATAGGGTGTCGCCCGGGCGGCTCCAACTGAATCTTTCTCCTTTTGAGATGAGCGCATAGCTGCCCCGCGCTCCTAAAGCATGATCCCCAAAAGCATGCCCTCGGGCTTTGATCCGATGGGTGGAACGCGGTTTTCGGAAAAGACCAGGCGCAAACAAACGGCTAGAGAAATCAGAGCGGTGCGGTCCGGATCTTGTCCTCAGGCTCCGGCGAAGCCGCCGCTTGCGGAATCTTGGCCGCTGCCTCCGGGGTCTTGCTGCCGGCGTCGGGCTCCTTCGCATCCGGATTTTGCGCGGACGGCCCCGTGGATTTCGCCGGAACGGGCACTGTGGCCCACACCGGACCTTCGGGGACGTCGCTCCAAGCCCGCGGCCGATAGAAGGTATGCACGCCGAGCCGGTACATCTTCTTCATTTCATGTACCCAGCTCGGATGCACCCAGTACGCATGATAGTGGGTGGCATGGCCCACCTCGGTGAGCCATATCTTGCCGTCGAGCATATCCCTGGAGATGGTCTTTGCCTGCTCCCACATGTCGAGCTCGTCGACCTTGCTCAAATCCTTGCCCTCGCAGGCAAAGGTGAACTGGCAACGCAGATGGCGATGGGCGTTCTGATAAACGACGCCGCAGACATTGTTGGGATAATAACCGGAGAACACGCGGTTGATGATCACTTGCGCGACCGCCATCTGTCCGCGCAGCGGCTCGCCGCGCGCTTCGAAATAGACGGCATCGGCCAGGCACTTCTCCGCCTTGGCGCGCTCCTTGCCTTCGAGGCCGAGACGAACCGCCGGCGTTATCAGCGCCCCCGCATCATCCTTGCCGGCGATGCTCTCACCACCCAGCCCCGTTTCAGGCGCAGCCTCGAGCGCCGAAAGCTTCATATCCGGATCGCGCCCGCGCGAAGCCAAAACCGGCTCAGCGCCGAGCGGCCACTGTTCCAGGCCGCTGCGCGCACCCATGACGCCGCCGCCGAAATAGATCTGAGAATTCCCCTCGGCAGGATCCTCGTTCAGAAAGGACAGCGGGCGCGCAGATTCGCTTTCTCCGCTCTCGCCAGCCGCTGGAATTTCCGGCGGCTTGTCGGCCAAGAACGTATCGTCGTCGATCTCGGCGTCGCGCGCGTTATCGTGCGTCGGCGCTGCGGCCGCGACCGGCGGAAGACTGCCGGTCACGTCCTCGCTCATCGACATGTCGGTCGGCAAACTTCCGAACGCATCGATCGGCACATCAAGACCATCGTCGAGGCGCTCGACGCTTTTCGGCCGCGCGCCTGAGATTGGCGACACGGCCGGCGCGGGCGGCGGCGCCTGCTGCGTGCCAGGCGGCGCGTTGACCGGCTGCAATTGCGGCATGGTTTCCGTGCCGCTCGAAGTCGAAGCCGGCTCCGGCACCGGCATGCGATTGCCCTTGAGGCGACGGTTGACGCTCGGATACTCGACTTGCAACGGCGGACGCACGAGCGGCGTGCCGTTATTGCCGAACCACACTTTCACGTCGAGCGAACGCGGGTCGAGATTGACCGTCTGCGCGCCAACCGGTTCGGAGAGGGTGGTACCGATCGGGCGCGAGAAGCTGAATGTCGCGGCATGAATGGTCCCGAACGGGGAAGCGATCAGATGATCGCGCCAGCGCTCGGACACGCCCGGCTGCCGTGCCAGATACGCGGCAAGATCCTGATAGCCGATCGATGTCGGTGCGAGCACAGCGCACAGCGCGCTGAACCAGAACGAGCCCGTAAACGCGGCCAGCGGCCGATTACGCAACGCTACCATCACCCCTCACGCGCACGCCTACACGCGACGCTTCCCTTGCGAACAACAAACGCGCGTGCAGTGGCGCGAATGCGACAGGTTTTCATATTGTGAGGTTAACCTTGCGGACGTGTTAAGCCGCTGGTTCTTCGTCGTTTACGAACCGCGCCGGCGCAATCGGGGATGCGCAATTGGCGGCCTCATCGCCGTTATTCCGCACTCACCACCGCGGGTGGTGGCGTTTTGTTAACCAAACCGCAAGATGGCACAGCGATAGTCGTCCGCGATCTGGACGCGCCAACGATGTCGATCGCGCTGTTTCCCTCCGTGGTGGTGGCCTGCGTTGCCGGCGTGTTGCTCGCCATCGCCGCCGGCGCATTCGCTTGCGCGCGGGCGCAAGCGAAGGTCCGCCGCATGACCGATGCTCTCGACCACATGTCGCAGGGCTTGTGCATGTTCGATGCGGCAGGCCGCATCGTCATCTGTAACCGGCGCCCTATCTGCGCATGTACAAATTGTCGGCGGACGTGGTCAAACCGGGCTGCACGCTGCGCGAATTGATCGAGCATCGCCGCCAGACCAGATTGTTCACCGGCGATCCCGAGCAGTACTGCAAAGAGATCATGGACGGCGTCGCCGCCGGCAACATCTCCAAGTGGATCGTGAGCGCGAGCGATGGCCGCACCGTTCATGCCATCAACGCGCCTATGCCGGACGGCGGCTGGGTATCGACGCACGAGGACATCACCGAACAACAAAAGCTGCAGCAACAGCGCGACGACATGGCCAAACAGCAGAAGCGCCGCGGCACGATCGACGCCGCGATCGCCGCGTTCCGCACCGGCATGGAGGCGCTGCTCAGGTCGTTCGGCGACAGCGCGGCCGCGATGAAGTCGACGGCGACGACGCTTTCGGCCGCTGCCAATCACAGCGCGCAATCGGCCACCAGCGCGGTCGCGGCCTCCAACGACGCCTCCAGCGGCGTCAAAGTCGCGGCCGACGCCACCGACGAACTGGCCGGTTCGATCGCCGAAATCGCCCGCCAGATCACGCAGACCAACAATGTGGTGCGGCTTGCGGTCGAGGAAGCGCACTCGACCGACGGCGAAATGGCGACGCTCGCGGAATCGGCGCAGAAGATCGGCGACATCGTCAAGCTCATCCAGACCATCGCCGAGCAGACCAATCTGCTCGCGCTCAATGCCACGATCGAAGCGGCGCGCGCCGGCGACGCGGGCCGCGGATTTGCAGTGGTTGCCTCCGAGGTCAAATCGCTGGCGGTACAGACCGCCAAAGCCACGGAAGCGATCGTCGGGCAAATCCTCGCCGTGCAGGGTTCGAGCACGAGCGCCGTCGATTCGATCCGGCGCATTACCCAGCGCATGCACGAGATCCAGCATTACACGTCCGGCGTCGCCGCCTCGATCGAGCAGCAGAACGCGGCTACGTCGAACATCTCCTCGAATGTGGCGAGCGCCGCGCGGGCGACGGAAACCATGGCGCACGTGCTCGGCGAAGTCGCCGGCGCAGCGGTCAAGACCCATACCTCGGCCGAAGTCGTGCTCGGCACCTCGCGCACGGTGGAAACCGCCATGGCCGATCTGAGCCGGCACATCGAAGCTTTCCTCAACGGGGTTGCTGCTTAACCGTCATTCCGGAAGCCGCAAAGCGGCTGTCCGGAATCCATAGTCACTGCCGTTCCAGATTTTGCATCAATCGTGAATATGGATTCCGGGCTCGCTGCTTTCGCGGCGCCCCAGAATGACGAATTACGCCGTCGAACTTCCGCCCTTACCAAGCGCCGCCTGCGCGGCGGCCAGGCGCGCGATCGGCACCCGGAACGGCGAGCAGGACACGTAATCGAGCCCGATCTCGCTGCAGAACGCGACCGAGGCGGGATCGCCGCCATGCTCGCCGCAGATGCCGAGCTTGATGTCTTTGCGCACCTTGCGGCCGCGCTCGGTGGCGATGCGCACCAATTCGCCGACGCCCTCGCGGTCGATCGACACGAACGGGTCGCCCGCCAGAATGCCTTTCGACGTGTAGATGCCGAGGAAGCTTGCGGCATCGTCACGGCTGATGCCGAACGTCGTCTGCGTCAGATCGTTGGTGCCGAAGGAGAAGAATTCGGCCGTCTCCGCGATCTCGCCTGCCATCAGCGCCGCGCGCGGCAATTCGATCATGGTGCCGACCTGATATTTGACCTGTGACTTGGTCTCGGCGGCGACTGTCTCGGCCATCGCATCGATCCGCTCCTTGACGAGATCGAGCTCGGCTTTGCCGGCGATCAGCGGCACCATGATTTCCGGCGCCACCGGCTTGCCGCTTGTGCGCGTAACCTCGACCGCGGCTTCGAAAATCGCGCGCGCCTGCATTTCGGCGATTTCCGGGTAGGCAATGGCAAGCCGGCACCCGCGGAAGCCGAGCATCGGATTGAACTCGTGCAGCTCGCGCGCCCGGTCGGCGAGCTTTCGCGCGTCGGCCCCCATGGCCTGGGCTACTTCGGCGATCTCGCGCTCGGTGTGCGGGAGGAATTCGTGCAGCGGCGGATCAAGGAGCCGGATGGTCACCGGCAGGCCGTCCATGATGGCGAACAATTCGACGAAGTCGGCGCGCTGCATCGGCAGCAGCTTCGCCAGCGCCGCGCGCCGCGCCTTCTCGTCTTCGGCCAAGATCATCTCGCGCACTGCGCGGATGCGATCCTCCTCGAAGAACATGTGCTCGGTGCGGCACAGCCCGATGCCTTCGGCGCCGAATTTCATCGCGGCGCGCGCATCCGCCGGCGTGTCGGCATTGGCGCGCACGTTCAGTTTGCGCGCCCCGTCGGCCCATTTCATCAGCGTGCCGAATTCGCCGGCAAGCTCCGGCTCGCGCATCGCCACCCTGCCGGCCAGCACCTGCCCGGTCGAGCCGTCGATGGTGAGGATGTCGCCCTTCTTCATCGTGACGCCGCCGGCGGTCATGGTCTGCGCCCGATAATCGACGCGCAGGGCGCCGGCGCCGGCGACGCAGGGCTTGCCCATGCCGCGCGCCACCACGGCCGCATGCGAGGTCATGCCGCCGCGCGTGGTGAGGATGCCTTCCGCCGCATGCATGCCGTGAATGTCCTCGGGCGAGGTCTCGACGCGCACCAGAACGACCTTGTGGCCCTGGCTTTTGAGAAGCTCCGCGTCCTCGGACGAGAACACGATCTCGCCGCAGGCGGCACCCGGCGACGCCGGCAGGCCGGTGGCGATGATCTTGCGCTCGGCGTCGGGATCGATGGTCGGGTGCAGCAATTGGTCGAGCGAGGCCGGATCGATGCGCGTCACCGCTTCGTCCTTGGAGATCAGTTTCTCCTGCGCGAGCTCGACCGCAATGCGCAGCGCGGCCTTGGCGGTGCGCTTGCCGTTGCGGGTCTGCAGCATCCATAGCTTGCCCTGCTCGACCGTGAATTCTAGGTCCTGCATGTCGCGGTAGTGCTTTTCGAGCACGCCGTGAATGCGTTTGAGCTCGGCGAAAGCGGCCGGCATGGCGCTTTCCATCGACGGCTTGTTGGAGCCTGTTTCCTTGCGCGCTTCCTCGGTGATCTCCTGCGGCGTGCGGATGCCGGCAACGACATCCTCGCCTTGCGCATTGATCAGGAATTCGCCGTAGAGCTTTTTCTCGCCGGTCGAAGGGTTGCGCGTGAAGGCAACGCCGGTCGCCGAGGTGTCGCCCATATTGCCGAACACCATCGCCTGCACGTTCACCGCCGTGCCCCAGCTTTCCGGAATGGCATGCAGACGGCGATAGGTGATGGCGCGCTGGTTCATCCACGAGCTGAACACGGCGCCGATGGCGCCCCACAATTGCGCGTGCGCATCCTGCGGAAACGGCCGGCCGCTTTCCTTCTCGACGCGCGCCTTGAACTCGCCGACGATCTCTTCCCAGTCGCCGGCTTCGAGATCGGTGTCGAGCGTGTGGGCGTTGCGGTCCTTGTGCTCGTCGAGGATTTCCTCGAAGTGATGATGCGGAATGCCGAGCACCACGTCGGAATACATGGTGATGAAGCGACGGTAGCTGTCGTAGGCGAAGCGGCGGTCGCCGGACTTTTCCGCGAGCGCCGCGACCGTAATGTCGTTGAGCCCGAGATTGAGCACGGTATCCATCATGCCGGGCATCGAGGCGCGCCCGCCCGAGCGCACCGAAACGAGCAGCGGATTGTCGCTATCGCCGAATTTTTTGCCGGTGATGCGGCCGACCTGAGCGAGCGCCGCCTCGACCTGCGGCTTTAAATCCTTCGGATAGGTTTTGTCGTGCTCGTAGAAATAGGTGCAGACCTCGGTCGTGATGGTGAAACCGGGCGGCACCGGCAGGCCGAGATGCGCCATCTCGGCAAGGCCCGCGCCCTTGCCACCGAGAAGATTGCGCATTTCGGCGCGGCCTTCGGCCTTGCCGCCGCCGAAGGCATAAACCCACTGGCCTTTTTTTGCGGCAGACTTGGCGTGAGGCT
Organism: Xanthobacteraceae bacterium; assembly: GCA_035566615.1. Taxonomy (GTDB): domain Bacteria; phylum Pseudomonadota; class Alphaproteobacteria; order Rhizobiales; family Xanthobacteraceae; genus BOG-931. Next base: position 9,883 of record DATMQV010000054.1, read on the forward strand.
TTGCGACGGCCTTCGCGGCGGCGGGTTTGGCGACAACCCTGCCGGCCGGGGCGGCAGGCTTGGCCGACCGCGGCGGACGCGCTTTCGTGGCGCGCGTACGGCGCGCCTCGGCTTTGCCGGATTTCTTGACCGGCTGACGGGAGACTTTTGTACGCGATTTCGCCATCGGACTCGTCTGTTTCCACGGGATGTAAAAGGCGGGGGCGCCTTCTTAATGCAGATGCCGGCGACGAATGCAACGCCGGCGCTCCAACTTCAGTTGGAGCGTGATCTTTTCGGAAAACCGATCTTCACTGTTGCAGATCATGCTCTAGTGCCAGTTGAAGAAGTGATGGACGCTGTTGAGGCCGACGATGCCGATGAAGATCAAATAGATGGCAACAATGTAATTGAGCAGACGCGGCATGATGAGGATCAAGATGCCGGCAACAATCGCGACGAGCGGCGTGATATGGGCAGAGGTGATGACCATGGTCTAACCCTTTGGTTGAACTATGCGGTTGGGACGAATGCGACGCCGACACCGGAAAAGCCCGGCAGCTACACAACGCGGGAACGTGGCGCCCGGTTCTAGCAGGATTCGCGAATTTCGGAACCGTCGTTGCTGCTCCTTCTCCCCGCAGGCGGGGAGAAGGTCGGGATGAAGGGGCGTCTCCGCATGGCTCAGAATTGCGGCAACGCCCCCTCACCCGGATTGCTACGCAATCCGACCTCTCCCCGCGCGCGCTGAGAGGTGTATTACCCTTCGATCTTGGAAAAATCCGCGACCGCGCGCGTGGCGGCGCGGATTTCGTTGAGAAGCTTCAGCCGGTTCTCGCGCAGCGCCTTGTCCTCGACATTGACCGTGACCTTGTCGAAGAAGGCATCGACATGCGGGCGAAGCTTCGCCATCGCGAGCATGGCCGCTTCAAAGTCTTCCGCCGCAACCGCGCGCTCGGCTTCGGATTTGGCGGCAGCAATCGCCTGCGCCAGCGCTTTCTCCTCGGCTTGCTGATAGAGCCCCGGATCGGGCGCGCGGGTGTATTCGCGCTTATCTTTTTTCTCTTCGATGCGGATGATGTTGGTCGCGCGCTTGAACCCGGCGAGCAGATTTTTGCCGTCATCGGTGTCGAGGAATTTGCCAAGTGCTTCGACGCGGCGGACGATCAGAAGCAATTTATTTCCGGGTACAAGAGAATAAGTTTCCGTAACTGCGGCCAATAGATCATGTCTTGCGCCCTGCTCTCGCAGTTGCACTTCGAGACGGTCTTCGATGAACACGAGAAGATCATCTGCGCACTCTGCATACTTTCCATCCGGCAAGAACGACTCAAAGTGCTGATCCAAAAAATGCCGAAGATTAATCGGCACACCGTTGTTCAAAATCAGTCTGATTGTCCCCAGCGCCGCCCTGCGGAGGGCGTAAGGGTCTTTACTTCCGCTGGGCTTCTCATCGATCGCCCAGAACCCCACTAGCGTATCGATTTTGTCGGCAAGCGCGACCGCGATCGACACGGGGTCGGCTGGGACAAAATCGTCCGGCCCTTTCGGCTTGTAGTGATCTTCGATCGCGTGGGCGACGGCTTCGTCCTCGCCCTGCTGTTCCGCGTAGTATTTGCCCATCAAGCCTTGCAGCTCGGGAAACTCGCCGACCACTTCGGTCAGCAAATCCGCCTTGCACAGCCGTGCCGCACGTTTCGCCTTTTCCACATCCGCACCGACCAGCGGCGCAAGCTCGTCCGCCAGCCGCTCGATCCGCGCGATGCGTTCCGCCTGCGTGCCGAGCCTCTCATGGAAAACGATGTGCTCGAACTTCGGCAGCCTGTCTTCCAGTCGCGTTTTCAGATCAGTCTCGTAGAAAAATTTCGCGTCCGAGAGCCGCGCGCGGATGACGCGCTCGTTGCCGGCGACGATCGCGGCGCCGCCGTCGTCGGCTTCGATGTTGGAGACGAGAATAAATTTGTTGACGAGCTTGGCGTGCGCTCCGTCGCGCAGCACGAAGCATTTCTGGTTGTTGCGGATGGTGGCGCGGATCACCTCTTCGGGGATGTGCAGGAAGCTCTGATCGAACGAGCCCATCAGCACCACCGGCCATTCGACGAGGCCGGAGACTTCCGCCAGCAGCCCCTGGTCTTCGATCAGCTCGAGCCCCTGCGCGAAGGCAAGCTGCTTGGCCTCGGCGAGGATGATGTCGCGCCGGCGCTCGGCATCGGGCACCACCTTGGCCTTGTCGAGCTTCTGCAAATAATCGGCGAGCCGGCGCACGGTGAACGGCGCCGGCGCCATAAAGCGATGGCCGCGCGTCTCGTTGCCGACGGCAATGCCGTCGATTGCGAGCGGCACGATGTCCGGCTCCTCGGTCTCCGGGCCGAAGGTGGCGACGATCGAATGCAGCGGCCGTACCCAGTTCAGCGCACCCGGCTCTTTCGACTCCGCGCCCCAGCGCATGGATTTCGGCCAGGGGAAGGTCTTGATCACCTGGCTCAAGATTTCGGCGATCACATCGATGGCGGCGCGACCCGGCTTTTCGATCACCGCGACGTAAAAGTCACCCTTCTTGTCGGGCTGCACCTTCGCTTCGCTGATCGATGCGAGCCCCGCGGCCTTGAGGAAGCCGGCGATCGCATTCTCCGGCGCGCCGACGCGCGGGCCCTTTTTCTCCTCGCGCACATCGGCATGGCGGTTCGGCACGCCGTGCACCGCGAGCGCAAGCCGCCGCGGCGTCACGAAGGTCTTGGCGCCTTCGTAGACGAGACCGGCATCGACCAGGCGGTCGGTGACGGCTTTGCGCAAATCCTCCGCCGCTCGCGCCTGCATGCGCGCCGGAATTTCTTCGGAAAAAAGTTCGAGCAACAGATCGGGCATGAATTGATTACAGCCGCTTGTGGCTGCCGTCGCACATCGGCTTTTTTGCCGAGCGCTTGCAGGCGCAGAACCAAACCTTCTCGGACGCGACCGGCTTGAACTCGACCGGTGTGAAGCTCGTCACCTTGTGCGAGCCGTCGCAGAACGGCTGCCGCTTCGACAATCCGCAGGCGCACCACCAGTACGTCTTGCCGGCCTCGACATCGATCGTGATCGGCGCCCGGCCGCCGATTTCAGGCATCTCGCTCATAAGCTTCCTCCTCCGCCTTCGGTCGCGAGCCACGCCGCGCCGCAGGCTTTGGCGAGCTCGCGCACACGCAGGATGTAGCTCTGCCGCTCGGTCACCGAAATCACTCCGCGCGCGTCGAGCAGATTGAACACGTGGCTCGCCTTAATGCACTGATCGTAGGCGGGCAGCGCCATCAGATGGCGGCCGCGGTTGCTGCCGCCGGCGCCGTCGCCGTTCCAGCCGGCTTCGAGATATTTTTTGCACGCCTCTTCGGCCATGCGGAACTGTGCGAACAGCATGTCGGTGTCGGCATATTCGAAATTGTGCCGCGAATATTCCTGCTCGGCCTGCAGGAACACGTTGCCGTATGTCACCTTCTCGCTACCATCGCGGCCGTTGAAGTTCAGTTGAAAGACGTTCTCGACGCCCTGCACATACATCGCGAGCCGCTCGAGGCCGTAGGTGAGTTCGCCCGACACCGGCGCGCATTCGAAGCCCGCCACCTGCTGGAAATAGGTGAATTGCGACACTTCCATGCCGTCGCACCAGCATTCCCAGCCGAGCCCCCAGGCGCCGAGCGTCGGGCTTTCCCAATCGTCCTCGACAAAGCGGATATCGTGGATTTTCGGATCGATGCCGATCGCATAGAGCGATTTCAGATAAAGCTCCTGCAGGTCTTCGGGCGACGGCTTGAGGATCACTTGC
>DATMQV010000055.1:0-3307 GCA_035566615.1 Xanthobacteraceae bacterium
GGCCGACGATCCCGCCCTCTTCGCCGCCTGGTTCGAAACGCCGCAACTGGTGCGTTTCCCCGGCGGCGAGTCGTTGCAAGATCTCGCTGCGCGCGTGGCCAACGCCTTGCGCTTCGTGCTGGCCCGCCACGCGCGCGGTACAATCGTGATCGTCGGCCACGACAGCGTGAACCGCGCGCTCCTTTTGCAGCTTCTCGATTTGCCACTGTCGGCCTACTGGCGGTTCGAACAGAGCCCGTGCTGCCTCAACGACATCGATGTCGAGCACGGCAAGGTTTATGTCCGCCGGATCAACGAGACGCGCCATTTGGAAGAAGCGGCCTGAGTTCGCACCGTCGCTCCGCATCGGAAAATCACGACCCGGCGTCTTCCAGCGCGATCCAGATCTCAACGCCGCCAAGACCGGTGCGGGTATCAAATGTTTCAAGGTGGCGCTCGATTGTTGGGCCGTTGGCGGCACGGCGGCCATTTGCCGGAAGCCATTCGTTCCAGATGGCGGAATAGGTCTGGCCGATGGTCGAGACATGAGCGTCATGGCGAAACACCGCATACTGCTGAGCCGGAATGCGCCATTGCCGCAGCTCCTTCGGCAGATCGGAGACTTTGGACACTTGCACCGCGGCCATGTATTCAAAATTTCCGTCATCATCTATGTTGGCGCTGATGCCGAGCGGGATCGGCTGCACTTTGTCCGGAATGTCGGCGTAGTGCTTCATGAACCGCTGCCATTGCGCGGGGATGCCCTGCGTCGCGCCGAAGGAATGACGCTCCACGAGGCCGACAACGAGCATGGGATCGCCGGGCACAAAGCGCGGCGGCTGGAGCGCGTTCTTGCTGTTCTCGGAGAGTTTGACAGCTCTGACCATGGCGAGTTTCCCCACATTTCCGGTCTTGCGGACCGTTTCCGGGGTTGTGCCGAACTGAGTGCGAAAGGCGCGCGAGAAGGCCTCATGCGATCCGTAGCCCGCATCAAGCGCGAGGCTGAGAATGTCGGGCGCGTCACCGGCAGCCAACGACTCGGCCGCCTCGGTCAAACGGCGCGCGCGCACATATTGCATGACCGAAAAGCCGGTCGCTTGCCCGAAGGCGTGCGCCAGATGAAAGCGCGACACGCCGCAGGCGTCCGCGAGTTCGGCCAGCGTGAGCGGCCGGTCGAGATTTCGCTCGATCGCCCAAAGAACCCTCTCGGCGAGCATTTTTCAGAACTTTGCTCCCTTGCTTCTGCATCGGCGCAACGAATCTACGGGGATTCAGCACTCGCCGCTTGATCCAAATTGCGGTCGACGCGTCGATACGATCAGATAGCGGCCGGAGCGGCGCGGGCAGTGCTCATAACAGCGGTATGACACGCGTGAACGCCCGGTTCCGTCACGTGAATGTGTTCTGTTTTTCCGACCGGCGACCAATGCGCACGGCCCGCTGCGTTGACGCTGTTACGAAGCAAAATATAGGCTTCGGCTCACGCCTCTTTGAAGAAGGCGATGCGCTTCAGCACGGGGAGGTTCGCATGCCTAAGGTCAAGGCTAACGGCATAACTCTGAACTATGAGCAGCAGGGCACGGGCGAACCGCTCGTGCTCATCCCTTATCTCGCGGCCGACAATGCCTGCTACGCCTTTCAGGTCGGCGAGTACGCCAAGCATTTTACCTGCATCAGCGTCGATCCGCGCGGCGCCGGCGAAAGCGACAAGCCCGCCGGCCCCTATTCGATGGAATTGTTCGCCGACGACATCGCCGCCTTCATGCAGGCGATCGGCGTCGAGCGCGCGCATGTGAGCGGGCTGTCGCTCGGCGCTGCGACCGGGCTGTGGCTTGCCGGCAAATATCCGCAGCGCGTCAAATCGCTGTCGCTGCACAGCGGCTGGACCAAGTCCGATCCGTTTCTCAAGGCCGTGTTGGAGGGCTGGCGCACCATTGCGAAGGGGCTGGACAGCGTCACCGAAATGATCATCCAGGGTATCTTCCCCTGGTGCTTCACGCCCGAACTCTATGCGGCCAAGCCCGACTATATCGATCAGCTTGCGGCGTTCGTGCGCGGCCGGCCGAAGCAACCGCTCGATGCGTTCATGAGCCAGTCGAGCGCGGTGTTCAACCACGACGGACTGTCCGCGCTCGCACAGATCAAGGCGCCGACACAGATTACCTTCGGCCGCCACGATCAGGTGACCTCGACCCGCTTCGCCGACGCGATGAAGAACGGCATCAAGGGCAGCGAACTTGCGATCTTCGAGACCTGTTCGCATGCGCCGATCTATGAAAGCGTCGCCGAGTTCAACGAGAAGACCTTGGCGTTTCTCACACGGCAGAGCGGCTAGGCTCTTTCGCGCACCGGCCAGTGCAGGAAACGGGTCGCCGGCGGGCGCACCGGACCTTAGGTCTAAGGTAGCCGGAAGCGGCGTACCGTGCGGTTAAAGGTGCGCGTACGCCGCGTGCGATGGAGGTCCATACATGAATTTTGTCACGCAGATCGCCGCCGCGGAAAAATCGGCCGCCGGCCGCGTGGCGGCTCATGACTGGGACGCCATCGGCGCGGAGCTGAACGGCTATGGCTGCGCCGTTCTTCCCAAGCTGCTGACGGTGAGCGAGTGCCGTAGCATTGCGGCGCTCTATCCGCAGGAAGAGCATTTCCGCAGCCAGATTCACATGGCCCGCCACGGCTTCGGCAAGGGCGAGTACCGCTATTTCAAATATCCCCTGCCCGCACCGATCGGCGAACTGCGGACCGCGCTCTATGCGCGGATCGTGCCGTTCGCCAATGCGTGGAACGAGCGCATGAAAGTCGCCGTGCGGTATCCCGCGGCGCATGCCGACTATCTGAAGGCGTGCCACGCCGCGGGCCAAGTGCGGCCGACGCCGCTTCTGCTGCAATACACCGCCGGCGACTACAATTGCCTGCATCAGGATCTTTACGGCGAACTCGCCTTCCCGCTGCAAGTCGCGATCTTGCTGTCGGCGCCCGGGCGCGATTTCACCGGCGGCGAATTCGTGCTGACCGAGCGGCGGCCGCGCATGCAAAGCCGCGTCGAGGTGGTGCCACTGGCCCAGGGCGACGGCGTTCTGTTCGCGGTGCACGATCGCCCGGTGCAAGGGACGAAAGGCGTCTATCGCGTCGATCTGCGGCACGGCGTCAGCCGCGTGCGCTCCGGCCAGCGCCACACGCTCGGCATCATCTTCACGACGCGAAGTAGCGAAGCGCGCGGCCCGGTCGTTACAAAGAGCCTTCTCAGCGACGGACGATGAACATTCCGGGAGTGTGGCGCCGTTCCCAGCCGGCCCGTTCGAGCTCGGGAGTGTCGCTGTCCGCTTGC
>DATMQV010000056.1:0-16351 GCA_035566615.1 Xanthobacteraceae bacterium
AAGATCTACGCGATCCAAGCGAAAAACAGAGAACTCGCCGCTGATGCGGCCGAAAACCGGGCCCGCTCTGATGAACGCGCGCGGTATCCCAACGCCAGAGGGCAGCAAGTGGTACGCCACGCAAGTGATCCGCGTGCGAAAAAGGTTAGCCGAGAGATGAACGACGAGACCGCGCACCTTATCAGGGAGTATCGCACTAACGCCGAACGTATGCGCGCGCGAGCCAACTCGGTCAGCAGCCCAGCAATGCGAGCGCAGTTCGAGCAAATCGCACGTGAACTCGATCACCTGGCCGATCAAGAAGAAGTTCGCGTTACAGGTGACAGGACTGAGAGAACACGATCAACAACCGCATAAATGTGCGAACGAAATCCATCGTTTAATAAGTCGTTGATTGGAGAGTCGTTTCACCTTCTGACGTGCGCCGACTACCCCCTTGCCCGAATGTTTATAAGCTGGCTGGGGCCATCGCGGCATAGCGGGTGGTGGAATTGGTGGCCCGGGTGCGCTAGGCGCCGACCCGCGCCGGAACGATCCGCCGTGTGACCAACTGCTTAAGTATCAGGCGAAACTCGAAGGGTGGCGTTTCGTGGCACTACGTCGGCAAAGCGGCAGGACCTAATTGACAAAGTTCGTAGCCGTGAATCGAACCGGAAGAAGCACGACACATTGCCGTTACCGAGATCCTCAGTGACTCCCATACGATTTGCTGCCGGCGATTGCCGACCTCGCGAAGATACCATAAGGGTCACGTCCCTAGTTGTGGTGTAGTTCGGCGGTAGTGAAGCCGCTCGCGGAACGCGCCCCATGGCGCTGTAGCGAGCGAGCGGCTTTGCGGTCGGCCATCGATGGTTCGCCGGTAAGGTCGGGTTGCGACAGTGAACCAAAGCTGAACGTTCGCGACCGAGATTGCTACCGAACTAGCTGATACGAAACACAACAGGCCCGCAGATAACCGGATAAAGCGCCCGATTTTCGTAAACAAAACAACGCTAGGCGATACGAAGTGCCACAGAACAGAATGGGAATAACAGATCACATGGACCGGCTGATCAACATTCTCGGCGCCAAAGCGCGCACCACCGAGGCTGAGGTGGCGGCGCACGGCGCTGCGACCTACCGCACGACGGTTGCGATCGTCGGCGGCGGCACCGCGGCGGCGTTGCTCGGCGCGTTCCTGTTGACGCAGTTCTTCATCACGCTGCCGATGCAGCGCATGGCGCGCGCGATGAGCCTGATGGCGGCTGGCGATCTGGCGGTGCCGGTCAACGGCGCCCGCCGCGGCGACGAGATCGGCGCCATGGCACGGGCGGTGGCGGTGTTTCGCAACAACGCGATGGAATTGCGCGACACCGAGTGGGCGCGCGCCGCCGAGCGGGCGCGTGCCGAAGCGGAAAAATCCGCCGCCTTGGAAGCGGTCGCCGATGCGTTCGAGCGCGAGATCATGGCGATCGCCGCCTCGATCGGCCATGCCGCGACCGAGCTCGAATCGTTTGCGCGCGGCATGACGGCGGTGATCGACGATTCACACCGCCACGCGCGCGCCGCCGCGACCGCGGCCGAGGGTTCGAGCGAAAGCGCGACCCACGTGGCCTCTGCGATCGAAGAGCTGTCGGCCTCGATCGCCGACATCGGCGCGCAAGTGGCGAATGCCTCGAACATCGTCGAGGAGGCGACGCGCTGTACCGACAGCGCGGTCGCCAATACCGCGGCGCTGGTGACGACGGTGAAGGACATCGATCAGGTTGCGACGCTGATCACCGCGATCGCGCGGCAGACCAATCTGCTCGCGCTCAATGCCGCGATCGAGGCCAACCGTGCCGGCGAAGCCGGCCGCGGCTTCGCCGTTGTCGCGCAGGAAGTGAAGGCGTTGGCGGCGCAGACCACCAACGCGCTCGCCGAGATCAAGAACAAGACCTTATCGGTCGGGCAGGTGATCGCGGTGGTGCATAGCGCCAACACGGCGATGACGGCATCGATGCTGCAAGTTTCGGCCATGTCGGGCGCGATTTTCCGACGCGGTGCATCAGCAGAATTTCGTCGCGCGCAAAATCGCCGAAACGGTCGACGGCGCCGCGACCCGCACCGGCGAGGTTTCCGATAGCATCGCCGGCGTGAGCGATCTCGTGCATCGCTCGGGACGCGGCGCCGACCAAGTATTGGCTGCTGCTGCCGAACTCAGCCGACAACCCGCCGCGCTTACCCGTGGCGCCGGCGAGTTCGTCGCCCGCGTCCGCGCGGCGTGATACACCGCGCCAGCCTCAGAACACCGCTTTCACCGGCTTGAATTTGCTGGTGACGTCTCCCGAGAGCGTTATGTCGTCGGGATGAAGCACCATCACCGCCGCGCCGGCGGACGTATCCATTTTCATGAGATCCGCCCAGATCACATTCGGGCTCGTGGTCAGCTCGAAATAATAGCGCTTGTCGGTGAGATTCATCACCGTGCGGTATTCGGTGTTATAGATGCCGAAGCTTTCGTATGGCGCGCCGAACGGCACCGACACGTTGCGCGCGATCGCAAGCACGCCGGCGACCGCCTCGCGTTCGTCCTTCGGTTTCGGCAATAGCGCCATGTAGTAGGTGGCGCGCTGGAAGCGGTCGCGCGGATTGACGTTGCCGGGGAGCGGCATGTCGCTCGACGGCTTGGAGAAGTCCTGCTTCTGCAGCAACGCGAGTTGTTGCTCGTACGTCGGATCGTTGGTCATGACGCGGAATTCGCGTCCGTGATGAACGACCGGTTTGCCGCCGATATATTCGATGATGGCGGAATCGCCGCTTGCATCTTCCAGCGCCAGATGGACATTGGCTTCGTGGCCGTGGGTCGTCACCTTGACGACCTGGACCTTGTCAAGCACATCGAGCGCCTCCTGCACGGTCGCCGCGTTGTCCAAGGCGTATTGTGCCCACAGGCCGGCTTGCAGGCCCGGCCTGTTGCGGTCGCGCGGGCCGAAGTCGGTCTCCTGCAGATAAAGCATGTGCGCGCCGAGGCCACGCTCGTTCAATCCATCGGCGGTGCCGATGCCATAGATCGAGGTGACCAGGCTTGCGTATTTGGACGTCCAGCGCGCCGGATTGTCAGAGACCGCCACCTGCGGGCCGGCGCGCCCGCCGTCGCGGCTCATCCCGCGCGGCAGCATGGTGAGGATCGGCTGGGTCGATTCCGGCCAATCCATTGTGCGCCCGACGACCACCGCGAGCTTGTTGTTGTTCCACAAGATGCGCGTGCAGGCATCGGCGATCTGCGGCGCGCCCAACATGGCGCCTGCTGCCGCCGCCGCGACCATCGCGATCTTGAGATTGAGAACGGATCTCGCTCTCGGTTCTTGCTTCGGCATGCTCGGCCTCCCGTGTTGCGGCCCGTATCGTTGCCGCCTGCGCTCGCTTGCGGCCGAATCGGCCGCGGCCATACTTAGCGCGAGGGTGTTATAGGCCTGCGAAACAAATTCGTTTTAAGTTGAAATATTTGCCCGCGGGGAGCTCTGGCGTCTGCCGTTTCGCGGCTATGACGCTCTAGGGCCGAGCAGGGCCTCGATGAATCCTTTGGCGCGGGCGTAAATTCCCGGCGCTTCGCTCTCGCGCGGCCCGCCGATCGCAAGTTTCAGATTGGCGCCGTGGCGGGCCTGCTGCACGCGCAGCCACAGCGTGGTGTCTCTCAGGATATCCGGTCCTGCCAGATCGGCGACGAAGAGCGGCCTGCGGTAGCGGTGCGCAAGCTCCCTGGCCAGCGCGGTGCCGCGCGAGACATCGATACCGCCGGCGTCGACCATGATCAGGCACGCGTCGGCATCGCGCACATTCCATTCAGTGCGCTGCGCCGGATCGGCGAGCGGCGTTTCCTTGAGTTTCGGATAACGCGCCAGCAATCCCGGCGGCGCGGGAAAATCCTCGGCCCAACCGCCATGCGGGCACCAGCCGTCATAATCGATGCCGCGCGCGATCGCGACATCGAGGACGGCGCGATCGACGCCCGATTGTCCGCCGGAGATCAGGATCATGCACGGCCTTTATCCCTGTTGCATCCGCTCGTGGAGCAAAATGACTGCCGCCAAGCCCATGATCAATCCAGCACGTGGCTGACCATGCCGTCGGAGAGTTTCGGTTCGAACCAGGTGGATTTCGGCGGCATGATTTCGCCCGCGTCCGCCACCGCCATCAGGTCGCTCATTTGCGTCGGATAGAGCGCGAACGCCACCGCCATTTGCCCGGAGGCGACCAGCCGCTCGAGCTCGGCAAGGCCGCGGCCGCCGCCGACAAAGTCGATGCGCTTGTCGCGGCGTGGATCGGTGACGTTGAAAATCGGCTCGATGATGTTGCGGGCAAGGAGCGTCACCGGCAGCCGCGCCACGGGGTCGGCGGCTTCTTTCAGAAGCTCCGGCCGCAGCGTGAGCCGATACCAGCGGCCGCCGAGCACCATGCCGATTTCGGCCGCGCTTTGCGGCCGCACCGGTTCCTCGCCCGGTGCGATCTCATAGCGCTTGCCGATCTCGGCGAGCAGCGCCTCGGGCGTGTGCCCATTCAGGTCGCGGAGCACGCGATTGTAGTCGAGGATGGTCATCTCGTTCTTCGGCAGCAACACCGCGAGAAAATAACTGTGCGAGCCTTCACCGCCGCGCGTCTTGGCGATCCGCTCGGCCGCCGCCGAACGATGATGGCCGTCGGCGATATAGAGCGCGGGCAGCGCGTCGATCGCACGTGTGAGCGCGGCGATGGCCGCATCATCGGAAATCACCCAGAGCTGATGGCGTACGCCATCGTCGGCCGTGACATCGACCTCGGGCGTGCCGGCAGCCGCGCGCGCGAGCAGGGTGTCGACCTCCGGCGCGGTCGGATAGGCGAGCATCACCGGACCGGTTTGCGCCTTCACCGCTTCGATCTGGCGGACGCGATCGTCCTCTTTGGCGATGGTGGTCAGCTCGTGTTTGCGAATACGGTTCTCCGCGTAAGCTGCAACCGACGCCACCGCCGCAAAGCCGGTCTCCACATGGCCGCGCCAGGTCAGGCGATACACGTAATAGCAAGGCTTGTCGTCGCGCATGAGCACGCGGGCGCCGATCATGCGCTGCAAATTTTCGCCCGCTTTGGCATAAACCGCCGCATCGTAGGGATCGATCGCCGCAGGCAGGTCGATCTCTGCCTTGGATACATGCAGAAAGCTCCAGGGCTTGCCGCCGACGCGCTCACGCGCCTCGGCGCTGGACAAGACGTCGTAGGGTGGGGCCAAAATTTCGGCGGCGCGTCCCGGCGCCGGCCGCAATGCGCGAAAGGGCTTTATGAGGGTCACTGCGGGTGCTCTTTAATTCCTGTAGGATTTTAATTCGCGGAAAAGCGCAGTACGTCAAGGTCGTGAGCGAACCCGAGATCATCCTGATTGCCGGCCCGACGGCGAGCGGCAAATCGGCGCTGGCGCTGGAGCTGGCCGAAAAGCTGCGGGGTGTCATCGTTAACGCCGATTCGATGCAGGTCTACCGCGATCTGCGCGTCATCACGGCACGGCCGACGCCGAAGGAGGAGGCGCGGGTGCCGCACCGGCTCTATGGCCGGATCGACGCGGCGGAGAACTATTCGGTCGGTCGCTGGCGCACCGACGCGGCGGCGACGCTCGACACCACCAAGCGCTATGGGCGCGCCGCTATCGTGGTCGGCGGCACCGGCCTTTATTTCAATGCGCTCGTGCGTGGGCTTGCCGCGGTGCCGCCAATCCCCGACGAGATCCGCGAGGAGGTGCGGGCGCGGCTTGAAAGCGAGGGCATCAACAAGCTGCACACCGAGCTCATGCAGCGCGATCCGGCGGCGGCGGCGCGGCTGATGCCCGGCGACCGCGCCCGCATCACGCGTGCGCTCGAAGTGGTGCTGGCGACCGGTCGTTCGCTGCTGCAGTGGCACGAAGAGGGCAACGCGGCGAGCCTTGATGCCGCACGCGCGGCCAAGATCTTTCTGTCGCCTGACCGCGACGCTCTCATGCGGCGGATCGATACGCGCTTCGACGAGATGGTGACGTCCGGCGCGATCGAGGAAGTGCAGGCGCTCGCCGCGCGCGGGCTCGATCCGAACTTGCCGGCGATGAAGGCGCATGGCGTGCCATGGCTCATCCGTCATCAGCACGGCGAGATCAGCCTGGAGGAAGCGGCGGAAGGCGCCAAACGGGATACCCGCCAATACACCAAGCGACAGGCGACGTGGTTCCGCAATCAGCTTCCGGAATTCGCTTGGGTCGAGCCGGAGAAGGCGCTGGCGGCGGTGGAGGAGCAACTGCGCGGCTTGGCGAAATCGGCGGCCAAATGAATGTAAGCGGCCAGTTGCCGGGACATGCAACACGTGACCGCGCCGTGCAAACTCTAATGCCGCGGCCGCACCTCGTCTAATGCGACATGTATTGCAGACCGGCCGAGTAGGCAGCGCCGCCAATCACGCAGGGAATGCCGATCTCGATTTGGCCGGTGGCGGCGGCGACGACGCAGCCCATCGACAGCGCGCCCTGGCCGACTTGGCCCCAGGTGGTCATCTCGCGCTTGGAGTTCGGCCCTTTTTGCTTGAGTTCCTCGATGGCGGCGAGCGATTCCTTGCGCATGCGCGCGGTGTCGACGGTCTCGGCCGTCTCGATCACGTCGTTGAGGATCTTGGCCGTTTCTTCTGGCTGGCCCGGGGCTGCGCGCTTGAGAATGGCAAGCAGGTGCAGGTCGCGCACGGCGTTGCTGGCCAGCGTGAACTTCGCCGCACTGCCGGTCGTGAGGCTGTCGACATTGTCCTTGTCGTTGGCGAGCGGCAAAAGCCGGAAGATGCGGTCGATCGGCTGATGCGAGCCGGTCGCCAGATAGTAGCCCCATAACACGTCGATCAGCTCCGGGGTCGGATCGAGCGCCACAGCCTTTTTGGGCACGACGCCGAAGCTGAAGGCGACTTTGACCTTGTCGAGCATCCCGGGCTTCGTGTTCTGATAGGCGATCTGATCGAGGGTCGGCAATTTGCCGCTGACATATTTGTCGATCATGCCGCTGCGCGTGCGCATGCGGTCGGTATATTTGAGCAGCAGCACCTTCCAGTTCGGCAGCCCGGAATAGGCGATCGCGCGCACCAGCACCCAATGGTCGGCCGGCTGGATGGTGAGCATCTTCTCGATCAGCGCATTGGCGCGCTCGGGGTTGGCGCCGAGCACGCCGGCGATGAACCCGATATAGGCGCCGCAGCTTTCGGGATCCTTGAAGGCTTGCATCTCGCTCAAGCCGCGCACCAGCACCGGCAGCGCGTCGGGCTCGGGCTTGCCGCGATAAGCGTTGATCCACTTGAGCATCGCGTCGGTTGAACTGAGCGTACCGCCGGGCGGCGTCGCCGCGGCGGCCGGCGCGGCGAAGGCAGATGCGAGCGCAAAGAGGATGAGAAAGGCGCCGGCGCTCCGCCGCCACGATCGCTGCCGGGCAAATTTCACGCGGACCGATCTGTCAGCGGCGAGCAAGTCCTCGGCCGTCATGGTGCCCTCCCGCAGAGAGGCGTGATGCGAAAGTCCTAGCAAGGCTGCATTCCCCGAAACCGCGGGGTAAGAGATCAGCCTCCTCCGGCGAATTGCTGGCCGCTCCCGCGCGAAATCGCGGCCGCGCTGTGGCAAGCGGCGAGGGTTAACATTGCACTATTCAGCGCCGTTTCGATTTCAAACACGTGTTTGAAGCCGCGCGCGCCAACGCGCGCCAAATTCCGGCCGCATTTGCCTTGACCCGCATTGCCACAATGCTTATAAGGACCGCATCAAGCAGGAAGGGCGCAGCAGGAAACTGCGGCAGGAAAGGCGCAAGTCGTGCGGCATCTTGGGGTTGCTATTCTCGTAGGAAGGCGCATCGCCGGGGGTGGATGATCCACCCGCGAAACGTGGCGATGCGCGAAAAACAGGGGCTCTTGAGCCCCTTTTTTATTTCCTCAACCCCAACATGCGATGACGGCGGAAAAGAGAGTGGGAGCGGGTCATGACGGAAATGAGCGGCGCGGAAATGGTGATCCAGGCACTGGCCGACCAGGGCGTTGAGCATCTTTTCGGTTATCCGGGCGGCGCCGTGCTGCCGATCTACGACGCTTTGCTTCAGCAGGACAAAGTGAACCATATTCTCGTGCGGCACGAGCAGGGCGCGGTGCACGCGGCCGAAGGCTACGCGCGCTCCACCGGCAAGGTCGGCACCGTTCTGGTCACCTCCGGCCCGGGCGCCACCAATGCGGTGACCGGCTTGACCGACGCACTCTGCGACTCGATTCCGCTGGTCGTGATCACCGGGCAGGTGCCGACGCATCTGATCGGCAACGACGCGTTCCAGGAATGCGACACCGTCGGCATCACCCGGCCCTGCACCAAATACAATTATCTGGTGAAGACCATCGCCGATCTGCCGCGCGCACTCCATGAGGCGTTCCACATTGCGGCCAGCGGCCGGCCGGGGCCTGTGGTGGTCGATATCCCGAAAGACATCCAGTTCGCCAAAGGCACCTATTCGAAGCCGAAGGAATTCCAGCACCGCGGCTACCAGCCCAAGATCAAGGGCGATCTCGACAAGATCAAGCAAGCCGTCGACATGATGGCGGCGGCGAAGCGGCCGCTGTTCTATACCGGCGGCGGTGTGGTCAATTCCGGCCGCGCCGCGTCCGATCTGTTGCGCGAACTGGTCAAGCTCACCGGTTTTCCGATTACCTCGACTTTGATGGGGCTCGGCGCTTTTCCGGCCGCCGACAAAAAATGGCTCGGCATGCTCGGCATGCACGGCACCTGGGAAGCCAATTGGTCGATGCACGATTGCGACCTGATGATCGCGGTCGGCTCGCGCTTCGATGACCGCATCACCGGACGGCTCGACGCCTTCTCGCCCGGCTCGAAGAAGATCCACATCGACATCGATCCGTCGTCGATCAACAAGAACGTCAAAGTCGATCTCGCGATCGTCGGCGACTGCGCGCATGTGCTCGAGGACATGGTGCGGCTGTGGCGGTCGAGCGGCGTCGCTCCCGACAAGAAGGCGCTCGCCGCCTGGTGGGAGCAGATCGGTACCTGGCGCAAGAAGAACTCGCTCGCGTTCCGCAACTCGAACGAGATCATCAAGCCGCAATACGCCATTCAGCGGCTCTACGAGCTGACCAAAGACCGCGACACCTACATCACGACCGAAGTCGGCCAGCATCAGATGTGGGCCGCGCAGTTCTATCACTTCCAGGAGCCGAACCGCTGGATGACGTCGGGCGGGCTCGGCACAATGGGCTATGGGCTGCCGGCCTCGGTCGGCGTTCAGCTCGCGCATCCGGGCTCGCTGGTCGTCGATATCGCCGGCGAGGCTTCGGTGCTGATGACCATGCAGGAGATTTCGACGGCGGTGCAGTACGAGCTGCCGGTCAAGATCTTCATCCTGAACAATCAGTATATGGGCATGGTGCGGCAGTGGCAGGAATTGCTGCACGGCGGGCGCTATGCGCATTCCTACACCGAGGCGCTGCCCGATTTCGTCAAGCTCGCCGAGGCCTATCATGCGCACGGCATTCGCTGCACGCACCCGGGAGATCTCGACGAGAAGATCCGCGAGATGATTGACGTGAAAAAGCCGGTGCTGTTCGACTGTGTCGTCGACCCCACCGAAAACTGTTTCCCGATGATTCCGTCCGGCCGTGCGCACAACGAGATGCTGCTCGGCGACGCCTCGACCCGCGTCGAGGACGCCATCACCGAGCAAGGCAAGGTGATGGTGTGATTTCGTTATTGCGAGCGAAGCATTCCAGTCCAGCCGCGAAGACGGGATTGCTTCGTCGCTTACGCTCCTCGCAATGACCAGAGACAGAGGCGATAGGAACAACCGACGTGAGCACAGCAGCGACTTCGCACTATCCCGCCAGCACGACCGCCGAGCAGGTCGAGAGCCGCACGCTTTGCGTGCTGGTCGACAACGAGCCGGGCGTGCTGGCGCGCGTCATCGGGCTGTTCGCCGGCCGCGGCTACAACATCGACTCGCTCACCGTCTCGGAGACCGAGCACGAGCGGCATCTGTCGCGCATCACCGTCGTTACCCGCGGCACGCCGATGGTGATCGAGCAGATCAAGAATCAGCTCGATCGGCTGGTGCCGGTGCATCGCGTGGTCGATCTCACCACTTCGGGTCCGGCGCTGCAGCGCGAGCTCGCCATGGTGAAAGTGCGCGGCAGGGGCGAACCGCGCATGGAGGCGCTGCGGCTCGCCGACGCGTTCCGCGCCCGCGTCATCGACGCCACCAACGAAAGCTTCGTGTTCGAGATCACCGGCGCGTCCGACAAGATCGAAAGCTTCGTCAACCTGATGCTGCCGCTCGGCCTGGTCGAAGTCTCGCGCACCGGCGTGGTCGCCATCTCGCGCGGGCCGGAGGGGATGTGAATCCGCACGCAATAAGGGCGACTGATCAGTTCGCCCTCTGGTTAAAATCGATAACCGAGGCTAAATAGGTGACTGAGCATCCACCATGGGAGGCACAGTCATGAAACCCACTCCTGTTCATTTGCCCTCGGACTGCCGCGCCGTGAGCGACGTGCTCGCCCGCATCGGCGACAAGTGGTCGGTTCTGGTCGTCAGCCGCCTTGGCAACGGGCCGTTGCGCTTCAACGAACTTCGCCGCGCCATCGGCGGCATCTCCCAGCGCATGCTGACGCTGACGCTGCGCGGCCTGGAACGCGACGGCCTGATCACCCGCACGGTTTACCCGACCATTCCGCCGCGGGTGGATTATGCGCTGACCGCGCTCGGCCGCGATCTGCTCAATCCGGTGTCGGCGCTCGGCACCTGGGCGATCCGCAACCAGCCGAAGATCGCCCGCGCACGCGAACAGTTCGACAATGTTTGCAAGGCCAAAGGCAAAGCGCCGCCGCGGCGGGAGCGATCGCGCAATGGGCTTGTCCCGTCGGCTCCCACGCCATAGAAGCAGCAGCGGAAAATTCACAGCCAGTGACTGGCCCGGAAGGGGCCCAAGTAGGGGTGAGAGACGATGCGCGTTTACTACGACCGTGACGCCGACCTGAACCTGATCAAGGGCAAGAAGGTCGCCATCATCGGCTATGGCAGCCAGGGCCATGCCCACGCGCTTAATTTGCGCGATTCCGGCGTCAAGGACGTTGCGGTGGCGTTGCGCAAGACGTCGCAGGGCGTGAAGAAGGCCGAGGGCGAGAAGTTCAAGGTCATGGAGGCGGCCGACGCCGCCAAATGGGCCGACGTGATGATGATGCTCACCCCCGACGAGCTGCAGGGCGACATCTACAGCAATCATCTGCACGCCAACATGAAAGAGGGCGCGGCGCTGATGTTCGCCCACGGCCTCAACGTGCACTTCAATCTGATCGAGCCGCGGCCCGATCTCGATGTGCTGATGGTCGCGCCCAAGGGCCCGGGCCATACCGTGCGCTCGGAATATCAGCGCGGCGCCGGCGTGCCGTGCCTGCTGGCGATCCACAAGGATGCGTCCGGCAACGCGCATGATCTCGGCCTGTCCTATGCTTCCGCGATCGGCGGCGGCCGCGCCGGCATCATCGAGACGACCTTCAAGGAAGAATGCGAGACCGACCTGTTCGGCGAGCAGACCGTGCTGTGCGGCGGTCTGGTCGAATTGATTAAGGCCGGCTACGAGACCTTGTGCGAGGCCGGTTATGCGCCCGAGATGGCGTATTTCGAATGTCTGCACGAAGTGAAACTGATCGTCGACCTGATCTACGAAGGCGGCATCGCCAACATGAACTATTCGATCTCCAATACCGCCGAATACGGCGAGTATGTTTCCGGCCCGCGCATCATCACGCCGGAGACCAAGGCGGAGATGAAACGCGTGCTGGCCGACATTCAGTCAGGACGCTTCACCCGCGACTGGATGCTGGAGAACAAGGTCAACCAGACCTCGTTCAAGGCCACGCGCGCCAAGCTTGCCGAGCACTCGATCGAGCAGGTCGGCGCCAAGCTGCGCGCCATGATGCCGTGGATTAAACAGCGCGCGTTGGTCGACCGCAGTCGGAACTGATTCACGGCATTTCCGCGCCGGACGGGCGTCGCTGACGCTCGTCCCATAAGGGATCAAAAACGCGCGCTGGTCGACTGTGGCCACAACTGCGACTGTTTTTAATTCTTGGCAGCACCTTCCTGTCATCGTGCTCCTTCGATGACCGCCGCGTGCGCGTGCCAGCCGATCGCGCGTTAGGTCAGAAAAACAACATTTCGCTTTCTCAAAGAGAAATTTTGTTGCCGTTTGCGATCGATTTTCTGCAATCGCGCTGCACCAAAAATTTTCGCAAAGCAAAAATGCGAGCAACTGATGGAGTTTGCTTGACGGCGTGCGGGAGCATCGTCGTAGTATGAGGGGGTTCGCGCGTGGGTTTGTTTTTCCTGCGCGCGGGCTGGGATAGGTAACCTAAAGCAAATCAGGCAACGACACGTCACGCACCGCGATGGCGGTGGCGAAAGAGGCGTGCTCCAAGGGAGGACGGCCATGAAGACCCTCGCATGGGCCTTCGGGTTGGCGATGCTTTTTGCGCCAGCTGCGATGGCACAGACGCACGATGAGTTGGTGAAGGGCGCGACCGACACCAACAACGTTCTCAACCACGGGATGGGCTACAATCTGCAGCGTTTCTCGGCGCTTAGGCAGATCAACAAAGACACGATCAAGCGTCTCGTCCCGGTCTGGAATTACAGCTTCGACGACAATCGCAGCGAAGAATCTCAGCCACTGGTCTACAAAGGCGTTCTTTACGTCACCACCAACAGCGCCACGATGGCGATCGACGCTAAGACCGGCAAGCAAATCTGGAAAACCAAGGTTGAGTATCCGCCGGAAACGCCGCGCATCGTGTGCTGCGGCATCATCAATCGCGGCGCCGCGATCTACGACGGCAAGATCTTCCGCACTACGCTCGACGCAAATGTCATCGCGCTCGATGCGCAGACCGGCAAGGAGTTGTGGCGCAAGAATGCCATCGATTTCAAGACCGGCTATTCGATGACGGTCGCGCCGCTGGTCGCCGACGGTGTGGTGATCACCGGTATTTCCGGTGCCGAGTTCGGCACGCGCGACTTCATCGACGGCTGGGATCCGAAGACCGGCGAGCATCTGTGGCGCACCTATACGGTTCCGGGACCCGGCGAGCCGGGCAACGAAACTTGGCAAGGCGACACCTGGAAGCTCGGCGGCGGCTCGACCTGGATCACCGGCTCGTTCGATCCCGAGTTGCACACGGTTTATTGGGGCGTCGGCAATCCGGGCCCGTTCAACGCGGCGGTACGACCGGGCGACAATCTCTACACCTGCTCGGTGATTGCGCTCGATCCCAAGAGCGGCAAGATCAAGTGGCACTTCCAGTTCTCGCCGAACAATCCGTTCGACTATGACTCGGTGGCTGAAATGGTGCTGGCCACGCTCGACATCGACGGCAAGCCGACGCCGGTGCTGATGGATGCCAACCGCAACGGCTTCTTCTACGTGCTCGATCGTACCAACGGCAAACTCTTGGCTGCCAATCCGTACGTGAGGGTGAATTGGGCGTCCGGCATCGACATGAAGACCGGGCGGCCGATCGAGACCGACATCACGACCAAAGCGCGGGCCGGCGAGAAGGTGGTGGTGTGGCCCTCGATCTTCGGCGGCAAGAATTGGGAGCCGATGTCGTTCAATCCGCAGAACAACACTGCCTATGCCAATACGCTCAATATCGGCGGCCGCTATAAGGCTTTGCCGGCCGAGTACAAAGCCGGCGAATGGTATGTCGGCATGGATCTGAGCGATCCGTGGGAGTGGCCGGATGGACCGCGCGGCTATCTCAAGGCGATCGATCCCTTGACCGGCAAGACCAAGTGGGAAGACGCCAGCGACATTCCACGCTTCTCCGGCGTGCTCTCGACCGGCGGCGGCCTCGTCTTCTCCGGCCGGCTGACCGGCGAGTTCGAAGCCTTCGACGCCGATACCGGCAAGAAGCTGTGGCAGTTCCAAACCGGTTCCGGCATTGAAGGCCAGCCGGTCACGTGGGAACAGGACGGCGTGCAGTACGTGGCCATCGCCAGCGGCTATGGCGGCGTCTACTCGCTGTTCTCCGGCGACACGCGGCTTGCTTCGGTGCCGGCCGGCGGCTCGCTCTGGGTGTTCGCGCTCGCTCCGCAGTAAACATGACCGACGAGGCCGTCGTCGCTAACGGCGGCCTCGTTCGATTCAGCAAATTGCGCAGACAATGAAAATCCGCATCGCACTGAGCGCGGCCGCGCTCGCCGCCGTCATCGCATCAGTAAGTTTCGCCGAGGATGCCGCGCGCATCGCCACGTCCGAGCAATCCGAAGCCGAAATGGCCGAGAAGGGCAGGGCGCTTTACGCTCATCACTGTTCACATTGCCACGGCTTCAACATGGTCAAGTCAGGCAGCATCGCCTACGACCTTCGGCAATTCCCCCATAACGACAAGCCGCGCTTCGTCCGTTCGGTAACCGAAGGCAAGAACGGCCGCATGCCGCAATGGGGCGATTTGTTGAAGCCGCAGGAGATCGACCAGATCTGGGCCTACGTCATGACCGGAGGCGCGCATTGAGGGCTGGTTTGTTGTTGATCGCGGCGGCGCTGACCGTTGTTGCCGCCGCGCCGTCGCGCGCCGAGGATGAAAGCGCGCCGCTTCGCATCTGCTTGAACGAAGAGCTGCCGCCCTTTTCCGTTCGCAACAAACAAGGTGGCGCCGGATTCGATGTGCTTGCCGCGCAGGCGCTCGCCAAGCGGCTTGGACGTCCGCTTGCCGTACAATGGTACGAAAGTAAGCTTGACGAAGACGCCAGCTCCACGATCGATGCCAATGCGCTTCTATCCGATGGCCGCTGCGATCTTTTTGCCGGCTATCCGCTGGTGAAAGATGCCTTAGGCAAGCCGGGCCTCGAGACCGCGCGGCTGCCCGACTTCGCCGGTGCGCGTCCGTCCGATCGGCGCCGGCGGGTGGCGCTCGGCACATTGGCGCCGACCACGCCTTATCACTTTGCCGGATTGACGGTCGTGCTGGCCGGCAAGGCAACAGGGCGGCGCATCGCGAGCCTCGCCGATCTTGAAGGCCTTGATCTTGCGATCGAAGCCGGCACGCTCGGTGACGCTATTCTCATGACCTTCGAGCATGGCCGTTTCGTCTCCAAGATCTCGCATGTCGTGCCCGGACGCGGCCAATTGTTCCCGCGTTTAGAGGCCGGCGAAGCCGACGCGACGCTCATCCCGGTTCACCGCTTCGACGCTTATCTGATCGAACATACGGACAGCAAGCTTGCGCCCTCCGGCTACTATCTTCCGGTCGGCTTCAACATGGGATTCGTCGGACTGGCGAGTAGCTCACAGCTGATCGAACAGGCAAACGGCGCGATCGAAGCCATGCTCAAAGACGGCGAGTTTGCGGCGCTCGCGTCGCTCGCGCACATGACCTATCTGCCGCCGCGTCAGCCCTACATTCTCGATCATCTGACCATCAGCGATCTCAACAGATAGGCGAGCATATTTGTTTCTGCGCGGGAATGTTTGTTTCTACCTGCGAATGTTTGTTCCACGACTCACCTGCCCGCAGAACGGGACAGTCTGTACCTGCTGTCGAGCCCGGCAAAAGGTCTAAGAGGAATGATCAGTTTAGAATTTATCTTGCTAAGAACTGGCGGCTTGCTAGCATGACAATCCAAGAGCAGTGCGCCGGAGCGCGTTTTGCACTGCAACGAAAACGACCGGCACTGCAATAAAGCCGAACAACGCGGCCGCAAATGGCGGTACGCGGCGCTCGGAGGCCGAAACCGGCGACGTCGCGGAGCTGAAGGCGGCAATCCGCGACCTTAAAAGAACCGCCATCGGAGGGAGTATGGTCACCCTAAATATCAATGGGCATGACCATTCGGTCGATGCACCGAATGACACGCCCCTGTTGTGGGTCATCCGCGAACATTTGCAGATGACCGGTACCAAGTTCGGATGCGGCGCTGGCTTGTGCGGCGCCTGCACGGTCCACCTCAATGGTGAGGCGGTGCGCTCCTGTCAGACCGCGGTTTCCCAGGCCGCCGGCAAAAAAATCACCACCATCGAAGGTCTCGATTCCAAGGGCGAGCATCCGCTGCAACGCGCCTGGATCGCCGAGCAAGTTCCGCAATGCGGTTACTGCCAGTCCGGCCAGATCATGCAGGCGGCTTCGCTGCTCGCGAAGAACACCGATCCCACCAAGGCCGAAGTCGTCGCACATATGGACGGCAATCTCTGCCGCTGCATGAGCTACGTGCGAATCCAGCGCGCAATCCTGCGCGCGGCGGCCGAGATGCGGGGAGTGTAAGTCATGACAAAGCATCAGAAGATCGACGCAACTCCGCACATCGATCGGCGCAGCTTCATCGTCGGAA
>DATMQV010000057.1:0-7109 GCA_035566615.1 Xanthobacteraceae bacterium
CGGGCTCAAGCCGGCCATTGCGGGCGCCGGGCACGTACCGCTCGGGGCGCAGCCGTCCCCAACTGTGCAGATAAAGCTTGCTCCATTGCGTTTCAGGAAGCGGCCAATCCTCGCCGGTGCGCCATTGATTGGCGCCCATTACCCAAACCTTGACCGCCGGCTCATCGAGAATCCCGGTGTCCTTGCCCTTGAGCCAATGGTCGTACCAGCGCAGGATCTCATCGTGGAAGGAATGAAACGGCCGCTCCAGGTGCGCCGGTCCGGTGATGAGGAGCTTCCTGAAACCATTGCTGGCTCCCCTGCAGGTGCAGCTTGTAAGTGTAGGCGTATCAGCCTGAGCCCGTGTAAAAAGGAATCTTGATCCGCGACATTTTCTGTTTGGTCTTTTCCACGATGTCGTCTGGATCGTAGGGATTGAGCACGGTGTCGTAGACCAGCGGCATGGTCTGGCCTTTTTCCACGATGACGTTGAAGATGTTCGGATACATCATCAGGTCGGGATTGCTCATGGCCGCGCGCCAGAGCTTGTCGGCATCGCCGGTGAGCTGGCCGGGCTGGCCGCGATTGACGTGATAGACGGCGCCGCCGTCGAGCAAAAACACCATCGTGTGGATCACGCCGCCGGGATAGAAATCGCGAAATCCCCACTGCCCGTAAGCGCCCATCGAGTCGTAGGGGAAGATCGCCTTCAACGACGGCGGCTGCTGCGCCGCCGCTTCAAACTGCGCGCCACCGAACGCGGAAATGCCGATCATGCCGACATTGCCGTTGCACCACGGCTGTTTGGCGATCCATTCGATCAGATCGTACATGTCCCATTCGCCCGTGCCGCCACCATCGGACTTGCCGGTGCCGCGAATATTGCCGCAGACATGCACATAGCCGCGGCGCACCAGAAAATCGGTATCGCCGCCTTCGGCGCCGCCGAACCACATGCGCGACCAGGCCGGCTGCGCCCATTGCACGGCTTCGGCGAATTCCGGGGTTTGGTATTCCTTGTTATGCGGCGCGATCGCGAGCAGCGCCGGAAACTTGCCGTCGATGCTGGGCCGGTAGATGTCGACGCAGAGATGCTTGCCGTCGCGCATCGGTACCATCACGTCGCGCATGTCGAGGATGCCCTCGCAGACGATCGGCGCGGCATATCCGGGCGGCGGGTTGTGTTGATCCGGCACGGCAAGCGCGCCGGTTGTGCTCTTCCCCGGGATTCCGGCAGCCATTGATGCCTCCCCGTGTGCCGGGGAGATCGGGTCTCCCCATTTCAGGGAGATGCATACATTGTCCGTGCGTCGGTCGTGAAGGCCTTGCGCGATTGCGGATCGGTATAGAACATGTGGCCGCCGCGATAGAGCTTGAGTTCGGCGCGCTCGCCCTCCACGTTCGGCGGGATGTGGTTGAGCACGTAGCGCGAGTTGGAATAGGGCGTGACCAGATCGCTGTAGCCGTGCGCGATCATCAGCCGGAACGAGGGCGTCAGCGCCAGCAATTGCCGCAGGTCTTCGGCGGCGCTCGCCGGCGCGTGGCCGCTATCGTCCCAGTCCCATTTGCCTGCCACCTCGGAGGCCAGCAAGTTGTAGGTCATCTCGGTCTTGAAGCCGAGCTCGTCGCGCGCGTATGCGACAAAGGCACTGCCATAGGCGCGGATGAAGCCATCAAGGATCGGGTCGGGCCCGCGCGCCGACGCCGATTCCGGATTGGGGTCGGCGACTGCGAACGTCACGTCGTAGTGGCTGACGATCTTGCGGTCGGCGCCGCGCAGGTTCTTGACATAGGCATCGCGGATGAAGCCGCGCTCGCGGGCGACCACGTCCTCCGGCAATCCGGTGATCTGAGCGACCTTCGCATAGAACGCGCGCGCCGCATCGCCCTGCAGCGGCGGGCCGGCGAGCGTGGTGAGATAGTCGGTCAACGCGAAATGCTCGGCCTGCGCCAGCGCAGCCATGCTGAACGTCCCTTTACGCTCGAGCTCTGCGGCAGCGAGCGAGGGCAACGCCAGCGCCGCCCCAAGCGCGAAGTGGTCGCCGCCGAAATGAAACTGGCCTTCGATCATCGGCGAGACCATGAGAATGCCGTTGGCGATGATGCCCTGGCTGCTTTGCAGCGCCTGCGCCACCTTGGCGGCGCGGAAGCCCCCATAGCTTTCGCCCAGGATGAATTTGGGCGAACTGACGCGGCTGTTCTTGGCCACATAGAGCGCGATTACCTTGGCGAGCGACTCGGCATCGCGATGCACGCTCCAGAAGGCGCTGGCGCCGTCAGGCTTGGCGGCCCGGCTCCAGCCGGTGCCGACTGGGTCAATCATCACGAGATCGGTGAAAGCGAGCCAGGTGTCTGGGTTGTCGGTGAGACGAACGTGCGCGCCGTCGAAGCCGTTGCCGAACACCGCGATGCGCGGGCCCACGAGTCCGAGATTGAGAAAAGCCGAGCCCGCTCCCGGCCCGCCATTGAACACGAACGTCACCGGCCGCGCCGGATCGTTGGTCTTGTCGCTCGTCTTGACAAAGGCCGTATAGAAGATTGCTGCCGAGCGCTCGCCTGATTGGTCGAACAGCGAGAACGTGCCGGCTGTCGCCGTGTAGGCGAGCTTTCCAGCCGGCGTGTCGATCGCATGCTCGGTGACGGAATCGGGCGGCAGAAGGGAGAGCACGCCCGGTCCGTTTTGCCCGGTGACGTTGGGATAGGGGACGCCTTGTTCCGAATGCGCGGGCCGCTCGACCGGCTTGCCGGGATGTTCCTCCGCCAGCGCGGCAAGCGAGAAAACAGCTATGAGCAAAACGGCGATGCCGCTGCGAAAGGCCATCATTGTTGGTGTTTCCTTGTCGATCGGACCTCGATCCGCCGGCCCCGTCGGAGATGATCGTCCGCCGAAGCGCCCGAAAGATGGCTACGCGCGGGCGCTTTGGTAAGGCGTTTCGCACGGTGATGGCCGCCAAGCGCCGGAGGCGGTAGACAACAAGTAAAGGATCGACCAAGTTCTCGCTCCTTCGGTAAATTTGCCGAAAAGCTGAATGGAGTCCGGGCCGTGCCTTTTCCCCGCGCGTCAAAGGCGCTTTCACGTTTCACCGTGCTCGATTTGACGCGGGTGCGGGCCGGGCCGACCTGCGCGCGCCAACTGGCGGATTGGGGCGCCAATGTCATCAAGATCGAGGCGCCGCCGGACTCCGACGAGCCGATGGGCGGTCCGCGCGAACGATCGGATTTCCAGAACTTGCATCGCAACAAGCGCAGCATCACGCTCAACTTGAAGGCGCCTCAAGGGCTCGCCGCGTTCAAGCGTCTGGTCAAGAAAGCCGATGTGCTGATCGAGAATTTCCGGCCGGCCGTGAAGAAACGGCTCGGCATCGACTATAAGACGCTGAGCAAGATCAATCCGCGCCTGGTCTATGCCAGCATTTCCGGCTTCGGCCAGGATGGCCCTTACGCCGACCGGCCGGGATTCGATCAGATCGCGCAGGGTATGGGCGGCTTGATGTCGATCACGGGATTGCCGGGTCACGGGCCTGTCCGCGTCGGCATTCCGGTCGCCGATCTGACCGCGGGCCTGTTCGCCGCGATCGGCGTTCTGACCGCGCTCCTTGAACGCGATAAATCCGGCAAGGGCCAGGCGATCGAGACGTCGCTCTTGCAGGCGCAGATTTTCATGCTCGACTTTCAGGCTGCGCGCTATCTGGTCGAGGGCGAGGTGGCCGAGCAGGCGGGCAACAATCACCCGACCACGATCCCGACAAGCGCGTTCAAGACGCGCGACGGCTATATCAACATTG
The DNA here is from genome assembly GCA_035566615.1 of Xanthobacteraceae bacterium. Lineage (GTDB taxonomy): Bacteria > Pseudomonadota > Alphaproteobacteria > Rhizobiales > Xanthobacteraceae > BOG-931. Next base: position 3,765 of record DATMQV010000057.1, read on the forward strand.
CCACCACCGGCGGCAAGATGTGGGAGCGGTTTTGCCAGGCGCTCGGCGCGCAAGCCTTGTTGGAGACGCCGGACTATCGAACGGCGGAAGCACGCCTGAAAAACCGCGATGCGCTCAATGCCGAGATCGAGACTTATCTGCAAAGCCGCACCAGCGCCGAATGGGTCGAGCATTTCAACAAAGCCGGCGTGCCGAGCGGGCCGATCTATTCGATCGACAAAGTGTTCGCCGATCCGCAGGTCAAGCATCTTAAGATCGCCCAGAAAGTCGACGGCAAAGCAAAGCGCAAGCTCACGCTGGTCGGCCAGCCGGTCTCGCTGTCGCGTACGCCGTCACACCTCGCGGCGCCGCCGCCGAGGCTTGGTGAGCACACCGATGCGGTGCTCAAGGAGTTCGGCTTTTCCAAGCAGGAGATCAAGGCGCTGCACAAGGCCGGCGCGGTGTGATGCGACCCTGGGATCGTTGCGTGCGCGGGCCTATTGAGAGCCCGGATCGGTGGCGCGGCGTTTCACGCTGCACCGCGTCCGGGACAAGACGCAGTCAAGGAGTTCGTCAATGACACAAACCGACAAGCTGCTCTCGCGCAAGGAAGCGGGCGTCGGCTTCGTGATCTTCAACAATCCCGAGCGGCACAATGCCGTCTCGCTCGAAATGTGGGAAGCAACGACTGGCGTGCTCGCCAAGTTCGCCGAGGACGACGAGGTGCGCGTCGTGGTGCTGACCGGCGCCGGCGGCAAGGCCTTTGTCTCGGGCGCCGACATTTCCAAATTCGCCAGCGAGCGCGCCTCGCTCGAGGCGACGCGCGCCTACGACGTGAAAACCGCCGCCGCCTTCAACAGCATCTATGAATTCCCCAAGCCGACGATTGCGATGATCCGCGGCTATTGCATCGGCGGCGGCGTGGGCCTCGCGTCCTGTTGCGATCTGCGCATTTGCTCCGACAATTCCAAGTTCGCGGTGCCGGCGGCGAAGCTCGGCCTGGGCTACGCCTATGCCGGGCTCAAGCGGCTGGTCGACATTGTCGGGCAGTCCTTCGCCAAGGAAATTTTCTACACCGCGCGCCAGTTCGATGCGCAGGAGGCTTATGCCATGGGCCTCGTCAATCGCGTGGTGCCGCAGGCGGAGCTCGAAGGTTCCGTCAAAAGCATCACCGACATGATCTGCGACAACGCGCCGCTGACTATCAAAGCGGCGAAATTCGCCATCGGCGAAATCCTCAAAGACGAATCGAAGCGCGACGTGGCGCGCGTCGACAAGATGGTCGAGGCCTGTTTCGCCAGCAGCGACTATGTCGAAGGCCGCACCGCTTTCATGGAGAAGCGCAAGCCGGCCTTTACGGGGAAGTGAGCGCGCATAATAAGGGTCACCGATCGCTTCGGCACAATAGCGACGCGAGAACCTTGCGCATGGCCGCCGCGCTTGCGCCCGAGTCGTCCACAGCGCGCCAGCCGACAAAGCCGTCGGGCCGAACGAGGACGGCGCCGGAGGGCGACAAGCCAAACGCCTCAACAAAGCGGCGCTGCGGGTTCCGCAACTCGCCGTGATCGAGGTGGTGCGCATCAAGCGGTAGCCCAAGTTCGGCCGCCGCAGAGCGGGCCGCCTCGCACCAGGCGCCGCCGCCGGAAGCGGCCAACACGCAGAAATTCTTGGTGAACAGATCGAACGTGGAAATGGGTTTGCCAGCGTGCTCAAGCACGACATGCGGCGCGCGCGTGCCGGGCAAGCCCCTGGAGTGGTGCGGGTCACCGTGAAGCGGCGCTTCGTTGCCGGGCTCGGAGATGATGGCGGGTGAGCGGTAGCCATAGCCGATCTCCATGTTGAGATCGTTGACGATCGGCTGCATGCCTTCCTTGCCGCGCTCGGGAACGACGCGCAGCACGTAGCGCGTATAGGCTTGTTGGATGGCAAGTTCGCCGACCGGCTGCCGCTCGGTGTTGTAGGTCGCGAGCAACTCGGGGCCGGCGATGCCTTTAAGCATTAGCGCCAGCTTCCAGGCGAGATTGTGCGTGTCTTGAACGCCGGTGTTGCCGCCGAAGCCGCCCATCGGCGGCATCACATGAGCGGCGTCGCCGACCAGAAAAACGCGGCCCTCGGTGAAGCGCTCGGCCACTTCGGCGACTGCGCGCCAGGTGGCGATATCGCCGATCGCGACATTGACGTCCGGCATGCCGATCGCCGCGCGCACAAAGGCGATGGAGCGCTCCTTGTCGATTCCTTCGCCAACTTTCAGGGCATCCGGCAGGGACATGTCGCCGCGCGTCATGACGGCGAGAAAGCCGGAGCCGCCGGTCCGCACCAGGCGGAAAAATCCGCGCAGCTCCGGATTGAACACATAGATCACGCCGAGATTGCGCCCGCGCACCGCCGAGCCGCAGTCGGCGTGGAAATAGATCGTCACGCACTCGGCCAGATGGCCGGGGCCGCGGGTGCCGATGCCGAGCTGCGCGCGGATCGGACTGCGGTTGCCGTCGGCGGCGATCATGTATTTGGCGCGCACGGTGTCGGTCTCGCCGGTCAAGACGTTCCTGACAAAGCCGGTGACGCCGTCCGCGTCCTGTTCGAATGAGGCAAGCTCGGTGGCGTAGCGCATGGCCGCGCCCAGCTCTTCGGCGCGCTCGCGAATAAGCGGCTCGAGACTTTGCTGAGTCATGAACAAACGGGTCGAAGGGCTGATCGCGGCCACGCCTTCGTTGAGGTTGGCGATATAGGTCGCGATCTCCTTGCCGGCGAGCGACTCGACTGCGTTGATGCCGCCGTCCGGATCGAACTGCTCCTCCGACGCCGCCCGCACCCGCGCCTCGAGCCCGACCGAGCGAAACACCTCCAATGTGCGCAAATGAAAATGCCCGGCGCGCGGATGGATGGCCGTGCCGTGGTGGCGTTCCACCGACAGGGTTGGCACGCCGTGCCAGGCGAGGAATGTGGCGGCGGACAGCCCGACCAGGCTGCCGCCGACGATAAGGACGTCGGTCTCAATCATCATGCCCGTCCCGGTTTCGGGCCAATCACGCTACTTTCTAGCCTATTGGGAGCGGTTGGGAAAACCGGCTTTCCCTTTTTCGGATCATGCACTAAATACACGCGCGACCCTCAAGGGCCGGCCTCGATCGTGCGGAGAGGTGGCAGAGTGGTTGAATGCACCGCACTCGAAATTCGGTTGCGACCGTTTCAACCACTGCCGGTCAGTTCTCCACCGTGCTGTTTAGTTTGAGAATTTTCATCGACCCGTCCAACCCGTCTCGTCTGATGTCGTGCTTTGCTGCCGAGTTGGGTAGCAAAATGGTAGCAGAGCGTTCAGGGTCCGTTCATGGAAGCCGGGCGTGGTGCAAATTCGACCCCCCGGGG
>DATMQV010000058.1:0-26449 GCA_035566615.1 Xanthobacteraceae bacterium
CGCGATGAACGTCATTCTCCAAGGCGACGGCGCGCCGTTCGGCGTCTTGGAAGTCGACAGCAAATCCGAAGGCGAGTTCAGCGAGCACGACATCGCCTTCTTGCAAGGTGCCGCAAACATCCTCGGCATGGCGATCGAGCAACAGCAATATCAGCGCAAGCTGCAAGCCGCGCTCGACCGTCATCAAGTCCTGCTCAAGGAAGTGAACCACCGCGTCAAGAACAGCCTGCAAGTGGTTTCCAGCATGCTGCAGCTTCAGGCCAACGCGGTCGGCGATCAGGCCCTAAGCGAACGCCTCAACGAGGCGGCGAGCCGGGTCAATGCCGTCGGCCGCGCCTATGAGCGCCTCGCCTACAATGCCGATTATGAGAAAATCGATCTGGTCGAGTACCTGCGCGAAATCATCGGCGACCTGGCGCTGACGGTAGCACCTTGCGAGATCGAATTCGATGCGCCCGAGCCAATTCAAATGGCCGGCGACCGCGCCATTCTCGTGGGACTTATCGTCAACGAGCTGGTCTCGAACGCGGGGAAGTACGCCTATCCCGACAGTCCCGGCGGCTCGATCTGGGTGCAGGCCATTCTGCAATCAGAACAGCGCTCGATCTTGATATCGGTGCGCGACGAAGGCGTCGGCCTTCCACCCGGGTTTGACCCCGCGACCAGCAAGCGGCTTGGCAGCCGCATGGTCACCGCGCTGTCAAAACAATTGGGCGGTGAAATAACGCGCCCCACAAGCCCGATCGGCACCAATTTCTCGTTGCTTATTCCGCTGGGCCCGGCCACGACCGAATGACGCTGGATTTTTTGGACCGGCGCCGCTTCCTTTCGCGACCAGCGAGGGGAAGCTCAATCTTCAGCGGCGGGCTGTCGCCGCCGTTATGAAAGTTGCCACGATTACAAACGACAAAGCACGCAACCTTTCCGGCGGCTCGCCGTTTAGGCTATTGCTGCGCGCGCCCTCGATTCGGATCCAATCTCAATGTTTCCCAAGCCAAAGCCCCTGTTGAAGCCGAACACGTACGCGTATGAATCCGAGCCGATGGTCAAGCCCACCGGCTTCCGCGAATATGACGCGCGCTGGCTGTTCGGCAGCGAGATCAATCTGATGGGTGTCGAGGCGCTGGGACTTGGCCTCGGAACGCTGATCCATGAACTCGGCGCTCGGCCCGAAGTCGTCACCGGGCACGATTTCCGCTCCTATTCGGCGTCGATCAAAATGGCACTGATCAACGGGCTGCTCGCGTCTGGCTGCAAAGTGCACGATATCGGACTTGCGGTAACGCCGATGGCCTATTTCGCGCAGTTCGCGCTCGATGTGCCGTGCGTCGCCATGGTGACGGCCTCGCACAATGACAATGGCTGGACCGGCGTGAAGATGGGCGTCAACCGCCCGCTCACCTTCGGGCCCGACGAGATGACACGGCTGAAAGAGATCGTGCTCAACGGCCGTTACCAGAGCAAAGAAGGCGGCGCCTACACGTTCGTGGAGAATTTTCCGGCGCGCTACATCGCCGATCTGACCGACCGGCCAAAGCTCAAACGTCATCTGAAAGTGATCTGCGCCTGCGGCAACGGCACCGCCGGAGCGTTTGCGCCGCAGGTGCTGCAAGCGGTCGGCTGCGAAGTGGTGCCGCTCGACTGCGAGCTCGATCACACCTTCCCAAACTACAATCCGAACACGGAAGACATGGAGATGCTGCACGCCATGCGGGACGCCGTGCTCGCCAACAAGGCGGACGTCGCGCTCGGCTTCGACGGCGACGGCGACCGCTGCGGCGTGGTCGACAACGAGGGCGAGGAGATTTTCGCCGACAAGGTCGGCGTCATGCTGGCGCGCGACATTTCGAGCCAGCACAAGAATGCGCTGTTCGTCGCCGACGTGAAATCGACCGGCCTGTTCATGACCGATCCGGTGCTGATCAAGAACGGCGCCAAGACCGACTATTGGAAGACCGGCCATTCGTACATGAAGCGGCGGGTCAACGAGATCGGCGCCGTGGCCGGTTTTGAGAAATCCGGCCATTTCTTTTTCAACAAGCCGTTCGGCCGCGGCTATGACGACGGGCTGATCTTCGCGCTCGCCGTCTGCGACATGCTCGACCGCAATCCGGGAAAGAGCATGGCGGACCTGAAAAACGCGCTGCCGAAAACCTGGTCGTCGCCGACCATGTCGCCGCATTGCGCCGACGAAGAGAAATACGGCGTGGTCGACGCGGTGGTGAAGCATTTCGAGGCCGAGAACAAGAAAGGCGGCAAAGTCGCCGGCCAGCCGATCCGCGATCTCGTCACCGTCAACGGCGTGCGGGTGACGGTCGAAGACGGGACCTGGGGCCTCGTGCGCGCATCCTCCAACAAGCCTGAGCTGGTGGTGGTGGTCGAAAGCCCGGTGTCGGAAGCGCGCATGCACGAGATGTTCAAATCAGTCGACGCCGTGCTGCGCACCCACAAGGAAGTCGGCGAGTATAATCAGACGATTTAGGCGCCGGACGCTTTAGTTCCCGTGGTGCCGATGTTCGCCATGCAGCGGATTGCGAACGACACTTTAGCCTACCAGCCCAACTCCTTGCGAAGGGCCCAGCCAATAAGAACCGTAACAAGGGCGCCTGCAACGGCCGCTCCCACGTAGCCGGCGAGACCGTCGAAGAAAATCGAGCCAACGTGAAATCGCGGCCCGGAAGCCACTATCGCTGCCCCGCCTATCGCTCCAATCAGTCCAGCAAGCAGTAACCGCATGTTTGTGTCCACGGTAGCGATGGCGCGCGGCCGATTTGCGTACGACCGCCTTGAACCTTTCTCAAAGCTCTGGCGACCCATGGGTATCGTACCTTTCAACCCCATGGAGAACCAACCATGTCACGCAAAGTCATCCTCACTCTCGCAACTGCGGCCACGATTGCCGTTTCTGCCCTTGCCTCAAGCGCGGCCGATGCCCACGGGTTCGGCGGCGGCGGTTTCGGTGGCGGTCACGGCGGTGGCTTCGGCCGCATGGGCGGTGGCGGCTTCGGCCACTTCGGCCACAGCAGCTTCTATCGTCCCGGCCGTTGGGGCCATTGGAATCACTGGAGTCATTGGAATCATTGGCGTCATTGGGGCTACTATCATCACCGCTGGTACTGGCCGGGCTACGGCGGGTACGGCGTGTACGAAGGGTCGGCGCCGGTGGCGGCCGCAGTCTCTGGCCCGATTGCGGCCCCTACGCCCGGGCCTTGCACCTGTCTGACCAAGACCTACACGCAGGACCGCCTCGTGGTCTTCGCTGACCTGTGCACCAAGGAATCGGCCAGTGCCCCGGTTGGGGGCACCAACTCATCCGAGGCGGCGCCGCAAGACCCGCGCACCGGCGGCTAACAACCGGCCAAAGAGGAGGGACGCTGGCATAGCGCACAGCGCCTCATCACTTGAGGAGTTCCGATGAACTGGCTGCCTGCGAGATCCTCGCGGGCGGCCTTTTTGCTTGAACTTTGCAAACGCAGGCGCGCCTGACGTGCTTGCGGCGGACTCGCTCAGCGCCTTCAACACCGCTTGTCGGCAGCTAAGTGAACGGCGCTTTTTGACGGCCACCTTCACGGGGACGAGCGCAGCAACCGCTAAATCTCCTGATACACGTCCACTTCCAGCGCGCCGGGAAGCATGGCGCGCCACATTTGCAGATAGGCCTGGAAGCGCGCGTCGCTGGCGAGCGATTGGCGGTTGAGCTCGAACGATTCCGGCGTTTCGTATTCGATCACCTGGATGAATTTCGTCGGATCGTCGGCGTTGCGCAGCAGGCGAAAATGCGCGGTGCCGAACATCTGATAGAACGGTGCCGCGGCGCGCATCATCGAGGAGAGCTGCTCGGAATCCGCCCCGTGAAGCGTGAATTTCAAATGCAACGTCCGCCAAATCTTCGGTTCTTCGTTGGTGCTCATCGCCTGCATTCCTTGTCGCCCGACCACTGCAGTCGCAACCCGCCAACGCACTCGCATCCGGCCGAGGCGGCATCGCCGCGCATCGGAGGTCGCCCTCCCCGCACGATCGTTTTTGAAGCCGGTCAGTCCCCTCCCGCGGAATGATGCCCCATTTAGGGGACTCATACGCTACTTAAATGTCTCACGGAATCGGTGGCCGGGATAGACGCCCAGGATCTTGAGCGACTTCGGCTGCGAGACGAAGGCGAGCTCCTCCAGCGCCAGTTCGAGCGCCCGGTCCTTCGGATGGCCCTGCACATCGGCATAGAACTGGGTGGCGGCGAAGTTGCCGTCGACCATGTAGCTTTCCAGCTTGGTCATGTTGATGCCGTTGGTGGCGAAGCCGCCGAGCGCCTTGTAGAGCGCGGCCGGAATGTTGCGCACCTGGAAGACGAAGGTCGTCACCACCAGCGGCTCCTTGCGGCTCGCCCATTTCGGCTTGCGCGCCAGGATGACGAAGCGGGTGGTGTTGTGCTTGGCGTCGGCCACGTCCTTCTGCAGGATCTTGAGGCCGTAGATCTTGGCGGCGAGCTTGGTCGCAAGCGCCGCGCGCGTGATGTCGCCGGCTTCCGCCACCTCGCGCGCCGCGCCAGCGGTGTCGGCGGCAACCATCGCCTTGATCCGCAGTCCGCGGATGATATTGCGGCACTGGCCGAGCGCATGCACATGGCTCTCGACCGTCTTGATGGTCTTCAGGCTCGCGCGCTTGGGCGCCATGAGCTGATGCTGGACCGGTAGAAACCACTCGGAGACGATGTGCAGGCCCGATGTCGGCATCAAATGGTGGATGTCGGCGACCCGCCCGGCGACCGAATTGTCGATTGGGATCATCGCCAGCGCCGCGCGCCCGGTCCGCACCGCCGCGAACGCGTCCTCGAAGGTCGGGCACGGCAGCGGTTCGTAGGTCGGATAGGCCTGGATGCAGGCGATATGGGAATTGGCCCCGGACTCGCCCTGGAATGCGATTTTCTTGCTGCGCTTCATGAGCGTTTCGATAGCATGACGCGCGCGCGCGCCAAATCCTCCGGTGTGTCGACGCCGAGCGGCGCTGAGTCGACGACGGCGACGTCGATGCGCATGCCGGCTTCGAGCGCGCGCAACTGCTCGAGCTTCTCGCGCTTCTCGAGAGGCGACGGCGGCAAGCCGACGAAGCGTTCGAGCGCCCGCCGGCGATAGGCGTAAAGGCCGATGTGATGATACAGCGGCCCCTCGCCGTAAGGCGCGGTGGCGCGGGTGAAGTAGAGCGCGCGCAAACGTCCCTGCCCAACCGGGCTGCCGACCACCTTGACCACGCTCGGATCGTCACGCTCCTCGGCTCGGGCGATTTCAGCGGCAACGGTGCCGATATCCACGGCCTCGTCGGCGAGCAGCGCCACTGCTGCGGCAATGTCGGCCGGCGCCAGCGTCGGCAGATCGCCCTGCACGTTGACGACCTTTTTGGCCCGGCCGGCCGGATCGGCAATGCCGAGCGCCTCGAACACGCGGTCCGACCCCGAGGCGTGGTCCGCGCGGGTCATGACCGCGCGCCCGCCGGCTTTCTGCACGGCAGCTTCGATTTCGGGCGAATCCGTCGCCACCACGACCGGCCCAACGGCGGCGGCCTCGGCCCGGCGCAGCACATGCACGATCATCGGCAGGCCGGCGATATCGGCGAGCGGCTTGCCCGGCAGGCGGGTCGCGGCCATGCGGGCGGGAATGAGAATGAGCGTATCGGCCATCGCTTTGGCGCTGCCCCAACCGCTTGTGCGGCGTGCGCTTATACGGGTTGCAAGACGCGCGGCAAACCGGCTATTTCTGCGCCGCCCCTCCTTCGCCGCTGCGGAGCCATTTCCCGATGAATTCCTTTGAAATCAACAAGTATCTCGGCGCCCTGCTGGGAACCTGCCTGGTCCTGATGGCCATCCACCTCGCCAGCGGCGCGATTTTCTATTCGCCGGCGCCGGCCAAGCCCGGCTACGAGGTCGCGGTCAAGGAGGAAAAGGCAGGCCACGGCGACGCCGCCAAGCCGGCCGAGGTGCCGATCGAAACGCTGTTGGCCAGCGCCTCGGTCGAGCACGGCGCCCAGGTCGCCAAGCAGTGCGGCGCCTGCCACAACTTCCAGGAAGGCCAGGGCCCCAAGGTCGGCCCCGATCTTTACGGCGTGGTCGGACGCCAGATCGCCTCCAAGCCCGGCTTCAACTACTCGGCCGCGTTGAAGGCGAAGAGCGGCACCTGGAGCTTCGACGAGCTCGACAAGTGGCTCAAGGATCCGCGCGCCGACGTGCCCGGCACCGCCATGACCTTTGCCGGCCTTTCGAACGAAAAGCAGCGCGCCGATGTGATCGTGTATCTCAATTCGCTATCGAAGAGCCCGCTGCCGCTGCCCACCGCGCAGAAGGAAGGCGAGTCGGAAAAGAAGTAGCCAAAGAAGTAGCCGGAGCCGTGCCGAACATTACTGTTCGGCAACCTCCCTGTTCTGTTTGCGTTAACGCTGCGGCGTTTTCCAGCGCCCGCACGCGGATGTGAAGCGCATTTCGTCGCGGCATGGAAGCGTGCCCAGTGCGGCGGATTTGAAGTTCCTAACAGCAAACGGCAAACTAGGCAGGAACTTCGAATCCGAAAACCGCACTAGAATCATAAGTTTGCTAGTGTCGCTTTGTTTTCGAAATTCGCCCAAAGCGTGCGGCTAACTGTTTGCAAACTTCGGAACGAGGGGCACTGGCGCCGCTCGCAAAAAGTACATAATCAGCGGCCTTGGTCGTGAGCCCTGGAGCGCGGTTCGTCTCAGGTTGTCCCGCTCTGGATTTTTGATGGAGCATGATCCTTTCGGAAAATCGGTAACCACCCTCGGATCAAGTCCGAGGGCAGACTTTTTCCGGATCATGCTCTGTTGATCGCGCACCCCACATTGGGGCGCGCAATTTATTGGAGCCGACTCTTGGATCGCCGAACCTTGCTCACGACCGCTCTGTTCGCTTTTGGCGCCGCGCGGCTGCCCTTCCCCGCTTTCGTCGAGACCGCACTGGCGCAAGACGCGACCGCGGGCAAAAAGTGGCGCCACGGCCTGTCGCTGTTCGGCGACCTGAAATATCCGCCGAACTTTCCGCACTTCGACTATGTCGATCCGGCGGCGCCGAAAGGCGGCACGGTGCGCGAAGCGGTGATCGGCACCTTCGACAATTTCAACAGCGTCGTGAGCGGCGTCAAAGGCGTAGAAGCGGCCGGGGTCGAATTGATCTACGATACGCTCCTGGTCTCGGCGCTGGACGAAGTCTCGACCGGATACGGCCTGCTTGCGGAGGCGGTCAGCCACCCGGAGGATTTCTCGTCGGCCACCTACCGCCTGCGCGGCGAACCGCGCTGGCATGACGGCAAACCGGTGACGGCGGACGACGTGATCTATTCGTTCGAGGTGTTCAAGAAGAACAATCCGCGTTACGCGGCCTATTATCGCCATGTGGTGAAGCTGGAAAAGACCGGCGACCGCGAGGTCACTTTTACCTTCGACGGCCCGGGCAATCGCGAGTTGCCGCAGATCGTCGGCCAACTCCATGTCCTGCCCAAGCATTATTGGGAAGGCACCGACAAGAACGGCAAGAAGCGCGACATCACCGTGACCACGCTCGAGCCGCCGCTCGGCTCCGGGCCCTATCGCATCAAGGATTTCCAGCCCGGCCGCAACATCGTGTTCGAGCGGGTGAAGGACTACTGGGGCAAGGATCTCAACGTCGCGATCGGCACCAACAATTTCGAAGAGCTGCGCTTCGAATATTTCCGCGACACGACGGTCGCGCTAGAAGCGTTCAAGGCCGACACGATCGATTGGCGCACCGAGAACAGCGCCAAGAACTGGGCGACCGCTTACGACTTCCCGGCCGTCAAGGAGAAGCGCGTCATCCTGGAAGAATTCCCGATCAACAGTTTCGGCATCATGCAGGCCTTCGCCTTCAACATCCGACGGCCGAAATTCCAGGACCCGCGGGTGCGACTCGCCTTCAATTACGCGTTCGATTTCGAGGAGATGAACAAGCAGATCTTCTTCGGACAATACGCGCGCATCGCCAGCTTCTTTCAGGGCACTGAGCTTGCGTCGAGCGGCTTGCCGACCGGGCGCGAGCTCGAGATCCTGGAAACGGTGCGCGACAAGGTCCCGCCTGAGGTTTTCACCAAGCCTTTTACCAATCCGGTCGGCGGCAATCCGCAGGCGGTGCGCGACAACCTGCGCGAAGCGGTGCGGCTGTTCAAGGAAGCGGGCTACGAGGTGCGGGGCGGCAAGCTCGTCGACGCCAAGACCGGCGAACCGTACACGGTCGAGTTCCTGGCCGCCGAGCCGAGCTTCGAGCGGGTGTTCCTGTTCTACAAGCCTTCGCTCGACCGGATCGGAATAACGGTGACGGTGCGCACCGTGGACGAGGCGCAGTATGAGAACCGGCTGCGCAACTGGGACTTCGACATCCTCACCCAATCCTGGGGTGAATCGCTGTCGCCCGGCAACGAGCAGCGCGGCTATTGGGGATCGCAGGCAGCCGACCAATCCGGCTCCCAAAACGTCGTCGGCATCAAAAATCCGGCGGTCGATGCGATGATCGATCAAGTCATTTTCGCCAAGAGCCGCGAAGATCTTGTCGCCGCCACGCGCGCGCTCGACCGCGTGCTGTTATGGAATCACTACGTCGTACCGCAATGGACTTACGGCAAGAGCCGCACCGCCCGCTGGGACCGCTTCAGCCATCCGGCCGAGCTGCCAAAATACGCCTCGCCGGCTTTTCTCACCGTGTGGTGGTGGGACGCGGAAAAGGCGGCAAAGACCGGGAACCGGCAGTGAATTGGCACTGGCACCGAGGGTCATTCCGGATCGCCGCGCCAGCGGCGAGTCCGGAATCCATAACCGCAGTCCTCGCGGTATTTCGTCGGGTCGTGGTTATGGATTCCGGGCTCGGCCCTTTCGGGCCGCCCCGGAATGACTTGCGCAAAGCGACATGCCCAAGCTGACCCGCCGCCACGTTCTAACACTTACTGCCGGCGTCGCGGCCGCCGCCGCGCTCCCGCGCGCGAAGGACGCCCGCGCCGCGGACGAGATCGAAGCGCACGGCCTATCGGCTTTCGGCGATCTCGCCTATCCGGCCGATTTTGCGCATTTCAGCTACGTCGATCCGCAGGCGCCGAAAGGCGGCACCTTCTCGCAAATCGGACCGTCGCGGCAATTCAATCAGAATTTCCTCACTTTCAATTCGCTCAACAGCTACATCCTCAAGGGCGATGCCGCGCAGGGGATGGAACTGACCTTCGCCACACTGATGGTGCGCTCGGGCGACGAGCCCGATGCGATGTACGGTCTTGCCGCCGCGAAGGTGCTGCGCTCGGCCGACGGGCTGACCTACAGATTCTTCATCCGGCCGGAGGCCAAATTCCACGACGGCACGCGGCTGACCGCACAGGACGTCGCCTTCTCGCTTAACATGCTCAAGGAGAAGGGCCATCCGATCATTACGCAGCTGCTGCGCGATTTCACCGGCGCCAAGGCCGATGACGACGAGAGCGTGGTCGCGACGTTCGCGCCGAACCGCGCGCGCGACGTGCCGCTGTTCGTCGCCGGCCTGCCGATTTTCTCGCGCGCCTATTACACCAAGAAGCCGTTCGACGAATCGACGCTCGACACTCCGCTCGGCTCGGGCCCCTACCAGGTCGGCCGCTTCGAGGCCGGCCGCTTCATCGAATATGAGCGCGTGAAGGACTGGTGGGGCGCCGACCTGCCGGTGGCGCGCGGCCAGAACAATTTCGATGTCGTGCGCTACGAATACTATCGCGATCGCGAAGTCGGCTTCGAAGGCTTCACCGCCGGCAGTTATTTGTTCCGCGAGGAATTCACCTCACGCACGTGGGCGACGCGCTACGACTTCCCGGCGTTCAAGGACGGCCGCGTCAAACGCGACATCATTCCGGACAAGACGCCGTCCGGCGCGCAAGGCTGGTTCATCAACACGCGGCGCAAGAAATTCGCCGATCCGCGTCTGCGCGAGGCGCTGTGCTGCGCCTTCGATTTCGAATGGACCAACAAGACGCTGATGTGGGGCTCCTACGAGCGGACCATTTCGGTATTTCAGAACTCCGACATGATGGCGAACGGCAAGCCCGGCGGCGACGAGCTCGCGCTGCTCGAGCCGTTCCGCGGGCGCGTGCCCGACGAGGTGTTCGGCGAGCCCTATGCGCCGCCGATTTCCGACGGCTCGGGCCAGGACCGCGCATTGCTGCGCAAGGCCTCGCAGCTTCTCAAAGATGCGGGCTGCGAGATCAAGGACGGCAAGCGCGTGCTGCCCGGCGGCGAGCCGATCGTCATCGAATTTCTGCTCGAGGAGCCGACCTTTCAGCCGCATCACATGCCCTTTATCAAGAATCTGGGCGTGCTCGGCATCGATGCGTCGCTGCGCCTGGTCGATCCGGTGCAATATCGCGCGCGCCGCGACGGCTTCGATTTCGATCTCACCGTCGATCGTTTCAGCCTATCGGACACGCCCGGTGACTCGCTGCGCTCGTATTTTTCCTCGCAGGCGGCGCCGCTGAAGGGCTCCAACAATCTCGCCGGCATGGCCGATCCGGCGATCGATTCGCTGATCGAAACCATCATCGCCGCGCCGTCGCGGCCGGCATTGGTGACCGCCTGCCGCGCGCTCGACCGCGTGATCCGCAGCGGGCGTTATTGGATCCCGCATTGGTACAAGCCTACCCACTGGATCGCCTATTGGGACGTGTTCGGCCGGCCGCCGGAACAACCGCGTTATTTCCGCGGTATCCCGGATACTTGGTGGTATGACCGCGACAAGGCGGCGAAGAGTCGGCGGGCGGGATAGGATCGTGATGCATGGCACCGTATTGTGCGCGAGCCCGTTTTTCCGTCATCCTTGGCGCGAGCGAAAGCGAGCCCCGAAGGATGACGGCTTGCGCCGAGCGGCATCCTTCGAGGCCCGCGCTTTCGCGCGGGCGCCTCAGGATGACGAGCTAGTTACGAGCGTAGTCGGAAACGAATGAGCGCATATATCATCCGCCGCATCTTGTTCATGATCCCGACCATCTTCGGGATCATGCTGGTGTCGTTCGTCGTGGTGCAGTTCGCGCCCGGCGGCCCGGTGGAGCGCGTGATCGCGCAACTTTCGGGCAACGATACCGGCGCGACCTCACGCATCTCCGGTTCTGCCGGCGGCGATTTCGGCTCGCGCGGCGCGCTGCAAAGCGGCGGGCAAATGGACGTCAATTCGAAATACCGCGGCGCGCAGGGGCTCGATCCGGCCTTCATCAAAAGCCTGGAAAAGCAATTCGGCTTCGACAAGCCGGCCTATCAGCGCTTTTTCCTGATGCTGTGGAACTATGTGCGCTTCGATTTCGGCAAGAGCTACTTCCGGGACGTGAGCGTGCTGCAGCTCATCAAGGAGAAGCTGCCGGTCTCGATCTCGCTCGGGCTCTGGATGACGCTGCTGAGCTATCTGATCTCGATACCGCTCGGCATCCGCAAGGCCGTGCAGGACGGCTCGCCGTTCGACATGTGGACTTCGGGCGTGATCATCATCGGCTACGCCATTCCCGGATTCCTGTTCGCAATCCTGCTGATCATTCTTTTTGCCGGCGGCTCGTTCTTCAATATCTTTCCGCTGCGCGGATTGACCTCCGACGGCTGGGCGACGTTCCCGTGGTGGCAGAAGATCCTCGACTATTTCTGGCACCTGACGCTGCCGATCGTGTCGATGGCGCTTGCCGCCTTCGCCACCATGACGCTTCTGACCAAAAACTCGTTCCTGGAAGAGTTGCGCAAGCAGTACGTTCTGACCGCGCGTGCCAAAGGCTGCTCGGAAACCCAGGTGCTCTACGGGCACATCTTCCGTAACGCGATGCTGCTGGTGATCGCCGGCTTTCCCGGCGCGTTCGTGAGCGCCTTCTTTGCCGGCGCGCTGTTGATCGAGACGATCTTCTCGCTCGACGGACTCGGCTTACTCAGCTTCGAGAGCGTGCTCAACCGCGACTATCCGGTGGTGTTCGCCAATCTCTACATATTCGCGCTTGTCGGACTCATCGTGAATCTGATCTCCGACCTGACCTATACCTGGATCGACCCGCGCATCGATTTTGAAACGCGGGAGGTGTGAGGTGGACGTCAAAACCCACCCCCTCGCAGTCGGCAAGGACGGCAAGACTGGGCTCGTGCCGGGCCAAGTCAGTGGCCAGGTCACTAGCCAAGTCACGCCGGACTCCGAGCCAACCGGCCCGCTCGGGATCACACCGCCGCCCGGCCGCTTTGCACTGTCGCCGCTCAACAAACGGCGCTGGGAGAATTTCAAGACCAACCGGCGCGGTTATTGGTCGTTGTGGATTTTCCTGGTTTTGTTTTTCGTCACGCTGTTCGCCGAATTCATCGCCAACGACAAGCCGCTCTATATCAGCTTCTCCGGCAAGTCCTATTTCCCGGTGGTCTTCACTTATCCGGAAACAACATTCGGCGGCGACTTCGAAACCGCCGCGGACTATCGCGATCCCTATTTGCAGAAGCTGATCGCCGACAAAGGCGGCTGGATGATCTGGCCGCCGATCCGCTATTCCTACTCGACGCACAATCTCGACCTGCCGACGCCGGCGCCCTCGCCGCCGACCTGGATGCTGACCGAAGCGCAATGCAAGTCGGTGGTCGACCGCAAGGGCCTGAAAAGCTGCAGCGACCTGGAATACAATTGGCTCGGCACCGACGACCAGGGCCGCGACGTGCTGGCGCGGCTCATTTACGGCTTCCGCATCTCGGTGCTGTTCGGCCTGATCCTGACCGCGTTCTCGTCGGTCGTCGGCGTCGCCGCCGGCGCCGTGCAAGGCTATTTCGGCGGCTGGACCGATCTTCTGTTCCAGCGCTTCATCGAAATCTGGACCTCCGTGCCCGAGCTTTATCTGTTGCTGATCATCTCGTCGGTGCTGGTGCCGGGCTTCTTCGTGCTGCTGGGGATACTGCTGCTGTTCTCCTGGGTGCGGCTGGTCGGATTGGTGCGCGCCGAGTTTCTGCGCGGCCGTAACTTCGAATATATCCAGGCGGCGCGCGCGCTCGGCGTGTCCAATGCCGTCATCATGTTCCGGCATTTGCTGCCGAACGCGATGGTGGCGACGCTGACGTTCCTGCCTTTCATCATGTCGTCATCGGTGATGACGCTGACCGCGCTCGACTTCCTCGGTTTCGGTCTGCCGCCCGGCTCGCCCTCGCTCGGCGAACTGCTGTCGCAAGGCAAGGCCAACGTGCAGGCGCCATGGCTCGGTTTGACCGGCTTCTTCACTGTCGCGCTGATGCTGTCGCTCCTGATCTTCGTCGGCGAAGCGGTGCGCGATGCCTTCGATCCGAGGAAGACGTTTCGATGACCGCACCCCTCCTCTCCATCCGCGATCTCTCGGTCGCTTTTGGCACAGGCTCGCGGCAAACGCTCGCGGTCGATCGCGTGTCGTTCGACATCGGCCAGGGCGAGACCATGGCGCTGGTCGGCGAATCCGGCTCCGGCAAATCGGTAACGGCGCTGTCGATCCTCAAGCTCCTGCCCTACCCGTCGGCGCATCATCCGTCCGGCAGCATCACCTTCAAGGGCCGCGATCTGCTGCCGCTCCCGGAGCGTGAGATGCGGCGGGTGCGCGGCGACGACATCACCATCGTCTTTCAGGAGCCGATGACCTCGCTCAATCCGCTGCACACCATCGAGAAGCAGATCGGCGAGATTTTGTTGCTGCATCGCGGGCTCACCGGCGCCGCCGCTCGCCGGCGGACTTTGGAAGTGCTCACGCAGGTCGGCATTCCCGAGCCGGAGACGAGGCTTGGGAGCTATCCGCACCAATTGTCCGGCGGCCAGCGCCAGCGCGTCATGATCGCCATGGCGCTCGCCAACGAGCCCGATCTGCTCATTGCCGACGAGCCGACTACCGCTCTCGACGTCACCGTGCAGGCGCAAATTATCAAGCTGCTGCAGGACATCCAGAAGCGGCTCGGCATGTCGCTTCTGTTCATCACCCACGACCTCGGCATCGTGCGCAAGATCGCGCAGAAAGTCTGCGTGATGAAGGACGGCGAGATCGTCGAACAGGGCGAGGTCGCGCGCGTGTTTGCCGCGCCGGCGCACCCGTATACGCGCGCGCTGCTTGCCGCCGAGCCGAAGCCCGACCCGGCGCCGCCGCAGCCGAACGCACCGATGGTGTTGCAGACGACCGACCTCAAGGTCTGGCTTCCGATCAAGCGCGGCGTGCTGCGCAAGGTGGTCGGCCATATCAAAGCGGTCGACGGCGTCAGCGTCGAGCTGCGCAAGGGCGAAACGCTGGGCGTGGTCGGCGAATCCGGCTCGGGCAAGACCACGCTCGGGCTTGCGCTCTTGCGGCTGATCTCCTCGGATGGCCCGATCATCTTCATGGGCAGCCAGTTGCAGGGCCTGCGCTTCAAGCAGATGCGGCCGTTCCGGCGCGACATGCAGATCGTATTCCAGGATCCGTACGGCTCGCTCTCGCCGCGCATGTCGGTCGACGACATCATCAAGGAGGGATTGCAGGTCCATCAACCCGCACTGCCCGAACACGAGCGTGATGAGCGCGTCGTGCGCGCGCTCACCGATGTCGGCCTCGACCCGGCCTGGCGCTTTCGCTTCCCGCACGAATTTTCCGGCGGCCAGCGCCAGCGCATCGCGCTGGCGCGCGCCATCGTGCTGGAGCCGACCTTCGTCGTGCTCGATGAGCCGACGAGCGCGCTCGACATGCTGATCCAGTCGCAAATGGTCGATTTGCTGCGCGATCTGCAGAAACGCCGCGACCTGACGTATCTGTTCATCTCGCACGACCTGCGCGTGGTCGCCGCGTTGGCGAGCCGGCTCCTGGTGATGCGCCAGGGCAAGGTGGTCGAGGCAGGCGACGCCGCCACGCTGTTCAAAAGTCCGCAGACCGATTACACGCGAGCGCTGTTCGCCGCCGCCTTCAATCTGGAAACCGCGCCGGGCGGCGTGGTGGCGCAATGATACGGTTTCCCGTAGTGGCGCGACTCGGAAACGTTGCGGTTATTGCGACGCTGTTGCTTGCAATCGTGCTCGCTTCCTTCGGCGCGGCGCTGGCGCAATCGCGCCGCGCCGCGAGCGAGGCCGAATTTCCCTTGGTCGGCGACGAAGGACAGCGGTTACCCAACCACACGGTCAGGCTTTTGGGACCGATCGACCGGCTGCCCGGCGTGGTCGTGGTGGGAAATCCCAGGGGCAAGGAAACGCTGATCGAGTTCTACGACCTCAATTGCCCCTTCTGCCGGGCAGCGGCCGCCGATCTCGGCGAGATGCTCAAGCATGACCAGCAACTGCGGCTGGTGCTGGTGCCGTATCCGATCTTGGGCATTCCCTCGATCGGCGCCGCGCGCGTCGAACTCGCAGTGGCGAAACTGGGCACGCCCGAGCAATTCTATGAATTTCATCGCAAGATTTATGCGCAACGCGGCACGACCGACGGCCCGCGCGCGCTCGACGTCGCCGCCGGTTTGGGCCTGAACAAACAAAACCTGCTCGCGCTCGGCGACAGCGACCAGATCACCGGCACAATGAAGAATCTCGTCAATCTCGGGACGTCGCTCGGGCTGGAGGCGACGCCATCCTTCATCGCCGGCAATCTCGCGATCCTGGGCTATCCCGGACCGCACGCGTTGCACGCAATGGTCAGCGCTGTCGGTACTTGCGGCAAAGCGGCTTGCTGAAAAGGGGATCGGCCGACGCGAGCCGGAGCGATCGGCCCCGGCCCGCTGCGCGCGCATAACAGCTATTTCGGCGCCTGGGCCGCAATTTCACCCGGCGGCAAAATGCGGAACGTGAAGATCGATACTTTCTCGCCCGGCTTGAACGGGCCGGGCACCTCATTCTTCACCGGCGGAATGCTGCGCAGGTACGCGACCACCGCCGCTACGTCCTCTTTCGTCATGTAGGTGAACGCGGCGTAGTTCATGATCGGCGCCAATTGGCGGCCGTCCGGGCGCCTTCCGGTCGTAATCGCGGTGGCGATTTGTTCGTCCGTCCAACCGCCGATGCCGGTTTCCTTGTCCGGCGTGATGTTGCGGCCATTGAATACGCCCAGGCCTGGAATTTCAAAACCGACATCCGATCCGCCGAGATAGCGGGCCATGTCCGGCTTGCCAAAGAAAAAACCCGGCGTGTGGCAGTCGTTGCAGCCGGCCACGACGACCAGATATTTGCCGCGGTCGATTTGCGATTCGGCCTGCGCGCGCGGCAGCAGCGCGAGCACTGCACCGGCGGCGGCCAAGGCGGCTATGGCAATGGTAGCTGAAACTCGCATGAAGCATCTCCCCTCTTGCACTTTCGTTGTTGTCATGACGCAGGCGACGTGATGCGCCTTGCGACATCCGTGCACGGCCGAGGTTACACAGGCCCCGTCGGATGGCAAGACGACTTACACGAGGCTATTGCCCACTTTCAGGAATGGGCCGCGTTCAATCACGTGCCACGGGAGGCCCAAGACGTTCTGTGCTGGCGGTCACGTTGCGTGGGCGCGCGGCCCCCGCCAATGCCACCACAGCACGACCGCCAAACCTATCAACGACGCAACGATCAGCGTCACCAGTAAGGCAGAGTTCTCGATCCAGGCGATCGCCGGAACGCCGAGCGCCATGATCACGCCGAGCAAACAAACCTGCCAGGACAAGACCTGCACGCCGGCCGTGAAGGTGCCGAGCGCCAGCAGAGTAAAGATCGCCAGCGCCGTCGTTTGCGCCGTGAAGATCCGCTGCACGCTCGACAGCAACAGGATGTTCATCACCAGCAAGAACGCGCCCCAATGCAGCGCCTGTGTCACGATCAGACGCAAGCGCCCGGTCTTGTCGCCGGCCTCCTGCCAGCCCGCACCGACGCAAACGAGACCGATGATCGGCGCGAGGATCTCCCAGTAACCGGCAATCGGCGTTTTGGAGAAGGTCGTGTACGCGACGCCGGCAATCGTCAGGGTCAGCACGATGGTGAAAGGCAGTTCCCGGAGCCAGATGCTCCGATGCTGACGCGGCGAAGCAGCGGGCGGTGTCGTGACCTCGGGCACACCAGATGGCGCGGCTTGCGGATCTTGCTCGGTCATCACCTCTGCTCCGTGCGTTGCCGCAATGCCTGCGGCTCGCTGACATTACGGTTGGCGCGTCTTGGCGAGTCGGCCGCGCAAAGGCCAGAACGGCAAGATGCGCGCATCCGCAACAAACGTCTGCGCGCCCTTTGCCGCGGCCGAGAGCAGCTTCACCGATCGCCGGCGCTCAGCTTCCACGCAAGCCGGATGCAATCCCGATCCACGCAAAGCCGTAGAAGATCAAATCAATCCCCACAAAAAGGCCGATCACCCAAAGCCCCGAGACCGGCCATTGCGCGAGCACCAGCACGCCCAAAAGCGCCGTGATGATTCCGTCCGCCACGTGCCAGCCCCAGCCGGGCGTCGAGACCGCCAGCGCCGAGATGAACTGAAACAAGCCGCCGATCAGGAAGAATGTCGCAATGAACACTGTCAGCACTTCGGCGCTGATCAGCGGCCGTGTGATGATGATCACGCCGACGACTCCGAACAAAATGGCGGCGACCAGGTGCTGAAAGAAGCCTGCCCAATGCCCGACCATCACCGCTTGCGCGATTTCGATGCCGGACGAGAGCACCAATAGCCAGCCGAAGAACAGCATCGAGATGATCGTCGCGGTGACCGAACGAACGACCGCAGCGAACCCCAACACCACCAACGCGATACCGAACGCCAGAAACCAGCCCCAGTACTGGGCGACCTCGTGGGGGATTTGGATGTCCATACCTTGGATATTGCCCATCAGCATGTCTCGGCTCCTTGCTGCTGATAAAAATTGGCTGCGCCGCCGCCAGGACTGACTGAAACGAGTCCAGCCCGTCGCTGCTCGTCAGCTCAACATATCATCCGCACTCCTTACCGTTTGATCGTGACGACTCGATCTTCTACCGATCTTGGCCCTAAGGGCGGGCATATTGCTAGCGGCATTCGTAAGCTTGAGACGAAGACTTTCGCAAAATTCATCGATACGCGGCTACCGTCCCACGAGCCTTCGCACCGGAAACGCGCCGGCAGGGCACCACAGCAGTTCGCGGTGATCGGCCGTCAAGCCAAAGGCGCGATCCGCCGCACGCTGGTGATTTCGCTGCCGGCATCGCGGATGCGCGCGACCGCTTCCGCGAGCGGCTCGATCGCGACCGCCATATGAAAGGCATTGGCGTGAATGAGCGTGGCGCGGTCGCGCACGATGGCAACATGGCCTTTCCAGAAGATGAGGTCGCCGCGCCGTAGAGCGCCCTCCCCGGGTTGGAGGACTGGCACGCCCAACGCGGCTTCCTGCATATCGCTGTCGCGCGGGCAGACGTGGCCCGCGGCGGTCAGCGCCACCTGGACGAGGCCCGAGCAATCGAGACCGAGCGCGGTCTTGCCGCCCCACAGATACGGCACGCCGAGAAAGCGCTCCGCCACGGCGACGAAATCCGGCTCGGCGAAATCGACCGGCGCAAGATGCGGCACCGGCACATACGCGCCCGAGCGCGTCACGGCTAAGCGCGCTTCGACGCGCGCGATCGCGAGCCGCGCGCCGAGCGGCAGCGCCTCGAGCGGCGGCAGCTTGATCGACGGGCCCGGGAAGGCGAAAGTGCGCAGTGCTGTGACTTTATGAGTTGTTGACGCGCCGGCGGGCGCCAGCGCATTCGCCGAGAGCCAGCCGACATAACCGTCGGCGGCGAGTTGGCCCCAAGCCCAGCCTTCGGCGTTCATGTCGTAGATCGCGACGCGCTCGCCCTTGAGCGCTTCGGTCAGCAGTGGCGCGTCCGGCGCAGGCGTCGCGCGCAAAGCCGTCTGCGGCTCGATCACCTCGTAAGCGCGCCCCTCGACAAAGCGCGCTGCCGTAACCGTGCCTTCCAGCCCCTTGGCCGCGAGATCGGCGCGTGCGGGCGCCAGGCGCGGATCGAAGGTGGGCATCGTGGCCGGTCAGCCGTAGCGCGCGGCGAGCAACGCATAGATCGCACGCGCGGCCTGGCACTCGCCGCCTTCCGGCCGGCCAGGCCGGCTGCGCGGGCTCCAGGCGAACACGTCGAAATGCGCCCACGACTTCGCGCTGACAAAGCGGCGCATGAACAATGCGGCCGTGATGGCGCCGGCCTGGCCGCCGCTGCCCACATTGTTGATGTCGGCCACCTTCGATTCCAGCATTTCGTCATAGGGCCGCCAGAGCGGCAGCCGCCACAGCGGATCGTTCTCGGCGGCGGCATGCGCCATCAGCTTGTCGGCCAATTGGTCGTCGTCGGTGAAGAAAGGCGGCACGTCGGGTCCGAGCGCGACGCGCGCGGCGCCGGTGAGCGTGGCAAAATCGAAAATCAGTTCCGGATTGTCCTCGTCGGCGAGCGTGAGCGCGTCGGCGAGGATCAGACGGCCCTCGGCGTCGGTATTGCCGATCTCAACGGTGATGCCCTTGCGCGAAGTGTAGATGTCGCGCGGCCGGAAGGCGGCGCCGGAAATCGAATTCTCCACCGCCGGGATCAAGACGCGCAGCCGCAAGCGAAGCTTGCGCGACATGATCATATGCGCGAGCGCAAGCGCCGTGGCCGCGCCGCCCATGTCCTTTTTCATGTTGAGCATGGAGGATTCGGGCTTGATGTCGAGCCCGCCGGAATCGAAGCAGACCCCCTTGCCCACGAGCGTCACGCGCGGATGATTGGTCTCGCCCCAGGTCAGATCGATCAGGCGCGGCTGCCGCGCGGCGGCCCGGCCGACCGCGTGAATGAGCGGGAAATTCTCCCGCAGCAGATCGTCGCCGACTGCGGCTCTGACGCCGGCACCGTGCTCGGCGGCAAGCGTGCGCGCGGCCTCTTCGAGATCGGCCGGTCCCATGTCGTTCGCCGGCGTGTTGACGAGGTCGCGCACCAGCGTGACCGCCTCGACTACGCGCTCGAGATCTTCGCGGTCGATGCTCTGCGGCAGATCGAGCTTGATCTTGCGGCCTTCGGACTTGTGGTAGCGCGTAAAGCGATAAGCGCCGAGCGCGAAAGCCAGCGCCGCGAGCCGCGCGTCGTGCGGATCATTGGCAAAACGATAGACGCCGCTCGGCAGTTGCTGCGGCAACCGGCCGGGCAGGAACAGATCCCTCGCGTCGCTGCCGTTCTCCAGGCCGAACAGGATGCCGCCTAGGCCCCCCTCGCCCGGCAGCGCCAGATACTGGCCCGGCTTCGGCTCGAAACCTGCCGCATCGGCGAACGCGCGGGCGGCGGTGCTCAGCCGCTCGCGCACGTGTTTGTAGCTCGTTGCCGTGACGAACCAGATCGGGATCGCCGCCGCCGAAGCGCCGGCATTGAAGATCGATTGCATCCAAAGTCCTGACGTACGCTGCTTTTGTTAGGTCGCTTATGTTGAAGGCTGCAGCGCGCTGCGCGCGTGCCGCGTTCCGTAGAAGCCGTAGAGCAAGAGCCCGATCACCAGCCAAATGCCGAACCGCAGCCAGGTGTCGAATGGCAGCCCGAACATAAGAAAAGCCGACGAGAGCGCGCCGAGTGGCGCCACGACATAGACCGCCGGCACGCGGAACGGCCGCGGCTGCCCAGGCTCGATGACGCGCAACACCAGCACGCCGATGCTGACGATGGCGAACGCGAACAGCGTGCCGATGCTGACCAGTTCGCCGACGAGGCCGATCGGCAGCAGGCCCGCGAGCACCATGACGACGAACCCGGTCGTCATGGTGGTGACATAGGGCGTGCGAAACCGTGAGTGCACCCTGGCGGCGACCTGCGGCAGCAACCGATCACGCGCCATCGAATAGAAGACGCGCGATTGGCCGAGCATCATGACCAGGATCACCGAGGTGAGGCCGAGAATGATGCCGAATTTGAGGATCGGCGACAGCCACGAAAGGCCGATCGCGTCGATGCCGATGGCGATCGGATCGGGAACGTTGAGCTTGTCGTAAGCGACGATCCCGGTGAGCACGAAGCCGACCGCCACGTAGAGCAAGGTGCAGATAGCGAGCGACCCGAGGATGCCGATCGGCATGTCGCGCTTGGGATTCTTCGCCTCCTGCGCCGCGGTCGAAACCGCGTCGAAGCCGATATAGGCGAAAAACACGACCGCGGCGCCGCGCAGCACGCCGCTGAGGCCGAACTGTCCCGGACCGGCGTTGGGCGGAATGAAGGCGCCGTCAGGGTTGCTCGCGGCGACCCAATGCGTTGTGGTCACGAACGGCACGGCGGCGGCGATGAAGACCAGAATGATCACGAGCTTGATCGCGACGATCACGTTGTTGACGCGCGCGGATTCACGAATGCCGACGACCAGCAATATCGAAACGGCGACGATCACCAGCATCGCCGGAATATTGATGATCGCGCCGGTGGCACGCCAGACATGTTCGCCAGCGTCGTAGGAAAACGGCGCATTGGCGAATTCGTCGGGCACGACGATGCCGACATTTTTCAGGAAGCTCACGACATAGCCCGACCAGCCGATGGCGACGGTGACGGCGCCAAGCGCATATTCCAGGATCAGGTCCCAGCCGATGATCCAGGCGATGAATTCGCCCAAGGTCGCGTACGCATACGTGTAGGCGCTGCCCGCGATCGGAACGGTCGAGGCCATTTCCGCATAGCACAAGCCGGCGAACGCGCAGGCAAAGGCGCCGAGCACGAAGGACAACGTGATGGCCGGCCCCGCATTGGCCGCCGCCGCATGTCCAGTGAGGACGAAAATGCCGGCGCCGATAATGGCGCCGATGCCGAGCGCCACCAGATTGAGCGCCGACAAGGTGCGCTTGAGCGGCACGCCGTCGTGCGTGGTGAGTGCCTGCACCTCGGGTTCTTCAGCTTCCGCCAGCAATACCGAAAGCGGTTTGCGCACCCAGATATTCGCCATGACCTTCCCCCACTATAGCCAAGCTGCGGCCGGCCACGCGGTGGCGGCGGGCAAACGGACTTTTTCATAGTCACTGGTGACGCTCGAGACGACGGCTGGACCGAACTCCGGTGCGCTGCCACCGATCATCCGATCGGGCTGCGAAAAATCATGCCCGGTCTTGCGGCCCTCTCCGATCGGGAATCGTCGTTCGCGCATCTTGCCCTCGCTGACCGGCAGCACGCGTCGCTCGAACATCAGCCGCGCGCCCAGCGTGCGCCGATCGTTGCTTTCGGTGCGCCGTCCCGGCTCAGCGACGCGTTCGATGTCGAGCCCAAACTCCACCACTATCACCGCGCTGATATAGAGCATCTCGGCGGGTTGGGACAGCGACCTCGTCCCGGCCCGTGAGCTACCCCGCGCCGGGCCAAGGCCCTTCCGGAACGTTGAACGACCTCCCGGGACAATCGCTTGATTTTGAGGCGCTTCAGCAGGCTGCGCAAAGGTTCACGGTGGACCGCCGCTACCGGGCATTGTGGATAGATCGGTTTCGGTAACTTCAGCGTAAAAATTGCAGCGCAGTGTCGCACCGCCCGGCCCGACGGAACGTCCGAGCACGACCGCCCGTTCAAGGGGATCAGCAAAGGAGATTTTCATGTCTGACGATGAGCTTGCCGGCCTGCCGAACGGATTGAGCCGAGTGGGTGGAATTTTCTCGCGCCGACGGCTTCTCGGCACGACGACGATGGCCGTCGCCGGCGCAGCCTTGGCGGCCGGACAGCAAGCGAACGCGCAACAGCCGCAAAACGTGCGGATCGGCGAAGCTAACGCGAGCGCGAGCGATCCGGGGCCGGAGAACGAAGCGCTGAAGGCGCTCAATCCGAACAGCTTCACGCCGCCGCCGACCGATCGCGGATTGCCGCAGATGTTCTGGAGCTCGTTCTCCATGATGCATCGCCGCGTCCAGGACGGCGGCTGGTCGCGCCAAGTGAATGTGCACGACTTCCCGATCTCGACGGAGATCGCGGGCGTGAACATGCGGCTCACCGCCGGCGGCATCCGCGAGCTCCACTGGCACAAGGCGGACGAATGGGCGCTGATGCTCAACGGCAATTGCCGGCTGACCGCGTTGAACTTCGACGGATCAACGTTTGTGGGCGACGTGACCGCGGGCGACCTCTGGTACTTCCCGACCGGCGTGCCGCACTCGCTGCAGGGGCTCGGACCGGAGGGCTGCGGATTCCTTCTGGTGTTCGACGACGGCAGGTTCTCCGAGGACGACACCACGCTGTTGTCCGACTGGATGATCCACACCCCGCGCGAAGTGCTCGCCAAGAATTGGGGCGTGGCGAAGGATGCGCTCGATCCGCTCAAGACCATCCCAGCGGACGGCCGCTACATTTTCCAGGCGCCGGTGCCGCCACCGCTCGAGCAGGACAAACAGGCTGTCACCCGCGACGGGCGCGCGGCGACGACGGCCTTTCAGTTCCGCATGATGCAGATGAAACCGCAAAAATCGACCAAGGGCGGCGAAGTGCGGATCGTGGATTCCACAAATTTTCCGGTGGCGGCCAACATCGCCATGGCGCATGTGACCCTGAAGCCGGGCGCATTGCGCGAACTGCACTGGCACCCGAATGCCGACGAGTGGCAATATTATATCCAAGGCAGCGGGCGCATGACAGTGTTCTTCAACAGAGCAACCGCCCGCACGATCGACTTCCGCCCCGGCGACGTCGGCTACGTCCCGCAGACGCTGGGACATTACATCGAGAATACCGGCGACACCGATCTCGTGTTCCTGGAAATGTTCAAGACGCCTCGCTACCAGGACTTCTCGCTCAACGACTGGCTGACCCACATTCCGCCGGAATTGGTGATCGATCACTTGGGGATTTCGCAGCAGACCCTTGCCGCCATTCCCAGAGCCAACAACGCGGTGCTGCCGGCTTGATTACAAATCGTCATTCCGGGGCGCCGCTGTAAGCCGCGAACCCGGAATCCATATTCCCGATTGACGCAGAAGATTCTCCAGATTCTCCGCGTCAGTCCCGCTTGATCTGTGGCTATGGATTCCGGACTTGCCGCTTTCGCGGCAATCCAGAATGACGACGCGGGACGTCCCGATATGACGCGCGATTGGGCGAACCGATTCCGTCTGAGCGCGGGCGCGCCCTACAACCCGGCGGCGGAAAGCGCTGCCTGCTGGCGCTCGGCCACCCGCTCCATCGAGAAGTGCTCGATCGCCTCGTTGAACAGCCGATAGAAATTGACCTCGGCGCGCAAGTGCAGAAACACCGCGCCGAGCCCGATGGCGGCGCGGTCCATGAACACGAACTCGCGCGGCACCGTCACCGGGCCCTTTTTCTTGAGCGCCTGGTGCACGCGGAAGGCTTCGCGCCGTCCGTATTCCGCCGGCGCCACGCCGTCGGCAATGGTGCGCACGCGATCGTCCAGGAGCGGCGCGTAGATAAAGCGCGCCCAGATGTTGAGCGTGTCGATCAACTCGCGCGAAAGCCGGCGGAAGCCCCAGGTCTCGTAGGCGCGCACCACAAGCTCGTCGTCGTCGTGCAAGAGCCCGTGATAGAGATCGACCACCCCGCGCACGAACTGCGGCGGGAAAATCCGGATGCAGCCGTAATCGAGCAAGTTGATGCCGGCAGGCTCCGATACATTCTTGCGCGGACGGCCTTCGACGCGTGCATCGAAGACAGTGTAGTTGCCGAGATGCGGGTCGCCGTGGATGACGCCGTAACGGCTGAACGGATACCACCAGGCGGTGAACATCGCTGTCGCAAGCGTATTGCGCACCGCAAGCGGATCGTTCTTGTGCGCAAGCATGCGCGTGCCTTCGAGCCAGTCGAGCGTGAGGAGGCGGCCGGTGGACAATTCGGGCCAGGCGCGCGGCGCCCGCACGATGTCGCTGCCCTCAAGCATGAGGCGGTAAAGCGCGACGTGCTTGGCTTCGCGGCGATAGTCGAGCTCCTCGCGCAGGCGCGCACCGATCTCCTTGCCGATCTCGCTGGTGTCGATCGCGGTGTCGAGGCGGCGGCGGATCGCCAGCAGCCACTGCAATTGCTGCAGATCGGCTTCCACCGCCGACTGCATGTCGGGATATTGCAGCTTGCAGGCCAACGCGGCGCCATCGAGCGAGCGGGCGCGATGCACTTGGCCGAGCGAAGCGGCGGCGGCCGGATGATGCTCGAAGCTTGCGAATTTCTGTTGCCAATCCGGCCCCAGCTCCGCCTGCATGCGCCGCTTGACGAAGGCCCAGCCCATCGGCGGCGCCTCGCTCTGCAGCTTAGCGAGCTCGGCGGCGTATTCCGGCGGCAACAGATCGGGGATGGTCGCCATGAGCTGGGCGACCTTCATCAGCGGGCCTTTGAGATTGCCGAGCGCGCTGGCGAGCGCGGAGGCTTCGCCGGCGCGATTGGGCGTGGCGCCCAGAATCCGCCGCCCCGCATAGCGCGCCGCCACCCCACCCACATTGGCGCCGACGCGGGCGTAGCGCGCGGCGCGGGCGGAGAAGCGGTTCTTTTCGCTGTCGGCCATAAGTGCAGTCGATTCCTTATGTTACTAAAGCATGATCCCGAAAAGTGGGACGGTTTTCGGAGAGCATCATGCGCAAAACAAATGGCTAGAGTGGGATGATATTCGAAGAAAAGTCATCCCGCTCTTGCGACACATTGGCAGGATGGAGGGCGCAATGAAACACGCAATTATGGCGGGTATCGGCGTTTTTCTATTTGGCCAGCGCCTTTGACGCACCGGCGCTATTTCGGGGCGACCGCCGCGCAACGGCCAGCGCCTTGCTGTTTGCTTTGCGTTTGCGCGCGTCCGGCTTCCAACCGGCAGCGTGCGAGCCGTTCTCATAGTCGGTGAAATTCGGCTCCGGCCCTTTGCTGCCGGCATCGAGCCACGCGAGCTTGGCGCGGATATAGAGGATCATGGCATCGACATGCGCCGCCTTTTCCTCGAGCCGCACGAGTTGCGCGCGCAAGATTTCCGCGCCGCGTGACGGCGTAATGCGTTTGGCCTGATATTCAACGTTCAGCGCCGCGACTTCGCGCAGCGAAAAACCCAGCGATTGCGCCATGCGGATGGTGCGCGCCATCTGGACGTGCTCGTTGGTGAAGACTTGATACGGATTGGAGCCGCCTTTGTTGCCGGCAAGCGGCACAAGAAGCCCGCGCCGCACATAGAAGCGGATCGTGTCGCGCGACAGCCCGGTGGCGTGGGCGAATTCGGAAATCAGTATGGGGTATGCTCCGGCCCAAGCTTGACCGTGGACTTTGGTCCACGGTTATAAAGCATGCCTGTGCAGGTGTGGAGCGACAGTCGGGACGGCACAGATGGACAAGACAGCTTTCGTGACCGGCGCATCCGCCGGGATCGGCGAAGCCACGGCGCGCGCGCTCCTTGCCGCCGGCTATCGTGTTTTCGCGGGCGCCCGACGCCTCGACCGCATGGCCGGCCTCGCCGCCGCCGGCGCCACTTTGCTCAAGCTCGACCTGACGGACGATGTTTCGATCGTCGCCGCGGTGAACACGATCAAGAACGAGGCGGGACGCATCGACGTCCTGGTCAACAATGCCGGCTACGGCTCCTACGGCGCGCTGGAAGACGTGCCG
>DATMQV010000059.1:0-5493 GCA_035566615.1 Xanthobacteraceae bacterium
GTCGGTCGCAAGAGATTGCCAGCGATACGCTGCGAGGTGCCTGCGGGACGCCCGTGAAACCATCGATCCTCGCCAGAAGGTGTTCCTGATTGAAATGGCCCAGGCTTGGCAGAGGCTTGCCGAGCGGGAAGCCAAAAACGATTATGCCTGTTCCGCCGCTGAGTTAGATCGCGGCGACTGAACCGTGGGGATGGCGAATGTCCGCATTTGAACGTTTGTTGGTTCCCCGCCTTTAACGCAATTGATTTTTCAGATGATGTGCATCGGTGCGCGGTGTGGTCCGAAACGTGATCAATCCGGGCCATCGTAACACATGCTGCCTGCGACCTTGCCGTTCTTGTCCCTCAGCGTGAACGGACATCGCAGCCGCTTCAACGCGGCCTGCGCATCCTCTTCGCCCAGCGCCGCCGCTTGTTTGTAATATTTGAGCGCCGCGGTCATGTCCTTCGGTCCGGCGCGGCCGGCTTCCGCATAGGCGCCAAGCTGCTCCAGCGCTCCGGCGTGATCGAGCGCGGCCGCTTTCTCGAACCAGGCCTTCGCTGCCGCGTCGTCTTTGGCGCCGCCGTCGCCGTCCTGCGTCATCATGCCGAGCTGGAACATCGCTTCCGCCGAGTTCGCGACAGCGGCTTTCTCAAACCACATGCGCGCCTTGGCAAAATCGACCGCCACGCCGATGCCGGCGCCGTACATCGATCCGATATTGGACATCGCGAGCGGATTGCCCGCTGCCGCCGCCTGTTCGAACAGCTTGCGCGCTTCGGCGGGATTGGCCTTGATGCCGGAGCCGTTGGCATACATGCCGCCAAGGCCGACCATGGCGGAGGTCGAGCCGGCGTCGATCGCCTTGCGATAGGCCTTCAGCGCCTCCGCCGGCTGCCGGCTGAATTCATAAGCGCGCCCGAGCTCGAACCAGATCCGCGACGGCGCGTCGGCGGCATTCGCCGCGGCCTTGCAGGCTTTGAGCGCGGTCGCGATTTCCGGGCCGGGAATTTCATAACGGCCCGCAATGCCTGCGGGCTTGTCGGGGTCGTCCGGAAACGCCGCCAGCCGGTCGCAGGTCGCCGTATCCGCCGACTCGGCCCGTGCCGGCGGCGCGCTCATGGCCACGGCAGCACCGATCGCAACAACCATCAGGGAGCGCTTTGTCATGGCGAATGATCCTCAATCATCGAGACGGACAGCATGCTCGGCTTGCGCGGCAGCGCAATGCCAAAGTGGCTCTTTGCTGGGAACGTGCCTGTTCCCGCCGCTTGCTGCACGCGGGTTTTTCGGAGAAGATTTCGTTAGTCCAACCGGGAGGTGCGCATGGACGTCGTTCCGTTACGCCCGGGCTTTGCGGCCGAGCTGCACGGCGTGACTCTTGCCGATGTGGCCAATGACGATGCCGCTTACCGGGCGGTGCGCGCCGCCTTCGAACAGCACTCGGTCCTCCTCTTTCGCAATCAGGAGGTTACCGATGAATCGCAGGTTGCCTTCTCGCGTCGCTTCGGCCCGCTTGAAATAACGCCGGCTGCGACGCAAGGCGCCGGCACGCATCTCGTGATCCTCTCGACCATCGGGCCGGACGGCAAGGCGGTGCCGGCCGACTCGCGCGTCGCACTGCGCAACAAGGCGAACCAGCTTTGGCATGCCGACTCGACGTTCAAAAGCGTGCCCGCACTCGCGTCCGTTCTGTCGGCGCGCACCATTCCCTCGCATGGCGGCGAGACCGAATATGTCTCGACCAGGCTCGCCTTCGATCGCCTCGATAAGGCGCTGCAGGAGCGTGTCACAAGCCTGTTCGCCTGGCATGACTATTCATATTCGCGCGGCAAGGTCGCGCCCAACATTGTCGCTGCGGAAGAGCGTGCGGCGCTGCCGCCGCAATGCTGGCGGATGGTGTGGACCAATCCGGCCAACGGCCGGCGCGCGCTCTACATCGCTTCGCATGCTTATGCCATCGAAGGCATGGAACAGAGCGCGGCGCAAAAGCTGATCGCAGAGCTTACGGACGCGGCGACCGCGCCGGGCCTAAGCTACACGCACACGTGGCGGCAGGGCGATGTGGTCATGTGGGACAATCGCGCGACGCTGCATCGCGGCCGGCCATGGCCGCCGAACGAGGCGCGGCTGATCGTACGCACCACCGTTTCGGCGACCGATGCCGACGGCCTGCAAAGCGTGCGGCCGCCCGCGCGCCAGGCTGCGGAGTAGCGCGGCAAGTGGAACTTTAGAAAGCAGTCGCGGCCTTCCTTGCCAACGCCGCGCGAAGCGGCGACAATTTGCTGATGGCGCCGGGCCGGGGAAAGCCGGCCGACGGAGCGCCCAAATAGGGGAGGCGGCGCCATGGCCGTGGCCGACATTGCGTCGGGCGCGTTGCCCGAAGACGTGCATCGCAGTCAGTTGCGCCGCGCCATCATCGCGAGCACCGTCGGCACCACCATCGAATGGTACGACTTTCTCCTTTACGGCATCGTCACCGGGCTCGTTTTCGGCAAGCTGTTCTTCCCGAAATCCGATCCGCTGGTCGGCGTGCTCGAAGCGTTTTCGATCTATGCGGTCGGCTTTATCGCGCGCCCGTTCGGCGCCGCCATTTTCGGCCATTTCGGCGATCGCGTCGGCCGCAAGGCGGTGCTGATCACGACCTTGCTGATCACCGGCTTTGCCACCTTCGCGGTCGGTCTGGTTCCGACTTACGACATGATCGGCATTTGGGGCGCCGTCATTCTCACCGCCATCCGCTTTGTTCAGGGGATCGGCATCGGCGGCGAGTGGGGCGGCTCGGTGCTGCTGGCGATGGAATGGGCGCGCACCAACAATCACCGCGGCCTCGTCGCCTCGGGCCCACAGCTCGGCGTGCCGGCCGGATTGCTGCTCGCTTATTCGGCGGTGCTGTTTTTCAGTTGGTTCGCCGGCGATCAATTCTTGGTTTGGGGCTGGCGCATTCCGTTTCTGCTCAGCATCGTCATGGCCGGCGTCGGCCTCTACATCCGGCTCGGCATTCTTGAAACGCCGATCTTCCGGCGGCTGGTGGAGGAGAAAAGGATCGAGCGGACGCCGGTGCTGGAAGTGATCCGCCGTCAGCCGAAGGAGATCATCCTCTGCGCGCTGGCCAAAACTGCCGAGACCGCACCGGCTTACATCTATATCGCCTTTGTTTTCGTCTACGGCACGCAAGTGCTGCATGCGTCGCGCGAGTTTTTGCTCAGCGGGTTGATCGCCGCCTGCGGCCTGGCGTTCTTTGTGATCCCGTTCTCCGGCTATTTGTCTGACCGGATCGGCCGCAAGCGCATGTATATCATCGGCGCTGTCGCCACCGGCATCTTCGGCTTCGTCTATTTCGCCATGCTGAACTCGCTGGTACCGGGGCTGATGTTCCTCGCCGTCATGCTGTCATTTGTGCCGCACGGCTTGATCTTTGGGCCGCAGGCGGCGCTGTTCGCCGAGTGCTTCACGCCGCGGCTGCGCTACAGCGGCACGTCGATCGGCTTTCATCTCGCCGCCATCACGGGGGGCGGGCCGGCGCCGCTGATCGCAACGGCGCTGCTCGCCTGGACCGGATCGAGCTACGCGATCGCCGGCTACATCGCCTTGACCGCTGTCATCAGCATCGCCGCGACGCTGCTCTTGCCGGATCACACCAACAAGGACATCTCGCACGAGCACGTGTGAGGCAGTCCGTCGGCTGGGCCGGCTAATAGACTGATATTGCTGTCTGATTTACGCATCTGCGCCGTGTCGACGCTATTGACAATATATTGTCATTATGACAGTATATAGACATTACGAGATAGCCATGACCGCGCAAAACACCATCACCGACTTCGTGCTCGAGACCTTCCGGCTCAACGGCCGGCTGCTCGTTTCCGGCGACGCGCTGGTGGCTGATCTCGGCCTCACCAGCGCCCGTTGGCAGGTGATTGGCGCCATCGCCTTGTCGCCGGTCCCGCTCTCGGTCGCGCAGATCGCGCGCAACATGGGGCTCACGCGGCAAGCGGTGCAGCGCTTGGCGAACGAGATGGCAGCCGATGGCCTGCTGCGGTTCGCGCCCAATCCGCATCACCAGCGCGCCAAGCTCGTCGTGCTCACGGCCGCGGGGAAAAGCGCGTTCGCAGCGGCCATGAAGCGCCAAGTCGCATGGGCGACCGACCTCGGCGCCGGCCTCGACGCCCGGAAGATCGCGGCTGCCACCGCCATGCTGCGACGCGTCCGCCAACGTCTCGAAAATGGAACTGATAACGAAGATGACAACTAACGAAGGCGACAACGCCCGAATAGGAGAGAAGTCATGCTCAGTCTGCGTCCGCTTGATGAACGCGTGCCGATTCAGCAGCAACTCGGCGCCGAAGCTTCGCCGGCGATCTTGATCAACGTCTTTACCGTCGCGCCCGAAGATGTCGATGGCCTACTGGCGGCCTGGGAACACGACGCCAATTGGATGAAAAAGCAGCCCGGCTATATCTCGACGCAATTGCATCGCGGCATCGCCGGTAGCTGCATGTTTCTGAACTATGCCGTCTGGGAATCGGTCGAGCATTTCCGCGCGGCTTTCACCAATCCCGAGTTTCGCGGCGCGCTCGCCGCCTATCCGTCGAGCGTCGTCGCCTCGCCGCATCTGTTCGAGAAGGTGGCGGTGCCGAATTTATGCGCGAGTTAGGGCGGCCGGCGTGGCGGAGTATCTTTTTCGCTTTGCTCTTCGAAATGACGAAGGCCGTGCTAAATCTCCGCTCATTCCCGCGAAAGCGGGAATCCAGTCGAATGTCCCACGTTACGGTAAGCCGCTGGGTCCCCGCCTTCGCGGGGACGAGCGGATCAAAGCGCCACCCCTGATACGTCCGGTTCGGGATAGCGAAGCCGCAGCTGGTCCCGTCGGTGACTTGCACCTCGTCCTCCCACGGCAGCCGGTATTTTCCGGCCGCGAGATCGCGCATGTAGGTGTAGGGGCAATCCTGTGCGCCGCCTTTCACCGCCACATAGCCGCGATGGCCGAACTGGTAGATGTTGTTCTCCACGCCCCAGATCCGGCGCGCTTCGTCGGCAAGCTTCGGCCGCACCTCGGCGGTGATGATCTCGTCGGGCGCGCCATTGCCGGTCACAAGCGGTACGCCGTCATAATTGACGATCATGCCTTCGCCCATGGAATTGAACACGCCGTCGGTGCCGGCCATGCACACATTGGCGGTGTACATCAGGTTCGAGAACGAATTGCTCTGATTGCTGATGTGCCAGGCGTGCCGGATCGGCGCCGTGTAGCCTGCCGTGCGCAGCATGATGTTGGCGCCCTTGTAGGCGCACTCGCGCGCCATCTCCGGAAACATGCCGTCGTGGCAGATGATCAGCGCGACCTTGCTGCCGTTCGGGCCGTCGCAGACCGGAATGCCGAGATTGCCCGGCTCCCACGGCTCGACCGGCACCCAGGGATGCATCTTGCGGTAATAGAGCTTGATTTCGCCTTCGTCGTCGATGATCAGGCCGGAATTGTACGGATTGCCGTCCGGATTGTACTCCATGATG
>DATMQV010000060.1:0-5390 GCA_035566615.1 Xanthobacteraceae bacterium
CCGCCAAAGCCCGCACCAAAGCCGCCGCGCGCGCCAGCGCGCGAACGGCCGCGCCGCTGCCGCCGCGCGTCCCGACCGAGCACGATCGTTTCGACTACTCGCCGATCATCGACCGTCCGCGCCTGTCATGGCCCAACGGCGCCCGCGTCGCGGTTTGGGTGATCCCCAATATCGAGCACTTTCTGTTCGATCGGCCGTCGACCCGGCTCACCAATCTGCTGCCGGTCAACCCCGACGTGCTCAACTATTCCTGGCGCGACTATGGCGTGCGCGTCGGCATCTGGCGGATGATGGAAGTGATGGAGCGCTACGGCGTCAAAGGCACGGTCGCGCTGAACTCCGACGTGTGCGCGCGTTATCCGCGGATCATCGAGGAAGGCAAGAAGCTCGGCTGGGAGTGGATGGGCCACGGCAACAACAACTCGACCCTGTTCGCCGGCCAGTCGGAAGCGGAGGAGCGCGCGCTGATCAAGGAAGTCGTCACCACCATCAGCAAAAGCGTCGGCGAGGCGCCGCGCGGCTGGCTCAGCCCGGCGCTCAGCGAGACCATGCGCACCCTCGATATCCTCGCCGACAACGGCGTCGAATATGTCGGCAACTGGGTCAACGACGATCAGCCCTATCCGATGCGGGTGAAAAAGGGCTCGATGATCGCCATGCCGTATTCGGTCGAGATCAACGACATTCCGGCTTTGCTTGATCTGCACCAGAGCCCGGAAACGTTCGGCCAGATGATCTGCGATCAGTTCGACGTGCTCTACGAGGACGGCGCCCAGACCGGCCGCGTGATGTCGATCTGCCTGCATCCGTTTCTGGTCGGTTATCCGCACCGGAGCAAATACTTCGCCAAGGCGCTGCACCACATCACCTCGCGCCAGGAGGTGTGGCTCACGACCGGTGGCGCGATTGTCGACTGGTACAAGGAGAAATATCTCAAGACCTGACGGCAACAGAGGAGGGCGGCGTGAACGCGCGTGAGCTTGATTGGCGGCAAACCATCTTGGGCACGCGCGCGCCCGGCTGGTCGATCCTGGTCCGGCTGCTCGTCGGGCTCGTGGTGTTTTTGCCGGAGGGGATTCAGAAACTCGCGCTTCCGGACATTCTCGGCGCGGGTCGCTTCCTTCGTATCGGCATCCCTTACCCCGACGTCATGGGGCCGTTCGTCGGCGTCGTCGAAATCGTCTGCGGCGCGCTGATTATTGTCGGCTTATTCACGCGGCTCGCGGCCATCCCGCTGATCGTGATCATGATCGTCGCCATCGCCTCGACCAAGGTGCCGATCTTGCTCGGCCACGATTTCTGGATTTTCCACGTGCCCAAGCTGGCGAGCTACGGCTTCTGGAGCATGGCGCACGAAGCGCGCGCCGATTTATGCATGCTGCTCGGCGCGCTCTATCTCTTGATCGAGGGCGCGGGAAAGTGGTCGCTCGACGCGCTGCTGAGCGGGCACCGTTCCCCGCACTTGGATTGAGACGAGACCATCATCATGCCGCATGTTCGCACACGGCTTCTGCTTGTGGCGGCGACGGTCGTCAGCGGAGTGTTGGCGGGCGGAATTGTCGATCGCATGATTGTCGGTGGACCGGCATGGCACGAACTCGGGTCGGACACGTGGGTGCAATATAGTCGGCTCGCCGACCTTGGGACCGGGCTCGTTGCCTTTCCGATCGAAGGTATCGGCTCCGCGTTGCTGATCATCGCGGCGGCGGTCAGCAACTATTTCGATCGCAACGCGCCGCTTGCCGTGTCGCTCCCGCTTTATCTCGCGGTCGCGCTTTCGATCATTGGCCTACTCCTGACGGCCAAGGCGGCGCCGATCATGCTGGGTCTCGCGGAGCCCCAATCTGCCGCCGCCATTCAGCACGCTTTCGAGGACTTCTTCTTTTGGGGTCTCTACCTGCGAGGTCTGGCCGATATGCTGGCGTTCGTTGTTTTGGTCGTTGCGCTGGCTAATTTTGCCTGGCCCAAGAGTGAGTTGAATCGTGCGTGAATCCGCAGATCGGCCGGCAAGCGCGGCCGTGGAGGTGGCAATGAACGGCGCCGCCGGCAATGACCCGCGCGCGGGTTCGCCGCGCGAGGTGTTCCGGGTCTTTCTCAAGCTCGGCGTCAGCTCGTTCGGCGGTCCTATCGCGCATATCGGCTATTTCCGCGAAGAGTTCGTCATTCGCCGCCGCTGGCTGAGCGAGCAGACCTTCGTCGATCTGGTCGCGCTGTGCCAGTTCCTGCCGGGCCCGGCGTCCAGCCAAACCGGATTTGCCATCGGGCTGATCCGCGCCGGCTATGCCGGAGCGCTGGCCGCATGGGCCGGCTTCACGTTGCCGTCGGCGATCCTGATGGTGCTCTTCGCCTACGGCGCAAGCACGCTGTCGGGCCCGCTCGGCGCCGGACTGCTGCACGGTCTGAAACTCGTCGCCGCCGCCATTGTCGCGCAAGCGGTGTGGGGCATGGCGCGCAGCCTCTGTCCCGACCGCGAGCGCGCGTCGATCGCGACCTTGAGCGCCCTCGTCATCCTCTTCAGCACGTCGTCAGTGGCGCAGGTCGGGGCAATCGTGCTCGGTGGCGTGCTCGGCCTATGGCTCTGCCGCGAAGCGCCGCCGATGACGGAGGGCCACATCGCCATCCCGGTATCGCGCCGCGTCGGTTTTTTAGCGCTAGCCGCGTTTTTCATTTTGCTCGTCGGCTTGCCGATCGCGCAAAGGCTTTCCGGCTCCTCCGCGCTCGCGCTGTTCGATGCTTTCTATCGTTCCGGCGCGCTGGTGTTCGGCGGCGGCCACGTCGTGCTGCCGTTGCTGCGCGAAGCGTTCGTCGCGCCCGGCTGGGTCAGCGATGATGCATTTCTTGCGGGCTACGGCGCGGCGCAGGCGGTCCCGGGTCCGCTTTTCACCTTCGCCGCCTATCTGGGCGCCGTCGTTCAGCCGACGCCGCACGGCATTGCCGGTGCCGCGCTCGGCCTGTTCGGCATTTTTCTTCCAGGGGTGCTGATCCTGCTCGGCGCCTTGCCGTTCTGGGACAGCTTTCGCAAGCGCGTCACCGCGCAGGCCGCCATGCGCGGCGTCAACGCCGCCGTAGTAGGGCTCCTCGGCGCGGCGTTCTATAACCCGCTCTGGACAAGCTCGGTGAAAGCGCCGGGAGATTTCGGGCTTGCGCTTGTCGGCTTTGTCCTGCTCGCGGTTTGGCGCTTGCCGCCGCTCGTGGTCGTCATCGTGAGCGCGCTTGGCGGTGTGGCGCTTGCATTCGCCAAATAGTGAGGAGCGATGGCCGGCGGATTCTTTCGACGCAATTTCGGCGGGCTCTCGCGCACGACATTTCTGCTCGCGCTCTCGAGCATGTTTGCCGACATTTCGACCGAGATGCTCTATCCGGTTCTGCCGATCTTTCTCACCCAAACGCTGCATGCGACCGGCAGCATCGTCGGCCTGGTCGACGGATTTGCGCAGGCGCTGCAAAATATCGTGCAGGGATTTTCCGGAACGCTGTCCGACAAATTGCAGCGACGCAAGCCGATCGCACTGTTCGGGTATTTCATCGCCGCCATCGCCAAGCCGCTCATGGGATTGGCGACGGTTTGGCAGGTCGTGTTCGGCGCGCGCCTCTTGGACCGGCTCGGCGCCGGTTCGCGCTCGGCGCCGCGCGATGCGCTGATCGCGGCCTCGGTCGATGAGCGAAGCCGCGGCCGCGCCTTCGGGCTGGAGGGCCTGGGCGACAATGCCGGCGCGTTTGTCGGCCCGCTCCTCACGCTGTTTCTGCTCTCCGCTATTCAGATCGGCATCCGCTGGGTGTTCTATCTCGCCATCATTCCCGGGCTGATCGCTTTCTGCATGGTCCTGTTCGTCGACGAACCGCGGACGGCAGCGGCTGAGAAGGCCGAGGAGGAGATCCGCCTTGGTCACTTTCCCGCGGCTTACTGGAAGTTTCTCATCGTCGTCGCGCTGTTCAGCCTGGGCAATTCGAGCAACGCGTTTCTGATCCTGCGCACGCAGGACATCGACGCGTCGCTGCAGGAGACCATCCTGATCTATGCCGGCTTCAATCTCGTCGCGGCGCTGATTTCCTATCCGGCCGGCTGGCTGTTCGACCATTGGGCCGGCCGCAACGTGCTGCTCGGCGCCTATGTCATTTTTCTGATCGCCTATCTCGGCTTCGGCTTGACGGACGACATTGTCCTGATCGCTGCCCTGTTCGTCTTCTATGGGCTCTACCAGGGCATCTTCCGCATGGCCGGCAAGGGGCTGGCCGCAAGCTTCGTGCCGGAGCAGTTGCGCGCCAGCGGCATCGGCTGGTTCAACACCACTGTCGGCATCCTGCAATTGATCGCAAGCCTCGTCGCCGGCTTGCTGTGGGACCGCGTCGCGCACACGGCGGTGTTTTTCTTCGGTGCGATCTTCGCCGTCGTCGGCATCGTCGCGTTGCTGGTGCTGGTGCCAGCTCGTGCGCCGCTGCGCCGGAGCTAACGAGTGCAGAACAGGGGTGCGATTCTTATGAAGACAATTCCGAGTGGCACGGCACTCTGTTCCGCGGTCGTTGCGATCGTCTGCTTGAGTGGCATCGCAAAGGGGGAGACTTGGTCGTGTGAGCAAAGCCGCGCAGACAAAACCGTTGTGCAGGTGTGGATCGCGTCGGGTGATCGACTGACGACGCCGAGCGACGAAAGGCAGTATCGGATCGTCAGAAACGATCAACGCACCTTGGTGGCCTTCCGCAAGGATTGGGAATACAAAATTGGCGGAGGTACTCCGTTTGTCTCCTACGTCATCATCGAAAAAGCAACGGGCGCTCTGTTCGACTTGAACGACTCCGTTTTGACGACCCTGGGGGAGGAGTACAAGGACACGGCGACTCCAGACGTCGGTGTCGGACATTGCACGCTGACGCAACCGTGAACCGTGCCCGTTCCTCAATCACCTTGACGGCATCATTCCCCGTCACGCCCGCACACGGTGATACGCGGTGCGGGCATTCACGCCTCAATGCAGAACAAAGACGTGCATTGCCGGGCCAAGTCAGGCCAAGTCAGGCCAAGTCCAACCATGACGAACCACAGGCGTCGGATGCTAACCCACCGGCTGGCCGATCTCGTCGACTTTCACCGCCCGCATGCGCTCGTTGTAGATCCCGACATTGAGCCCGCAGACCTCGAAGCGGGCGAGATAGCCCATTAGGAAGCCGTTGACGCCCATGCGGTAGAGCGCGCCGACATCGCCGGCGACCAGCGCACGCCGCTCCTCGTCGGTGAGATCGAGGCCCGCCAGCGCCGTCGCCGGATCGGCCTTCATGGCCGCACGGAACGCGTGGTCGCGCAACACCTCGCGGCACAGATGGTTGACTGCGAAGATCGACATGATGACCCCCGGCCGTCTGTTCGCGGCCTTGTAATGGTGAGCCCGCTGGGA
>DATMQV010000061.1:0-5070 GCA_035566615.1 Xanthobacteraceae bacterium
GAATATGATCCCCGCCGTTGATCGGCAGGCAAGAAGGGCCCGTGAAATCGGCTGGGGGTGTTCTAGAAATCCGACGTCAGCCCGTTGATTTCCCAATCGCCGTAGCGCGTCGGTTCGGGACCGTCGCGGCCGGCAATTTCCTTCGGGCGATCGACCGGATGCCGGTCCTGCTCGGCGCGGCGTGCCGCCGCCTCCGCCAGGGCGCGCTCCGCAGCCGGCGTCAGCGGGTGCTTGGCGGGCGGGCGATTATGGGGCTCCGCAAGGGCTGTGGGTTTGGGCGATGCGTCGGCAGTAGGCATAGCTCTCAATTGGCGCAGAGAGAGCTGGGCTGCAAGCGGCCATGATGGGGTATAGAGGCCGCCATGAAGCACCGGCCAAGCTCCCGTCCAGCCGAAACGACTGCCAAGACGCCCACTAAGACAGCGGTCAAAGCGCCAACCGAGCCGCCCGGCCTCGGCGTCCGGCGTGTTGCCGCCGACATCGTCGACGGCGTGCTGCGGCGACACCGCCCGCTCGACGAGCAACTGGAAGGCGCGAGCGCCCATCCGGGTCTTGCCGGCTTGGCGGATCGCGACCGGGCGCTGGTCCGGGCGCTGGTCGCGGTCGTGCTGCGGCGGCTCGGCACCTTGCGCCATCTCCTTGGCCTGCTGCTGGAGCGCGGCTTGCCGAAGGACGCGCCGCGCGTCGAGACCGCGCTGTTGATCGGGGCGGCGCAAATCCTGTTTCTCGATGTGCCCGATCATGCGGCGGTCGATCTCGCCGTCCGCCTCGTGCAGGCCGACCGCAACGGCATGCACTTTACCGGCTTGGTCAACGCGGTACTGCGCCGGCTCACGCGCGAAGGCGCCGCGCGCCTGGCAGAACTCGACATGGCCACGCTCGACACCCCGAAATGGCTGATGGAACGCTGGGTCGCCGCTTATGGAGAGGCCACGGCGCGGGCCATAGCGGCCGCCAATGCCAGCGAACCGGCGCTCGACGTCACGGTGAAAAACGATCCGGCGTTGTGGGCCGAGCGTCTTGGCGGCTGGGTATTACCGACAGGCTCGGTACGCTTGATCGCGCATGGCACGGTTACGGCGCTGCCCGGCTTCGCCGAGGGCGTCTGGTGGGTGCAGGACGCCGCGGCCGCGCTGCCGGTTCGGCTCCTCGGCGATGTCGCGGGCCTGCGCGTCGCCGATCTGTGTGCGGCGCCGGGCGGCAAGGCGGCGCAGCTTGCGGCCGCCGGCGCACACGTCACCGCGGTCGATCGCTCGCCGGCGCGGCTTGCCCGACTGGAAGAGAATCTGAAACGGCTTTCGCTCACCGCCGCGCTTGTTTGCGCCGACGTCGCCGAATGGGACGCGGCACCGTTCGATGCGGTGCTGGTCGATGCCCCCTGCTCCTCGACCGGCACGATCCGGCGCCATCCGGACGTGCCATGGCTCAAGCAGCCGGCCGACGTCGAAAAACTCACCGGCCTGCAGCGCCGGTTGATCGCGCGGGCCGTGGTACTCACCAAGCCAGGCGGCACGCTGGTTTATTGCACCTGCTCGCTCGAGCCCGACGAGGGCGAGGCAATCGTCAACGGCCTTCTGGCGCATGAAACGAGTGTCCAGCGGGTGCCGGTTAACGCCGATGAGGTCTACGGCCGCGCCGAATTTGTGACCAAAGAGGGCGACCTGCGCACCCTGCCCTGCCACCTGCCCGATGCCGATCCGCGGCGCGCCGGCCTCGACGGCTTTTATGCCGCAAGGCTCCTCAAACGGTGACATTTACCCTGAAAAGGCCGCGCGTTGGCCGTGGCCGCACCCTTCCGGTATGGTGAAAGTTGCGGGGCGAGGTTATGCGCACTCGCCGGTGGAGGCCGAGCGCGGCGATGGCGCGCGTCTCAATTGTGAACCGTGCAAAGTTGTCTGCGAGACTTTCGTGGCTTCTGCTGCGCGCCGGACTGCGGTCCGTCGGCGGACGGGTCAACGGCTATCGGCCGCTCACCTGGCCGGTTCCGCCGCACAAAAACGATCGGCTGTTGATCGCGCCGCAGGATCTGCGCACCGCCGACGCAACGCGTGCAAGCGAAGTCTATTCCGGCCGTTTTGCCTTCGCGGGCAAAGTCGTCATCTGTGACGGCCGCTCCGTTTTCGAGATGACGCCGCCATCCGACGATTGGGCCACCGAGCTGTTGAGCTTCGGCTGGTTGCGGCATCTGCGCGCCGCCGAATCCGGCATTGCCCGCGCCAACGGCCGCGCGCTGGTCGACGAATGGATCGGCCTGCAGGGCGCCTGGCATCCCGTCGGCTGGCGGACCGACGTGCTGGCGCAGCGGATTATCTCCTGGCTCAGCCAAGCGCCGCTATTGTTGCAGGATACCGACGCCCGCTTTTACCGCCGCTTCCTGCGCAGTCTGCTGCGGCAGGTCCGGCATCTGCGCCACACCGCGGCTGACGTTCACCGCGGCGCGACGCGCCTGCAAGCCGCGATCGCGCTCTGCTATGCCGCTTTGTGCATCGCCGGCCAGGCGCGCCACATCAAATCGGCCACGGCTTGGCTGACGAGCGAGCTCCAACGGCAGATCCTGCCGGACGGCGGCCATATCAGCCGCGATCCCGCCGTCATCATCGACGTCCTGATCGAGCTGTTGCCGCTGCGGCAGGCCTACGCGTCGCGCAATATCGCGCCGCCGCCGGCGCTCTTGAACGCCATCGACCGCATGATGCCGATGCTGCGTTTCTTTCGTCATTCGGAAGGGACGTTCGCGCATTTCAACGGCATGGGCACAACGCCGATCGAGCTTCTGCTCACGCTCCTTGCTTATGACGATAGCCGCGGCGCGCCGTTGTCAAACGCGCCTTATTCGGCTTATCAGCGCCTCGAGGCCGGCGGCGGGGTGCTGATCATGGATACGGGGCGCGCGCCGCCGCCGGAAACAAGCCTCGACGCCCATGCCGGTTGCCTGGCGTTCGAGTTCTCGTCTCCGCAA
The DNA here is from genome assembly GCA_035566615.1 of Xanthobacteraceae bacterium. Taxonomy (GTDB): domain Bacteria; phylum Pseudomonadota; class Alphaproteobacteria; order Rhizobiales; family Xanthobacteraceae; genus BOG-931. Next base: position 2,960 of record DATMQV010000061.1, read on the forward strand.
CTAAGCCTGATCGTGGTCAATTGCGGAATGCCGGCCACCGCGCGCGAGGAGTGGCGCTCGCATGCGCGCACAACGGCCGCGCACTCGACCGTCACGTTCAACGACGCGTCGTCGGCTTATTTCGCCAAGGCGCGTATTTTCAAGCGCCTGCTCGGCGGATTCCCGATGGTCGGTGGCCCCACCCGTGTATCGGTTTCGCGCGAAGAGGAATTCGATTCGATCACACTGCGCGCCGTACACGACGGCTACGCAGCCCGTTACGGCCTTTTGCATGAGCGCACGATTGCGCTTGCGGCCGACGGCACGCACTTCGAAGGCGAAGATTTGTTCCTCGCCGCCGATGGCAGCGCGCAGATCGTTGGCACGCAGGACCGCTATGCGGTGCGCTTTCACCTGCATCCTTCCATCAAGGCGTCGCGTCTCACCGACGGCCAGGGCGTGCTGATGATGATGCCGAACCGGGAGGTGTGGACCTTCTCGGCCGGCGAAGGGAGCGTGCAGCTTGAAGACAGCGTCTATCTCTCCGCCAACGAGGGTCCGCGCCGCACGGCGCAGATCGTGATTCACGGAGAGGCGCGTTCGGCGCCGCGCGTCACCTGGAGATTTCAGCAGTCCACGCCCGCCGCGGCACCTGCCAGCACGGGCACCCCGCGGCGCGTGCGCGAGAAGGTCCCAAGATTGCCGCTTTGATACGCGGCGGCCTGCGCTACCAAGCGTTTGCGCACTCGCTCAATCGCAATGACGGAATCAAAAAGGGCGTGTAAAAGCAGCCCATGACAGAACTCCTACGCCGCACCACCCGCGCCCTCGTTTCCGTTTCCGACAAGACCGGCCTGATCGAGTTCGCGCGGGCGCTCTCCGATTACGGCATCGAAATCATTTCGACCGGCGGCACGCGCCTGGCATTGATCGCGGCCGGGCTCAACGTGACCGAAGTGTCGGAGGTCACCGGCTTTCCCGAGATGATGGACGGCCGCGTCAAAACACTCCATCCCGCTGTCCATGGCGGCTTGCTCGCCATCCGCAACAACCCCGCCCACGTGGAGGCGATGCGCACGCATCGCATCCAGCCGATCGATCTTGTGGTGGTCAATCTCTATCCGTTCGAGCGGACGGCCGCGCGCGGCGCCGACTTCGACGATTGCATCGAGAACATCGATATCGGCGGGCCGGCAATGATCCGCGCGGCCGCAAAGAATCACGCCGATGTCGCTGTCATCGTCGAGCCGACCGACTATGCGCTGCTGCTCGCCGAGTTCGCCAAGCATGGCGGCATGACGACGCTCGCGCTGCGCCGGCAGCTTTCAGCCAAAGCGTTTGCGCGCACCGCGGCCTATGACGCGGCGATCTCCAATTGGTTCGCCGGCGCGCTCGGCAATACCGCGCCCGATTTTCGTTCCGTCGGCGGCCGCCTGATCGAGGAATTGCGCTACGGCGAGAATCCGCACCAATGGGCGGCCTTCTATCGCACGCCGGAGGCGCGGTTCGGCGTCGCCAGTTCGCGCCAGGCGCAGGGCAAGCAGCTCTCCTACAACAACATCAACGACACCGACGCGGCCTACGAATGCGTCGCCGAATTCGATCCGGCGCGCACCGCAGCCTGCGCCATCATCAAGCACGCGAACCCCTGCGGCGTCGCCGAAGGCGATAGCCTCGTCGATGCCTACCGCAAGGCGCTCGCCTGCGATCCGGTCTCCGCCTTCGGCGGCATCGTGGCGCTCAACCGGCCGCTCGATGCGGACGCCGCGCGCACCATCACCGAGATCTTCACCGAAGTGATCATCGCACCGGCGGCGAGCGAAGACGCCATCGCCATCGTGGGCGCGAAGAAGAATTTGCGGCTGCTCATCGCCGGCGGCCTGCCCGACCCGCGCGCCAAGGGGCTGACTGCCAAGACCGTCGCCGGCGGCCTTTTGGTGCAATCGCGCGACAACGCCGTGGTCGACGGCATGGAGCTGAAACCCGTCACCAAACGAACGCCGACCGATGCCGAGCTGCGCGACTTGCGCTTCGCCTTCCGGGTCGCCAAGCACGTGAAGTCGAACACCATCGTGTACGCCAAGGATGCGGCCACCGTCGGCATCGGCGCCGGCCAGATGAGCCGCATCGAT
>DATMQV010000062.1:0-10199 GCA_035566615.1 Xanthobacteraceae bacterium
GCGATGATGCCGGCGCCGCTCGCCGACCGCGTCGGCAACGAAGCCGGCCTGCCGACGCGCGAGGCGCTCAGCACCTATCTGTCCAAGCTCGATCTCGAGTGGGATTTCGCCCAGTATTTGTGGCTGCCGATATCGCGCGCCAACGACAACGATCCGACCGCGCCGATGGCGCGCTATTTCGTCATCCACGACACCAGCGGACCGAATTTCGGCCATCGCGCCTTTCCCGAAGAAGTCGACAACGGCAATTCCAAGATCAATAGCCTGAACAAGTTCAAGTGCTCGGATGGCTGGGGCAAGGCGCATGTCGTCATCAACAGATCCGGCGACATGCTGCTCAACCATGAGCTCGAGATTCCCTGGCGCGAGACCAAATTCGAGCAGGCGGCGAATTTCACCGGCGCACTGAAAGGCCTCTTTCTGCACGTCGAGCTGATTCAGCCGCGGCGCTCTTCCGGCCACGGCCGCCACAACGATGCGCAAAGCCCCAATCCGGCTTTCACGCCCGCGCAATACGACCGGCTTGCGCTGCTCTACGTGATTGCCAGCGTGCGCTCGCAGCATTGGCTCATTCCGGCCTACCACGCCGCGCTCGACGCCGATATTCCAAACGGCCACGACGATCCGTTGAATTTCGATCCGGAAAGCTTTGCCGAGAGCATCGAGGCGGTGGTCAAGAAGCTGCAGCCACCGGATGAAATGCGAGCGGCGAACCGTCAATAGCGGCGGCCGCGAACCAGCGCGTTTGTGCTACCGTCCGCTGGTCCCCGCGAAAGCGTGGGCCCAATTGCCGGATTCCCGCTTGCGGGGGAATGAGCGGAGATAATTGGAGGCGGACGATCCAGGCCGCCCTGCATCCCCCTGCCCCGCCGCATGATATGCTGCAAACAAGATCGCGGCCCGGCCGGTTGCCGCCCGCACCAGCCAACGCGAGATTCGCGCGTGCGCAGCAATCAGCCGATCAGCGGTCGTCCGCCGGACATGGCGCGACGCGCCTCGTTGAAGATGGCGGCCGGCGCCTTCGCCGGCCTCATCCTGCCGCGGTACGTCGGCGCCAGGGAAACGCAGCCGACCTTCGATCAGTGGATCGCGGCGTTTCAAGGAAAAGCGCTGGCGCGCGGCATCACGCCGGAAACCTATGCGCGCGTGATGAGCAACTTAAAGCCCGACAACACCGGGCTTGCGGCGATCCATGAGCAGCCGGAATTCAACGAGCAGCTCTGGCAATATCTCAACCGCCGCGTCTCTGATTGGCGCATCATCGCCGGCCGGCAGAAAGCGCAAGAATATGCGGCGCTGTTGGCGCGCATCGAGCGCGACTTTGGTGTCGCGCCCTCGGTCATGCTCGGCGTCTGGGGAGTAGAGTCGACCTTCGGCGACCCGCTCGTGCAGAAGAACCACATGCGGCCGGTGATCCCGTCGCTGGCGACGCTCGCCTGGGGCGAGCCGCGCCGGCGCACATACTGGGAGTCCGAACTGATCAATGCGCTCACCGTCATTCAGAACGGCTGGAGCACGCCGGCCGAGATGAACGGCTCCTGGGCCGGCGCCATGGGCCATACCCAGTGGATGCCGGAGGTCTGGCTGCATCTCGGCCTCGACTATGACCACGACGGCAAGATCTCACCCTTCGGGCGGCCCGACGACGCGCTCGCCACGACCGCGCGCTATTTCGTCGAGCGCGGCAATTACCGCCGCGGCGAGCCCTGGGGCCACGAGGTGCGGGCGCCCGACAAGGTCGGCGGCAAGAAATCGCGCCGCTATGCCGAGTGGCAGAAGCTCGGCGTCGCGCGTGCCGACGGGCAGGCTTTCCCTCTCCCCGACGCTACTGCCAAGCTCTGGGTCCCGGTGCCGGGCGGGCCGGCCTTTCTGCTCGGGCCGAATTTCTACGCCGTGCACACCTACAATCCGTCGATGAATTACACGCTGGCGATTGTGCACCTCGGCGACCGCTGCACCGGCGGCGAGGCTTTTGTGCAGAGCTTTCCTGGCAGCGAGCGCGCGCCGACGCTCGCCGAAGTGCAGGAAATTCAGCGCCGCTTGACCGCGCTCGGCTTCGATACCGGCGGCGCCGACGGCCGCGTCGGCAACGGCACCATGCTTGCCGTCCGCGACTTTCAGCGCAAAGTAGGCATGGATCCGGCGGACGGGTATGCAGGAATCAAACTGCTCGCCCGCTTGCGCCAAGGCCCGTGATCCGGTTCGATCCCACCCGGCACGACCACAAACACCAAGATCGAAATTCGAGGAAAGCCCCCGATGTCCCCGCCCCGCCCCGCGGCCGCGCGCCCAAGCGCGAAGCCAGCCGCCGATCATTCGATCGCCGCCATCGAGCGTCCGAACGCCGCCGGCGCCAACGCGCCCGGCTTCGGCAGCGATGTGGTCGCCGATACGCTGCGCGCGCTGGAAATTCCCTACATCGCGGTGACGCCGGGCGCGAGCTATCGCGGGCTGCACGACAGCATCGTCAACTATCTCGGCAACAGCATGCCGCAGATGCTGCTGTGCGTGCATGAGGAATCCGCCGTCGCGATTGCGCACGGCTGGGCCAAGGTCACCGGCAAGGCGATCGCCGCCGCCGTGCATTCCAATGTCGGGCTGCAGCATGCCACCATGGCGATGTTCAATGCCTGGTGCGACCGCATGCCGGTCGTGGTGCTCGGCGCCACCGGCCCGGTCGATGCGATGAAGCGGCGGCCCTGGATCGATTGGATCCACACCGCGCGCGATCAGGGTGCGCTTATCCGCGGTTACACGAAGTGGGACGATCAACCGGCCTCGCCAGGCGCCGCGCGCGAAGCGATCCTGCGCGGCATTTGGATCGCCAACACCGCCCCGCAAGGCCCGGTCTATATCAATCTCGACGCCGAGATGCAGGAGGCGAAGCTCGCGGAGCCATTGCCGCCGATCGACGCCGCCCGTTACACGCCGGCGGTCGCGACCGCCGCGCCGGCCGATCTCGTGCAGCAAGCCGCCGCGCTGCTGAAATCCGCCAAGCAGCCCGTCATCCTCTCAGGCCGCATGTCGCGTAGCGGTGACGCCTGGCATGCACGCGTGACGTTGGCTGAAGCGCTCAATGCGCGCGTCATCACGGATTTGAAAATCGGCGCGAGCTTCCCGACCGACCATCCGCTCTATGTAGGCGCCGCGCACGCCTTGACGCCGGACAGCGCGGAAGCCCTGCGCGCCGCCGATTTGATCTTGAGCCTCGACTGGGTCGATCTCGCCGGCGCGCTCAAGCTCGCGCCGCCCTCGCCTGCCGCGAGGATCATCCAGGTCTCGCTCGACTATCGCATCCACAACGGCTGGAGCATGGATTATCAGGGCCTGCCCCCGGTCGATCTTTTTGTTTCCGCCGATCCCGATGCAGTTGTGCCCGAACTGGTGAAAGCGCTTGGCGCCGGCGGCCCGCTGCGCGCGGCGCCACCGCCGCGCGCCGCAGCGTCCAGAGATGATCCGCCCGGTTTCACCAACGAACATATCGCTCGCGTCTTGAAAAAAGTTGTCGGCGAGCGGCCGGTGACGCTCACCCACCTGCCGATCTCCTGGGAAGATCGCTGGTGGACTTTCCGCCATCCGCTCGACTTCCTCGGCTCAGACGGCGGAGGCGGTGTCGGCGGCGGACCGGGCATCTCGGTCGGTGCGGCTTTGGCACTGAAGAATTCCGGCCGCCTGCCGGTCGCCGTGTGCGGCGACGGCGATTTCTTGATGGGCGTGACCGCGGTGTGGACCGCGGTCCACTACAAGATTCCACTCCTGTTCGTGATCGCCAATAACCGCTCCTTCTATAACGACGAGCTGCATCAGGAGCGGGTGGCACGCATGCGTGACCGTCCGATCGAAAACAAATGGATCGGCCAGCGCATGGCCGATCCGGAAATCGACATCGCCGCCATGGGCCGCGCGCAAGGCGCGCTTGGCTTCGGCCCGATCACGAACACCGCCGATTTGGCGCCCGCGCTCGAAAAAGCCATCTCTGCTGTCGATGCCGGCAATGTCGCCGTGGTCGATGTGCGCGTCGAGCCGGGCTATACCGCAACCATGACCGCCGCGATGACGCGTTCGAAAAGTTGAAAATGTGAGGAAACACCCATGAACACCGCCGCTCCTGTCAAGTCGGCCAAGGCTGAAACGCTCCGCCTGCCGGAGCATCGCGACGCCTTCTATGGCGGCGAATGGCACAAGCCGAAATCGGGCAAATATGTCGACTCGATCAATCCCGGCACGGGCGAGTCGCTCGGACCGTTCGCCGACTGCGGCGCCGACGACATCGACGCCGCAGTGCAGGCGGCAAAGAAGGCGTTCGACGGCTGGCGCAACACGCCGCCGCTCGAGCGCGCGCCCGTGCTCAAGCGCATCGCCGCCGTCCTGCGCGAAAACGCCGACGAGCTCGCGATGATCGATGCCGCCGATTGCGGCAATCCCGTGCACGAGATGGTGATGGACGCAACCGTCGCTGCCGCGCAGATCGAGTTTTACGCCGGCCTCGTGACGGAAATGAAGGGCGCCTCGATCCCGATGGGTCCCGGTGTCGTGAACTTCTCCGTGCGCGAGCCGCGCGGCGTCGTAGGCCGCATCATTCCGTTCAATCATCCCTTCATGTTCTGTGCCGGCAAGGCGGGCGCGCCGCTTGCGACCGGCAACGTCGTGATCATGAAGCCGCCCGAACAGGCGCCGCTCTCCTCGCTGCGGCTCGCCGAACTGATCGGCGGCCTGCTGCCGCCTGGCGTATTCAACATCGTGCCCGGCGGCCGCGAGGCCGGCTCAGCGCTCACCACCCATCCGGGCGTCGCCATGATCGCGCTGATTGGCTCGGTGCCGACCGGCCGGGCGGTGATGAAGGCAGCCGCCGATACACTCAAACCCGTCATGCTCGAACTCGGCGGCAAGAACGCGCTGATCGCCTACCCGGACGGCGACCCCGATGAAGTCGCTGGCGGCGTGGTCGGCGGTATGAATTTCACCTGGTGCGGCCAGTCCTGTGGCTCGACCAGCCGTGCCTTTATCCATGAAAAAATCTACGACACCGTACTGGCCAAAGTGAAAACCAAGATCGCGCACTTCAAGCCGGGCATCGCCACGGATCGTTCGACTACGATGGGCGCGATCATCTCCAAGAGCCAATACGAGCGCATCCTCGGCTTCATCGACTCCGCCAAGCAGGAAGGCGCGCGGCTCCTCACCGGCGGCGGGCGGCCCTCCGATCCGGCGCTGGCCAAGGGCTTCTTCATCGAGCCAACCGTGTTCGCCGACATGCAGCCGAATATGCGCATCGCGCGCGAGGAGATTTTCGGCCCGGTGCTGTCGGTCTTCAAATGGAGCGACGAAGCGAAAATGCTGGAAGAGGTCAATGCGGTTGAATACGGCCTGACGGCTTCGATCTGGACCAACGACCTTTCGACCGCGCACCGCACCGCCGGCGCAGTGCAGGCGGGCTTCGTCTGGATCAACGAAGTCTCCAAGCATTTCCTCGGCGCGCCGTTCGGCGGCTACAAGCAATCCGGCATCGGCCGCGAGGAATGCTTCGAAGAAATGCTCGCCTACACGCAGGAAAAAAACATCCACGTCAAACTGCGGCCGGCGAAGTGATTGCTATCCTCCCCCGCGCGCGGGGGCGGAAATCTAAAGCTTGAACGCCTCGTACGTCCCCGGGTGAAACAATTCGTCCACCGCCACCCGCCGCGACGAAAGTCCCTGCGCGTGATGTTGCGCGAGGAAATAATCGAGCACCTTGCGGTTCTTCTCAACCCCGTAGGACCAGTAGTCCTCGCCCATCAGCGCCCGCGCGTTCCTGAGCGCCTCTTCGACGAACGGCAACGTCACTTTCGTCGCCGAAGTATCCGACAGCTTCTCCATGCCCACCGCCTTCGCCTGCTCGAATGCCTTGAACACCGCGCCCGGCAGCCACGGATGTTTCTCGGCCAGCGTGCGGCGGATGCCGACCACATGCATGATCGGAAAAAGCCCGGTGCGCTTGTAGTAGTCCTTGGCCACCGCCACCGGATCTGAAAACAGCCAGCCGATATTGGGGTGGCCCTTCTCGACCAAGGTCGGCGGCCGCGGCGCGATGAAGCCGTCGATCTCGCCCGCTTCCAACAAGCCGGAAATCGTCGCGCCGTCCGGCGCATTGTCGAGCCGCACACCGGGCGGCAGCTTGATCGCAAGCTTTTCCGGCCGGCCGGCCTCCTCGATGCCGCCGCGAATCCAGTGAATGTCGGACGGCTTGACGCCATAGTCGTCCTCAAGAAGCGCGCGTGCCCATACATTAGCGGTGAGCTGGTATTCCGGCAGCCCGACCTTGCGGCCCTTGAGGTCCTCGGGCTTTTTCACCCGGTCGGTGCGCACATAGATCGCCGTGTGGCGGAAGGCGCGGGAGACGAAAGCCGGCACCGCGATGTAGGGACAGTTGTTCTGCGCGGTTTTGACCGTGTAGCTCGACAGCGACAATTCACAGATGTCGAATTCGGCGGCGCGAAAGGCGCGGAAGAAAATCTCTTCGGGACCGAGGGTCATGTAGATCGGATCGACGCCGTCGATCGCGACGCTGCCGTCGATCAGCGCGCGGGTGCGGTCATAGTCACCGACGGCAACAGAAAGTTCGAGCTTTGCCATTAAGCGTTTCTCCCCAAATATCTGCTCCCTTAGCCGCGGGCGCGGGTCGTGCCAAGGTGATACCGTGCATGGCTGCCGGTCGAGCTTCCTGCCAACGGGGTCGCATCATGCGGCAATATCTGGTGTTAGCGGGATTTGTGCTGCTTCTACCGGGGATTGCGGTCGCGCAATCCAAGGCGCCGCGCGTTTTGAGCGAAGGAGACGGCATCGTCCTCGAACGCGACGGCTCCAAGACCCCGCTCACCAAGTCGAAGCAGGACGTCGACCCGGTGCTGTCGCCCGATGGACGTTTGGTGTTCTACACGCGCCGAGCCGCCGGCGAGCGCGACGAGCAGTTTTGTTCCGGCCCGCCGAAGGCGGACGAACTACGCCAGGTCGGCATCGACGGCAAAGACGATAAGCTGCTGCTAAGCGGACACCGGGGCGATCCCGAGAGCCAGCTCTGCGACTTCAGCAACAAGCAATTTAGCGCCGATGGGCGGCGGCTCTATTTCATGTCGCCGGGCTGGGCCACCTCGGGCGCGCTCCACGTCTACGATCTGCGCAGCCGTGACGAACGCTATCTGCTGCCGGCCAACGATTTCGTCGTGCTGAACTTTTGCAAAAACGAACACAAGGACGATCTCGCCGTCCTGTTGCACCGTTATTTTGTCTTCGGCGGCAGCTACGATTGGTACTGGCTCTACGATGCCGCCGGCAAAAAAGAGCTCGGCCCGCTCGGCGAATTCGCCCATCGCGACGACTTGATCAAAATCGCCCGCGACGAATGGTGCCGTTAAGACTCATTCATACGCTCCGCGCGTCAGTCCGGCAGCAGACTCAACATTTCGTTTCTGTTCATCGCGAGCCCAGTGCGCTATGTCACAGGCTCGACTGCGTTTATTGTGACATCATCATCAAATAGCTTTCAAGAACACCACCATCTCGATACGACAGGAGAGCCTATGCCACAGACCTGCCGACAGTACTGGTGGAACCTACAGGGTCGCTGTACGCTGAATTTCAACTTGGATGCTATCAATCACGACTCCGTCGTTCTGATCACGGCGTCGGAGTACAGACCGAACCCGCCCGATCCTGCTCACAGCCCGCGTTTTGTCGGGGCCGCCAACATCGGCGTGGAGAATATCAGCCCACACAGCCCGCCATTCGACCCAAACCACGGCGTGACGTTTGTTGTGGACGTTGATTGGGGCTCACCGCTGCATGTGGTCACCGATATCACGGTGCTCGATCAGCCGCCTGTCGATATAGAAGTTCAGAGCGGCTAGGGAGGCGTCCGGTGATGGAGACCTGCCGACAATACCGGTGGAACCTGAATGGCCGCTGCAGGTTGAACTTCAATTGGGATGCGATCGACCACGATTCCGTCGTGCTCATCAGCGCTTCGGAATATCGGCCCGACGGCGGCGATCCTTCTCACAGTCCCCGCTTCGTAGGCGACGCCAGAATTCGCGTGCTCAACGTCAGCCCGCACAGTCCCCCATTCGACCCGAACCACGGCGTGACGTTTGTGGTGAACGTGGATTGGGGTTCGCCATTGCACGTGGTGACTGACATCACCGTACTCGATGCGAAGCCTGTCGATACGTTGTGGAACGGCAATTTGCTGGCATTCACGATGCAGCACCAGCAACAAACGAATTGGTGTTGGGCCGCGACGGCGACGAGCGTGGCGCTTTATTACGACGCCTCCAGCACCTGGACCCAGTGCCAAGTCGCCAACAGCCAAACCGGGCGCACCGACTGTTGCGGCCGCGGCGCCTCGACCAGTTGCAACACCGCCCAGGTACTCGACAGCCCTCTGACCATCGTCGGCCACCTTGACCATATGGTCGTTGCGGCGGAGACATATGCCAACATACGAAGTCAGATCGACTTCGGTCGGCCCTTATGTCTGCGCGTCGCGTGGTCTGGCGGCGGTGCACACTTCCTTGCGGCGAAGGGTTATGACGCGCACGGCGGCGGACAGATCGTGAATGTCGACGATCCGATCTACGGCCCTTCCGATGTCACCTACTCCACGTTGACGACGAACTATAGGGGCAGTGGCACGTGGACGCACAGTTATTACACGAGGCCGTAACATGGATATGCAGTTCGTCCAACCATCTGCTGAAATCATGGATGTAGCAGTCGCGGGGCTGCGACACATGGCGGAGCACTCCAGCTCCCGCGAATTGCGGCGACACCCTGTCGATCAGCTCCGTCTGACCTATCCCCAACAAGTCTATCTGCTGGGCCTTGATGACATTCGCGCCGGACGCAATCTTGAATCCGCAAGGCCCAGTGGCTGGCGATACCTCGTCCAGTCGCCGGATGGCCGCGCAATCGCCATCGCAGAAAGCGTCACTGACCCGAGAGGTGGACAGGTATTCGCGCACCTCAATTATGGACCCTTCGTCGCCGGCACGGCGGAAACCCTGCGCGTAGCCGAGCGTGCGAACCTCCCGAGTGCGGAGGTGAGGTTGCTTGAAGTTCCAGCTTTGTATCTCGTTGCGCTTTGGTTGCAACACAGGGACGGCGCCACGCTGATTCCGATCGCGCCTACGCCGTCCGGCATAGAGGCCAATCGGAGCTACCCGACGCGCGAACTCCTTGACCTGCTCAGAGGGCGCGCCCGTCAATTGCCCGACATCGACGCCCAGGACGGTCGCGGCGACTAACCATCCGACGCGTATTGTGGGCTCGCGCTCGAACGCTTCGGGATTACGTCACACGCCGCGCATGGAATCGCGGCTGGCGTCACGCACAAAAGCGGGCATTCGGCCCCCGGCGTAATGAGGAGTACCCGCCCTAGCCTTCCGCACGTCAGATCGGCTAGACGTTCGGCGCGACGGAGACAAACCGCGATGCGCCTGCCGATCTATCAAGTCGATGCCTTCACCGACAAATTGTTCGGCGGCAATCCGGCCGCCATCTGCCCGCTCGAGACCTGGCTGCCGGGCGCAACCATGCAGGCGGTCGCGGCGGAGAACAATCTCGCGGAAACCGCCTTCTTCGTGCGCGAGGGCGGCGAGTATGCGCTGCGCTGGTTCACGCCCAGTGTCGAAGTCGATCTCTGCGGGCACGCGACGCTTGCCTCGGCGCATGTCGTGTTCAACTTTCTCGAACCAGAGCGCGAGAGCGTGCGCTTTCGCACACTCAAGGCCGGAACGCTTGTGGTGAGCCGCGGCGCAGGCATGCTGACGATGGATTTCCCCGCGCGGCCGGCCGCGCCGTGCGAAGCGCCGGCGGGCTTGCTCGCGGCGTTGGGAGGCGCGCCGCGCGAAGTGCTGCGCGCCCGCGATCATCTCGTCGTCTACGGCAGCGCCACGGAGATTGCCGCGCTCAAGCCGGATTTGGCCGCGCTCGCCCAGGTGGATTGCTGGGCCGCGATCGTGACCGCGCCGGGCGAGAACGGTGTAGATTTCGTTTCGCGTTTTTTTGCTCCGGCGCAGGGCGTGCCGGAGGATCCGGTGACCGGCTCGGCCCACACCACCCTCGTGCCCTATTGGGCGAAACACCTTGGTAAGACAACCCTGAAGGCGCGCCAGCTGTCGCGCCGCGGCGGCCTGCTGCATTGCGCCTTGAACGGCGAGCGCGTC
>DATMQV010000063.1:0-6408 GCA_035566615.1 Xanthobacteraceae bacterium
CTGCCGAAGAAGATGCGCACGCTGGCGCTCAAGCATGCGCTGTCCGCCAAGGCAAAAGACGACGGCATCGTCGTCATCGACGCGCTGGATCTGAAGGAAGCCAAGACCAAGGCGCTGCGCGGCCAATTCGAGAAGCTCGGCCTCTCGAACGCGCTCATCATCGACGGCGCCGAAGTCAATGCCAGCGTACGCACCGCCGCCCGCAACATCCCGAACATCGACTTGCTGCCGATCGCCGGCATCAACGTCTACGACATCCTGCGGCGGCACAAGCTGGTGCTGACGCGCGCTGCGGTCGATGCCTTGGAGGCGCGATTCAAATGAGCACCCACGATCCGCGCCACTACGACGTCATTCTGTCGCCGGTCATCACCGAGAAGGCGACGAACGCGTCCGAGCATAACAAGGTCATCTTCAAGGTCGCCCCGCATGCGACCAAGCCGCAGATCAAGGAAGCGGTGGAGAAGCTGTTCGACGTCAAGGTCAAAAGCGTCAACACGCTGCACCGGCGCGGCAAGTGGAAGGCGTTTCGCGGCCGCTACGGCCTGCAGCAGCACACCAAGCGCGCGATCGTGACCCTCGAAGAGGGCCAGAAGATCGACGTAACGACCGGGCTATAAGGGGAGCGCGCGATGGCACTGAAGACTTACAACCCCACCACGCCCGGCCAGCGTCAGCTGGTGCTGGTCGATCGTTCCAGCCTTCACACCGGCGCGCCGGTGAAAGCGCTGACCGAGGGAAAGAACCGCACCGGCGGCCGCAACAACTCCGGCTCGATCACCAGCCGCTATCGCGGCGGCGGCCATAAGAAGGCGTACCGGCAGATCGACTTCAAGCGCCGCAAGTTCGACGCTCCGGCCAAGGTCGAGCGGCTCGAATACGATCCGAACCGCACCGGCTTCATCGCGCTGATCAAATACGAGGACGGTGAGCTCGCCTACATTCTGGCGCCGCAACGGCTTGGAGTCGGGGATACGGTGGTCTCCGGCGAATATGTCGACGTGAAGCCCGGCAATGCCATGCCGCTTGCCAACATTCCGGTCGGCACGATCGTGCACAATATCGAGCTCAAGATCGGCAAGGGTGGCCAGATCGCGCGCTCGGCCGGCACCTATGCTCAGCTCGTCGGCCGCGACGGCGCCTATGTGATCTTGCGGCTCAATTCGGGCGAGCAGCGCCTGGTTCATGGCCGCTGCCTCGCCACCGTCGGAGCGGTGTCGAATCCGGACAACATGAACGTCTCGATCGGCAAGGCGGGCCGCAACCGCTGGATGGGCTGGCGCGGCCACGTCCGCGGCGAGACGATGAACCCGGTCGACCATCCGCTCGGCGGGCGTACGCGCGGCGGCCGTCATCCGGTGACGCCGTGGGGCAAGCCCACCAAGGGCATGAAGACCCGCAAGAACAAGAGCACCGCGAAATTCATCATGGTCAGCCGCCACGCGCGGAAGAAGAAGTAGGATCGATAGGGAACAAACATGACGCGTTCGGTCTGGAAGGGTCCGTTTGTCGACGGCTATCTGCTGAAAAAGGCGGATGCCGCGCGTTCGTCCGGACGCCACGAGATGATCCGCATCTGGTCGCGCCGCTCGACGATCCTGCCGCAATTCGTCGGGCTCACCTTCGGCGTCTACAACGGCCAGAAGCACGTTCCGGTGATCGTCACCGAGGAAATGGTCGGCCACAAGTTCGGCGAGTTCGCGCCTACGCGCTCGTTCTACGGCCATTCGTCGGACCGCAAAGCCAAGCGCTCGGGCGGCGAGGGCGCCTCGGCGGGCGGCGGATCGTAAGGCTTAAGGAGAGCTTCGATGGGCAAGAAAAAGCGCGAGCGTACGCTCTCCGACACCGAGGCGAAGGCGGTCACCCGCAATTTGCGGGCGAGCCCGCAGAAGCTGAACCTGTTGGCACAGCTTATTCGCGGCAAGAAGGTTTCGGCGGCGCTCGCCGATCTCGAATTCTCGCGCAAGCGCATCGCGCGCGATGTGCGCAAATGTCTGGAATCGGCGATCGCCAATGCGGAAAACAACCACGATCTCGACGTCGACGATCTCATCGTCGTGCAGGCGCATGTCGGCAAGGGACTGGTCATGAAACGGCACGCGCCGCGCGCGCGCGGCCGGGTCGGCAAAATTTTCAAGCCGTTCTCGCACCTCACCATCATCGTGCGTGAGGTCGAGGCGCAGCAGGCGTAAGGCGGCTTAGGAGAGCAACATGGGTCAGAAGGTCAATCCGGTCGGGCTTCGGCTTGGCATCAACCGCACTTGGGATTCGCGCTGGTATGCCGGCAAGACGAGCTACGGCTCGCTCCTGCACGAGGACATGAAAATCCGCGAAGTGCTGATGAAGGAGCTCAAGCAGGCGGCGGTGTCGAAGATCGTCATCGAGCGCCCGCACAAGAAGTGCCGCGTCACCATTCACTCGGCGCGTCCGGGCGTTGTGATCGGCAAGAAGGGCGCCGACATCGAGAAGCTGCGCCGCCACGTCGCCAAGCTCACCGACAGCGACGTCGTGATCAACATCGTCGAGATCCGCAAGCCCGAACTCGATGCGCAGCTCGTCGCCGAATCGATCGCGCAGCAGCTCGAGCGCCGCGTCGCTTTCCGCCGCGCCATGAAGCGCGCCGTGCAGTCGGCCATGCGGCTCGGCGCCGGCGGCATCCGCATCAATTGCTCCGGCCGTCTCGGCGGTGCCGAAATCGCCCGCATGGAGTGGTATCGCGAGGGCCGCGTGCCGTTGCACACCTTGCGCGCCGACGTCGATTACGGCGTCGCCACCGCCTTCACCACCTACGGCACCTGCGGGGTCAAGGTCTGGATCTTCAAGGGCGAGATCATGGAGCACGATCCGATGGCGCAGGATAAGCGCATGGCCGAGGGCGATGCCGGCCGGCCGCGCCGGGATGCGGCCTGAAGGCAACAACAAGAGGTTTGAGAAAAGGCGTCCGCCATGCTGCAACCGATACGAACGAAATTCCGCAAAGCCCACAAAGGCCGCATCCACGGGATCGCGACCAGCGCCGCCACGCTGGCATTCGGCCAGTTCGGGCTGAAGGCGATGGAGCCGGAGCGGATCACGGCGCGGCAGATCGAAGCCGCGCGCCGTGCGCTCACGCGCAACATGAAGCGGGCCGGCCGGGTCTGGATCCGGGTGTTCCCGGACGTGCCGGTCTCGAAGAAGCCGCTCGAAGTCCGCATGGGCTCGGGCAAGGGCGCGCCGGAATTGTGGGTGGCGCGGGTGAAGCCGGGTCGCATCCTGTTCGAGATCGACGGCGTGCCGGTCGCGGTCGCCAAGGAATCGCTGGCGCTCGCCGCCGCCAAGCTGCCGATCAAGACGCGCTTCGTCGAGCGCATCAGCGAATAGGCATGACGATGAAAGCAGCCGACATCAAGACGATGAGCGTCGATCAGATCGACGACGAGGTGCTCAAGCTGAAGAAGGAGCAGTTCAACCTGCGCTTCCAGCGGGCCACCGGTCAGTTGGAGAACACCTCACGGGTGCGCCAAGTGCGGCGCGACATCGCGCGGCTGAAGACCGTCGCGCGGCAGAAGCGCGCGCCCAAGACAGCGTCAAAGGCTGCGGTAAAGACGGCGGCGAAGAGTTAAAGAGGATTAGAAATGCCCAAGCGCAGCCTGCAAGGCGTCGTGGTCAGCGACAAACAAAGCAAGACGGTGGTGGTGCGCGTCGAGCGCCGATTCACCCATCCGCTGTTCAAGAAGACCGTGCGCCGCTCGAAGAAATACTACGCTCACGACGAGAACAACGAGTTCAAGGTGGGCGATACCGTGTGGATCGAAGAGCATCGGCCGATCTCTAAGCTCAAGCGCTGGGCGGTGGTGCGCGGTGAGAAAAAGCAAGCGTCGTAAGCGCGGCGCCGGAACAGGAAGTAAGTGGGGTAGCCCATGATTCAGATGCAAACCAATCTCGACGTGGCGGACAATTCCGGCGCGCGCCGCGTCATGTGCATCAAGGTGCTGGGCGGCTCCAAGCGCAAATACGCCACCATCGGCGACGTCATCGTCGTCTCGGTCAAGGAGGCGATCCCGCGCGGCCGCGTGAAGAAGGGCGATGTGATGAAGGCGGTGATCGTGCGCGTCGCCAAGGACATCAAGCGGCCCGATGGCTCGATCATCCGTTTCGACCGCAACGCGGCGGTGTTGATCAATCCGCAGATGGAGCCCGTCGGTACCCGCATCTTTGGCCCGGTGCCGCGCGAATTGCGCGCGAAGAATCACATGAAGATCATTTCGCTCGCGCCAGAGGTGCTGTGATGGCGGCAAAAATCAAAAAGGGCGACACGGTGATCGTGATCGCCGGACGCGACAAGGGCCGCAGCGGCGAGGTGATTGAGGTGCGCCGCGATAATGACCGCGCGCTGGTGCGCGGCGTCAACATGGTCAAGCGTCATCAGCGGCAGGACGCGACGCACGAGGGCGGCATCATCTCGAAAGAGGCGCCGATCCATTTGTCGAACATCGCGCTGGCCGATCCGAAGGACAAAAAGCCGACCCGCGTCGGCTTCAAGATCATAGGTCAAGGCGACGATCGCAAGAAGGTGCGGGTCGCCAAGCGTTCGGGAGCAGAGATCGATGGCTGATAAGGAAGACAAGAAAGCCAAGAAGCCGGCTAAGGCGGGCCCGGAAGCCGAGCAGGCGGCGAAGCCCGCCAAGGGCGAAAAGGCCGACAAGGCGCCGAAGGCGGCTCAAGCCGGCAAGGGCGACAAAGGCGCGAAGGCCGGCGGCGAAAAGGCTGCCGGCGAAAAGGTCGCGCGCGAGCCGGAGCCGCGCGTTCCCGCGCGGCTGAGGGTCGAGTTCGACGAGAAGATCCGCGGCAAGCTCGCCGAGCAGTTCGGCTACAAGAACCGCATGCAGATCCCCGTGCTCGACAAGATCGTGATCAACATGGGCATCGGCGAAGGCGTCGCCGACCGCAAGAAGGTCGACGCGGCCGCCTCCGATCTCGCGCTCATCTCCGGCCAGAAGGCGGTGATCACCAAGGCGCGCAAGTCGATCGCGACCTACAAGCTGCGCGACGGTCAGGCGATCGGCTGCAAGGTTACCTTGCGCAAGGCGCGCATGTACGAGTTTCTCGACCGGCTGATCAACATCGCGCTGCCGCGCGTGCGCGACTTCCGCGGCCTCAACCCAAAGAGCTTCGACGGCCGCGGCAATTATTCGCTCGGCATCAGAGAGCACATCGTGTTCCCGGAGATCGACTACGACAAGACCGCCGAGGTCTGGGGCATGGACATCACCGTCTGCACCACCGCGCGCACCGACGACGAGGCGCGCGCGCTGTTGACGGCATTCAATTTTCCGTTCCGGCAGTGAGGCGGCAAGGGCCTCAGACGCGGAGCAGCGAGGAGAACTAGATGGCGAAGAAGAGTTCCATCGAGAAGAACAACCGGCGGCGGCGGATGGCGAAGAAATTCTCCGGCCGGCGGGCGCGCTTGAAAGCGATCGTCCAGGACAAGGACAAGCCGGTCGAAGAGCGCTTCGCCGCGACGCTCAAGCTTGCGGAATTGCCGCGCAACTCGTCCGCCACCCGCATCCGCAACCGATGCGAAGTGACGGGCCGCCCGCGCGCGTTCTATCGCAAGCACAAGCTGTCGCGCATCGCGCTGCGGGAACTCGGCTCGAAGGGGCTGATCCCGGGCCTGGTGAAGTCGAGCTGGTGAGGAGGATCGCACGATGTCGATGAACGATCCGCTCGGCGATCTGTTGACCCGCATCCGCAACGCGCAGATGCGCAACAAGAGCAAGGTTTCGAGCCCGGGCTCGAAGCTGCGCGAAAGCGTGCTCGAGGTGCTCAAGAGCGAAGGCTATATCCGCGGTTACACGGTCACCGAGCGCGAAGGCCGCGCCGAGCTCGATATCGAGCTGAAGTATTTCGAAGGCGAGCCGGTGATCCGCGAGATCGAGCGGATTTCCAAGCCCGGGCGTCGCGTCTATACCTCGGTCAGGAATCTGCCGCGCATCAACAACGGTCTCGGTGTGGCGATCGTCTCGACGCCGAAAGGCGTCATGGCGGATCATGCCGCGCGCGACGCCAATGTCGGCGGCGAAATCCTCTGCACGGTATTCTAAGCGGATCCGCGGCGAGGAAAAGAAGAGAACGGAACAGAGTCATGTCCCGCATCGGTAAAAGACCAGTCGCGGTTCCCTCAGGGATCACCGCCAACGTCGCCGGTCAGACGGTCAAGGTGAAGGGCCCGAAAGGCACGCTCGAAGTCGTGCTGCACGACGACGTGTCGGTGGCGCTCGATGGCGACCGCATCAAAATCGATCCGCGCAACGAGACCAAGCGCGCGCGCGCGCAGTGGGGCACCTCGCGCACCCTGATCGCCAACCTGATCGCCGGCGTCACCAAAGGCTTCGAGCAGCGGCTCGAGATCAACGGCGTCGGCTATCG